>JAAWAY010000213.1 GCA_022792415.1 Eggerthellaceae bacterium | reverse complement strand
GTTGAGCGTGCGCGTGATGGCCTGCTTGAAGCCGTCCAGGTGCGTGCCGCCCTCGTGGGTGTTGATGTTGTTGGCGAACGCCATCACCGACGTGGTGGAGTAGGAGGTCGACCACTGCAGGGCCACCTCCACCGTGCCGTCCTCGTTCTCAGCCTCGAAGTACACGGGCTTGTTGAGCGTCTCCTTGCCCTCGTTGAGGTACTTGACGAAGTCGACGATGCCGCCGTTGGCCCGGAACACCTCGGTGCGCGGGTTGCCGTCGGCGTCGGTGACGCGCTCGTCGTGGAAGACGATCTTCAGGCCCTTGTTGAGGAAGGCCATCTCGCGGAAGCGGCTGGCCAGCGTGTCGTAGTCGTACACCGTGGTCTCGGTGAAGATCTCCGGGTCGGGCCAGAACGTGGTCTTGGTGCCGGTGCCGCGCGCCTTGCCGATCTCATGCAGCTTGGTGGCCGTCTTGCCGTGGTCGAAGTCGATGGCGTACTCCTTGCCATCGCGCTTGACGCACACCTCAACGCGGGTGGACAGCGCGTTCACCACCGACACGCCCACGCCGTGCAGGCCGCCGGACACCTTGTACCCGTCGCCGCCGAACTTGCCGCCGGCATGAAGGATGGTCAGGACGACCTCGACCGTCGGGATCTTCTCCTTCGGGTGCTTGTCGACCGGGATGCCGCGGCCGTTGTCAGCCACGGTGATGGAGTTATCGGGGTGGATCCACACCTCGATGGTATCGCAGTAGCCGGCCAGGGCCTCGTCGACGGAGTTGTCGACCACCTCGTAGACGAGGTGGTGCAGACCGCGGGGGCCCGTGGAGCCGATGTACATGCCCGGTCGCTTGCGAACAGCCTCAAGGCCTTCGAGGACCTGGATGTCGGAACCATCGTAGTGATCTGGTTTGTTAGCCACTGACACGCTCCTTTTCCAGATAGAGGGGAAACGAGGCGCCCTCGCATCGCCCTCATTCCGCGTCATGCTGGGCAATAAGCGCGGAATATCGGGGATCTAAGGCGCAATCCGACTAATTTTATCATAGAAAAGGTTAGGAAAACGCGCTCAACCGCTCATAAGGGCTGATATCACGCCGTCTGAGGGCATATGTTGGTTTTGTTCGGGTTTTTCACCACCTGATTTAAAACTGCGCCTGTAAATCGGCCGATACATTCTTTAATTATCCTTATCTGGATATTATTTCCCACCGAAGGAATGATGCGTTGTTTCACGTGAAACATCGAACCTCGCGTCGGGCGGGCGACGATCCTCCTGGCGGCGCAGGCGTCCCGCGCGCGGCGCGTTCCGCGGCGGCCCGCTCCCCTACGCCAGGGGGAGTTGGATCACGCGAGCCTGCTGGAGCATCCCCTCATCGAAGTAGTTGAGGTTGGCCGTCGTGATGAACGTCTGCGCGTCATCAGATATATATGAGACGAGGGCCGCGCGGCGTTGCTCGTCCAGCTCGCTCATCACATCGTCGAGCAGGAGCACCGGCTTCTGGTCGAGCATCTCCTCGATAACCGCCGCCTCGGCCAGCTTCCACGCCAGCACCACCGATCGCTGCTGGCCCTGGCTCCCATAGAGGGAGGCGTCCATTCCATCAATGGCGAACGTGATGGCGTCGCCCTGCGGCCCCACCACGGCACGATGCCGGGCGCGCTCCTCGGCCCGGCGTGCCATGAGCGCCGCCTCGAGATGACGGCGCGCCTCGTCTCGGCTGATGGTCTCAGTCGAACTCTCAGAGGATGCGCCCTCATCACCGACCCCCGCGGCACATGCAGCTGCCATGGTGGCGGAGGGATCTCCCTCCCTGTCTCCCCCATCCATCGCATCCCGGCCCGATCTCGAATCCGATCCGCGATGAACCTCCCATGAGGGGCGATACCTCATCTCCAACTGCTCGCCCGCGCCGGCTATCTCCGCGTAGCGGCGCTCCACCTTGGGGGCCAGCCGCGCCACCAGGGCCGCGCGGTAGCAGGTCAACTGGGATCCGCTGATCAGCAACATCTCATCGATGCTGTCTATCATCAGGTCGGATGCCTCGTCGCGCAGCAGGCGGTTCTTGTGTTGGATGACCTTCTCGTAGTCCTTCAGCACCGTGTGGTAGCTCGCCGACAGCTGGGATCCCAGCACGTCGAGCGCGCGGCGACGGTTTCCCATCGGCCCCTTCACCAAGTCGAGGTCATCGGGGGTGAACGTCACGGAGGGGATGAGCCCCTTCAGGTCGGCGGGGCGCTTTCCCTTGCCGTTGAGGAGGAACCGCCGCGCGTGCCCCTCCAGGCGCAGCTCGACGTCGAGCTCACGGTTCCCGTCGGTCACATGCGATGAGATGCGCGCGGAGGGCGCACCACGGCGGATCATCTGGTCGATGGTCGGGCGCCGAAACGACACGAGCGCCGTGAGCAGCTGGATGCCCTCGACGATGTTGGTCTTTCCCACCGCGTTGGGGCCGACCAGCACCGTCAGCGGCCCCAGCCCCTCCAGCCGCAGCTGCCCGTAGCTCCGGAAGTCCCGGAACTCGATGCCCTCTATCCTCAGCGCCACGGCCGGGCCGACCTCTCCCCTAGGAGAGGCGGACGGGCATGACCAGGTACAGGAAGTTCTCCGGCGCCTCAGCGCGGAAGATGCCCGGCTTGAGGGACGACTGCACCTCCAAGAACACCTTGTCGGTGGTCACCGACTGCAGACCGTCCAGCACGTAGGCGTAATTGAACGCGATCTCGACGTCCTCCCCCTCGATCTCGCAGGGGATGGTCTCCTGGGCCGAGCCCACGTCCTGGGACGCGGCGGATATCTGGGCCGTCTGCGACGCCATGTTGAGGTCGAACCGCACGGGCGACGAGGTGGACCCCAGGATGGACGCGCGCTTGACGCCGGCCACGAGCCGGTCGACCTCCAGGGTGGCGCGCGTCACGTAGGCGTCCGGCAGCAGCTGCTTGTAGTTGGGGAAGTTTCCCTCGATGCGGCGGTTGATGAAGACGGTGTCCTCGCACGTCACCACGATCTGGTTCTCGGCCAGGGCGAGCGTGACCGGCGACTCGGTCTTCGGCAGCGACGCGATCTCCTGCAGGAACGATCCGGAGATGACAGCCTGGAACGGGTCGGCCGCGGCGTTGTCCAGCTGGGCCTCGGTGATGGCCAGGCGGTAGGAGTCGGTGGCCACCATGCGCAGCAGCCCCTCCTCCAGCGTGATGAGCACGCCAGTGAGGATGGCGCGGCTCTCGTCCTTCGACACCACGCGCGCCACGCGGCGCACCATGGCGGAGAACTGAGCGAACGGGATCTCGATGCGCTGGGTGACGTCTACGCTCGGGAACCCGGGGAAGTCCTCGTAGTTGAGTGCCTTGATGGAGAACGATGAGGTGTCGCACGTGATGAGCGCCTGGTCCTCGGTCGCGTCCACATGGACGGCGGCGTCGGGAAGGTTCTTCACGATGTCGGAGAACAGCTTGCCGGGAACGACCGCCTTGCCCTCCTCCTCCACGAGCGCGGCCACCGAATACTGGATGGACAGCTCGAGGTCGGTGGCCTGCAGGGTGAGCTTGTCACCCGATGCCTGCAGGAGGATGCCCGAGAGGACGGGGAGGGTCGATCTCGTCGACACGCCCTTCAGGACGATCGAAATGGCGTTCTGGAGTTCCGTGCGGTTGATGCTGAATTTCACAGGCGTCCTCTTCCCTCTCGCACCCCTCGATCGGGCCCGGGCATCAACGCTCCGGATCCCGCGAGGCGGCGCCTCTCTAGCAGTACCCGCCATTATAGACAACGGCGTCGCATGCGGGCCGCAGGGAACTCCCTTCCCTCCGTCGTCGGCTCACGCCCGGCAACGGTGAAAAACTCCCCTCGCTGACCCCCGCGCAGGCTCCCTTCGCCTACTCCCTCCCCTTTTCCTCTCCTGTTTTCACCTTTTTCACCAATGAAAATGTGGAAAACAGGGAAAACTTTTCTCGGCACGGCGATACACGGGCAAAACATACCCCTCATACGTGCAAATCTCTCCCCCGCGCATGGGGGAGAACTTTAGCTCGGTATCCTGAGCCATCTTATCATTATGTAAGAAAATGCACTCTGAACAGGCATTTTATAATTAGTTACCCTATCAATCATATTATTGGGCACGCTTGTTCCCCTTTTCGGCCTTGCAACGCCACGTTTACTCACACCATTGCGCCCTTAACCTGGAGAAAGCTTTTTGGGGCCGAAAGTCAAGGAATTTTCTCGCCACTTTTTCACTTTCCCCCTCAGTTTTCCGATTTATTCCTTCCGTCAGTTTCAGTGTTTTCCACTTTTCTTGAATAAATTGTTGAAAAACCTGAAAACCGCAGGTGAAAAGATTTCAGATTTCGAGAATTTCTGAAACAAGCGTTTTTCGGCCGGGAAAACTGTCCACAGGCTAGATTTGGCATTGTGAATAACGGTAGAATGCCCTTGGACTTTCCTGAAAACGCTGAAAAATCGAAGAAATACGGAATGACCTTGAACAACGAAGATTCTCATATCGTCGAGGAGGCCCCCCTCACGGAGGACGCCTCAGACTTCGACTTCACCTTCGTGCCGACCACGGCGCGCGTCGCCCTCTATGACAACCTCCGGAGCGCCCCCCGCGTGCTCGAGGTCGAGCCGGCGGAGACCACCCAGTACATCGAGAACCTCACCTCCACCGTGTACGAGCAGGCTCGCGCGGCCGGCGGCACCATCCCCTACACGGTCATCCGCGAGGTCTCGGAGAACTTCATCCACGCTCGGTTCCGCGAGATCATCGTCTCAGTGCTCGACGCGGGCAACACCATCCGCTTCGCCGACCAGGGGCCCGGCATCCCCTTCAAGGAACAGGCCCAGAAGCCGGGGTTCTCATCGGCAGTCGAGCCCATGAAGAAGTACATCCGCGGCGTCGGCTCGGGACTTCCCATCGTGCGCGACTACCTTGACCTCTCGCACGGCAAGATCACCATCGAGGACAACCTTGGCTGCGGATCGGTGGTGACCATCAGCGTCACCCCCTATCCCTCCGTCCCCTCATACGGATCGAACGCGATGGCGGCGCAGGCCGGATCGGGCATGGTTGCCCAGGGGCAGCCCTACCCGGCTGCCGCCCAACCCTATCCGGGCGGGGCGGTTCAGGGCTACGCGGCGGCGATGGTGCCGCAGGCCTTCGACGCCTACGGCAATCCGATTCCCGTCCAGCAGGCCTACCCGCCCGCGGCGATGGGGGCTTCCCCGTGGGGAGCGCCCGCCCAACCCGTCGACGGATCGCGGGAGGCTGCCGTTATGGCCGGCTCCCTCATCCCTCCCCTGGGTGAGAGGGAGCAGAGGATCCTGCACCTCCTCAGGGAAGAGGGCGCCGTCGGGGTGAGCGACATCTCCAAGATTCTCGACATCCCCCTCTCGTCGACCCACACCATCCTGAAGAAGCTTCGGGAGGCGCGGCTCATCGAGCAGGCGATGGGAAAGAAGTGGGGGCTTACCGATTTGGGGGCGCAGACCTCCCTCTCGCTCTAGGGGAGCTGGGAGACCGAAGAAGTAAAAGGCGGGGCGCCTCGGCGTCAGGCGACCGAGCAAGCAGGACAGCCGCGAAGCGCGGAGGCAGGAAGAGGTACCATGGACAGCGGACAGCTCACGGAAAACTGGAACAGGGTCTGCGACATCGTATGCGGATACGACGAGGTCGATCCCTCCCAGTTCAAGGCGTTCTTCTACCGCCTCCAGCCCCAGGCCATGAGCGAGGGATTCCTCATGCTCACGGCTGATACCGACTTCATCAAGACATGGGTCGAGCGCCACTACGGCGATTTCATCCGCCGGGCCCTAGGCCAGATCTACCAGGGAACCCCCTTCACCGTGGTCATCGAGGTAGACCCGAGCCAGGCCGCCGCTCCTGCGAGCCCCGCGCCCAGCCCCGCCACCCCCGTGGCTGCAGAGCCGGTCGCGGCCGCCCAGCCGATCGTTCCGACGGCTGCTCCCACGCCCTCCCCGGTCACTCCCGCAGTCACGCCCCTGGTGGCCCAACCGACTCCCACCGCCATGCCCGTGCCCTCTGAGGTCGGGGCCTCCCATCCCGCGAGCATGACCCCCTCTTGGGGAGAGCAGCCCCCCGCGGCTGACCCCTTCCCCGCCGACAACACCGATGTGGCGCCCTCTTCCCTGCTTACCTTCGAGAACTTCGTCATCGGCGACTCCAACCGCATGGCCTACTCCATGGCGCTCAGCGTGGCGGAGCAGCCGGGCGACGCGCCGCTCAATCCCCTGTTCATCTACGGGAAGAGCGGCTTGGGCAAGACTCACCTCATGCGTGCCATCCAGAACTACATCCGGGAGACCCAACCCCATCTGCGCACCGTCTACGTCGACTCCTCCGACCTTCTGTCCGCCTACATGGACGCGAGCGCGGCCTACGACAAGGAGAAGTCGAGCTACCGCAACTTCAAGACCAAGTATGAGGAAGCCGACGTCCTCCTCATCGACGACATCCAGTCCCTGCAGGGCAAGAAGCAGACGCTCGACATCGTCTTCCAGATCTTCAACAACCTGGTCAGCCGCGGAAAGCAGATCGTCCTCTCAGCCGACCGCTCTCCCAAGAACATCGACATCGACGAGCGCTACTACTCGCGGTTCAGCCAGGGAGGCGTCGTCGACATCCAGCCCCCCGAGGTGGAGACGAAGCTCGGCATCATCCGCTCCTACATCGCCGAGTACCGCAAGAACGACGGATCAGACTGCTTCGACATCCCCGAGGACATCCAGCTCTACATCGCCAACAACTCCAGCTCCAACATCCGCGAGCTCAAGAGCGCCGTGACCAAGGTCATCTTCCAGATGACCTTCTACAAGCAGACCGACCTCACCATGGACGAGGTTCGCGTGCTGCTGGAGGACCACTTCTCCGGCGGGGCGTCCAGCCGGCTGTCCATCCGCGACATCCAGGGCGTCGTCGAGAAGTTCTACCGCGTCGACCACGGCCAGATGGTCGGCAAGTCGCGGACCCGCAGCATCACCCACCCCCGCCACGTCGCCATCTACCTGTGCCGGACCATCCTGGACCTTCCCTTCCAGGAGGTCGCCAAGCAGTTCAACCGCGATCACTCCACCGTCATGCACTCCGTCAGGTACGTGGAGGAGAAGCTCGGCACCAGTCGGGAGGTCCAGGAGGAGATCGAGATCCTCCGCAAGACCATCCGGGAGCTGTAAAGCCGCGGGAAAACCCGTTGACAACCCGCGTTGTTCTCAACATCGCGTGTGGACTGATAATCAAGCCGATAAAACGCTGTGGAGACGGCGACGCGCCAATCCACAGCGAACGTGAGTTATTTTCATCCCTTGAACTGGGATGACGTTCCTTTTCTACTATTACACCGTCCTTATTATTGTTATTACTTCTTTCTATTCTCTTATCTGACCCACCCCCTTCCTTCTCAGTCGTTCATATCATCCTCTCTCGAACCGCTCTCCCATCCTGAATGTCCTCCCTCCTTCCGACTGCAAGGAAGAGGCATTGAAGAGGAGGGTGTAGCGAGCGAAATCTGAATGAAAATCCCCGTTGACAGTGCCTTTTCCTGGTATATAATTTGGAAGTTACTCTTTGAATATGAAAGGGATAAATAACCATGAAACGCACCTACCAGCCCAACACCCGCAAGCGCGCCAAGTGCCACGGCTTCCGTGCCCGCATGTCCACCAAGGGTGGCCGCGCCGTTCTGTCCGCCCGTCGCGCGAAGGGTCGCAAGCGCCTCTGCGTCTAGCCTCGGGAGGAACGTTGGATACCATCAAATCCAGCGATGAGATCTCCCGTCTCTTCTCCTCGGGGAGGCGGGTGAAGACCCCCTATGTCACCCTGATATTGGATGACCACGGGGTTGAAAGAACGGGGAGCGCGCAACACGGCCGTGAGGGTCGTGTTGCTTTTATTGCCGGGAAGAAGCTGGGAAACGCCGTGTGGCGTAATTCGGCCAAGCGGCGGATGAGGGCCCTCTGCCGCGAGCTCGGGGGCCCGTGGCCCGGCTACGATGTGATATTTCTCGCCAAGTCATCACTCACCGCTTCTTCTTATAGTAAAGTGCTTAGGGCGTGCGACAAGGCGGTTTCCCAGTCATGCCTGGGTTCTGCAGGGGAGAAGCATGGATAGGGTGCGACGGGCTCTCGCGGGATTTCCCGCGAAGTTGGCCGTCGGGTTCATCCTGTTCTATCGCGCGGCTATCTCGCCGCTCTTCCCCTCCTGCTGCCGGTTTGTCCCGACATGCTCGGAGTATGGGCTCATCGCCTTCCGACGGTACGGGTTTCGCAAGGGCTTCATCCTCACGGTGAAGAGACTCTCGAAGTGCCACCCTGGCGGGCCCCACGGCTACGACCCGGTTCCCTAGGACCGCGGAGCAGAAGCGCCTCGGGCGCGAAGAAGGGATTTGAACATGTGGGAAGTATTCAAGGACTGGATATTCAACGTTATCGAGTTCTTCTACGGCTTCTGCGGTGACTGGGGCCTCGCCATCATCATCGTCACGGTGATCTTCCGCGTCATTCTGGCGCCGCTGATGCACAAGCAGGCCAAGTCGAACTACCAGATGCAGAAGATCCAGCCCAAGATCGCGGCTATCCAGCAGAAGTACGCTGATGACCAGGTTCGCCAGTCTCAGGAGATGCAGAAGCTCTACGCTGATGCCAAGTTCAACCCCCTGGCCGGCTGTGTCCCGATGCTCCTCCAGATGCCCATCTTCATCGCGCTGTTCCAGACGCTGCGCGAGATGGGTGAGCGCGAGGAGGTCACCGACTTCACCTTCTACAACATCGTCCCCAACCTGACGATGACCCCCTCTGGTGCGTTTGAACTGGGATTTGGAACATTTGTTCCCTATTTGATTCTTATGATCATCTTTGCGGGGGCCACCTTCCTCCCCATGGTTCTCATGCAGATGCGCAGTGAGAACAACCAGCAGAAGAACCAGACGCTCATCATGGCGGGCGTCATGAGCCTCTTCATGCTCTGGATCTCATGGACCTCTCCTGCTGGCGTTCTTCTCTTCTGGGGAACGTCGTCCCTCATCGGTATCGCTCAGCAGCAGGGTAGCCTCGCTATCTGCCGTCGCGCTGATGCCCGCGCTGCCGAGAATGAGGTCATCGAGGTCAAGCCGGTTGAGGTGAACGTCACCCGCAAGGTCAAGAAGCCGCGCCCCACCAAGAAGCGCTAGATTCCCCTGTAGAACGAAGGAGTGTTTCACGTGAAACACTCCTTTTGTTTATAAAGAGATGTTTCACGTGAAACATCCACTGCTCCCAATCAATTCTAAGGAGGAGACATGGCGGAAGAAACCAACGAGGAAATCATTGAAGAGATTGACAGCGCTGAGGTTGTCGAGACTCCTGCTGCTGACCAGGAGGATTCTGGTGAACCCGAGATCACCGATGAGGTGCTGGATAACATTGCTGATACGGCCATTGCCGCACTCCAGGACATTCTCAAGTACTTCAATGTCGGTGAGGTGACCATCGACGAGTACGAGGGCGATGAGGGAGAGCTGATCCTGGATATTACCGGCGATGACCTGGCTGTCCTTATCGGCCGCCACGGTAAGACCTTGGATGCCCTTCAGTTCCTGGTGTCGGCCATCACAGTGAGGACGATCGGCTTCCGCTATCCTGTCGTTATTGACGTCGAGGGATATAAGAGCCGTCAGCGTCAGAAGCTTGAATCTATTGCCCGTACCAGCGCGAATCGCGCAGCGAGCCAGAACCGCAGCATCAAGCTGCGTCCCATGACCCCGTATGAGCGTCGTATCGTCCATATCGCGTTGCGCGACGACGACCGTGTGGAGACAGCCTCCGAAGGTGAGGGCAGCGGCCGCCACGTCGTGGTGATTCCCGTTTAGCCCTTCTTCGCGGCAAACTACGCCAGCAGGCCCCGATGTTTCACGTGAAACATCGGGGCCTGCCTTTTTTTCCTACTCGACATTCTCCTACTGCATCCTTCTTTGCTTCCGGGTTTTGGATTGTTTCACGTGAAACACTCCACACTCTATGAGATACACTTTTTGATCTCTCGCGCTGGGTATTACTTCAGATCCCCTCTCAGACATCATTCTTCCCCTCCTTTATTCGAGCGTGGGCGAGAATGTTTCACGTGAAACATCTGCTATGCTGGTTCCTCTCACTTTGAGGCTAAGGAGAACCATGGAAGAAGATGCGTTCATCGAGCGATACCTCGATTACATCTTAGAAGCGAATAAGATAACTAATCTCACGAGAATCGATTCCCCTGAGGAAGCGAGAATCCTCCATATTGAGGATTCTTTGGTTGCATTACCTGAAATTGAGGCAGCACCTGAGGGACTTTATGCTGATCTGGGCACTGGAGGAGGGTTTCCGGGCGTCCCAGTAGCCATAAAGACCAAAAGAGAAGCCCTGCTGGTCGATTCCGTGAAAAAGAAAGTTGCTATCGTTGAAAAAGGTGTTGAAAGCCTTGGCCTTGACTCTCAAATTTCCACTTTTGGTGGAAGAATAGAGGAATTGGCGCATCTTCATCCTGAGGAATTCTCCGTTCTCAGCGCTCGAGCCCTCTCACAACTTCCCTCTTTGGTTGAGCTAGCCTCTCCACTTCTGAAAAAAGGGGGAAGATTGGTGTGCTATAAGGCTAGGATCGAAGAGAAAGAGCTCAAGCGCGCTGATCTCGTGGCCAATAAAGTGGGGATGCATCGAATTTCTCAGAGATCAGTCCTGCTAAGTGATGGAGAAACAGCAAGAACTATCATTGTCTTTGAAAAGACCTCTCAGCCGAAAATGAAACTTCCAAGACGGGTAGGATTGGCTCAACATAAACCACTTGCATAATGTGGTTAATGAGAGGGGAGTGTTTCACGTGAAACACTCCCCTCTTTTTTTGTTGATTCTATTAGCTGAGAGGGGGTTCTCTGTGGGATAAGGAGAGGTGGGGCGGTGGCGTGTGGGTGCCCTCATGCGGAATATGGGTGGTGGGGGCGTGTCTTTCCTCCTGCACATGCGCCGCTCTCTGGTTATTGGGGCCACTACTCTTTTCTTTCTCGATGAAAAGGGGTGAGTTATGTTGACCAGTAGACAGATTCTGGCTGCACGTGCCGAAGAACTTCGAAGAAACATGACGAGACATGAGAGGAAGCTCTGGTACGAGTTTCTCTATGATCATGAGCTTTCCTTCAGGCCCCAGAAGGTGGTTGGAAACTATATTCTCGACTTCTATTGTCGGAAGGCTCACCTCAGCATCGAATTAGATGGTTCTCAGCATTATGAGGAAAGACAACGAAAGTACGATGAAGTGAGAACAACCTTCCTTGAGACTAGAGGTATCTATGAGCTTCGTTTTTCCAACGCAGATATTGATGAATCATTCGAAGGGGTCTGCATTCGCATTGATCAGGCATTGAGGGCAAGAAGACCTGATATCCATGGGCCTGAATTTGAGATTCTGCTTAAGAAGCGTTAGATCTGGGTGTTTCACGTGAAACACCCAGCTGCCATTAAAAGCGTTCTTTGGTAAAAATGTTTCACGTGAAACATCTATTGCCGAGTATCGACTATAATCCTCAGCAATACAGTGATGCCCTAGATGGCGCTTCTATCTGAGCAGGGAGGTGTTTCACGTGAAACACTCCTCTAATCTGAATCGATTCCCTCTCCCTATCTTTGTGACGGAATGTTTCACGTGAAACATTTTGCTATACTCTGCCTGCTTGAGAAAGGGGTTCCTGACGTGGGAATACTGGAGAGTATGAGAAGAGAGAAGCCCGAAGAGGCTCCAAATAGGGAAAATGGAGAATCTTCAACACGGATATCTGAGATTGATATCGAGAATGCAGAGGTTTTGGTTCGAGAGCCTGCCCCTGTTGTTCCTGATCAAATGGAAGTGAAGCAAATAAAGTCCTATAAGGACAAGAAACCTGTGCGACACGTCATCGGACAGACGAAGATCGTCGCGATCATCAATCAAAAGGGTGGTGTCGGAAAGTCGACGACTGCCATTAACCTGGCTGCTGCGCTTGGGGAGATGGGGAAACAGGTTCTTCTGGTCGACCTTGATCCTCAAGGAAACTGCTCGAGTGGTCTGGGAATTGAGAAGGGTAACGTGGAGAACTGCATTTATGACGTTCTTCTCAATGACCTTCCGATTGAAGAAGTTATCATTCCGGATGTTTGCCCTGGTTTGGATATAGCCCCCGCAACCATCAACCTTGCTGGTGCCGAGGTGGAGCTTGTCTCTGAGATGGCTCGTGAGAACCGTCTTAAGGACGCTGTTGGCAGCATGCGGGGCAAGTATGATTTCATTTTCATTGATTGTCCCCCGTCACTGGGTTTGTTGACTGTCAACGCTCTGGTGGCGGCAGATAAGCTGCTTATTCCCATCCAATGTGAGTTTTACGCCCTTGAAGGAGTGACAAAACTTCTTGATTCGATGAAACGTGTCAAATCCCGCCTTAATCCGTCTCTGGATATCTTTGGTGTTCTTCTCACGATGTACGACAGCCGAACCACCTTGTCAAAGCAGGTTGTTGATGAGGTGAGGGGTTATTTTGGGAGAGATGTGTTTGATACCCCCATTCCCCGTACCGTTAAGCTGTCTGAGGCTCCGAGTTTTGGTATGCCCATCACAGAGTATGATCCGAAGGGGAAAGGCTCTATTGCCTACATAGAGCTTGCAAAGGAAGTGATTAATCGTGGCTAAGGCGACTAAGAGCGGGTTGGGTCGTGGATTGAATTCCCTACTCGGCGATCCTAGTGATGATGAGGTAGTGGCTCCCTCGCCTGCACGTCCAACGCGACAGAGGGTTGTGGTCGAGCCTGGCGAGATTCCTGCTTATGATCCCATCCTGGAGCCGCGCGATGTTTCACGTGAAACAATTGAGGTCAGGGAACGTGAAGTTGAGAAGATCAAGGCTGAGGAGACTTCGTCCGAGAATGTGACTATCAAGAGCATTGTCTCTCGGAATGTTGATGAGGTTCCCATCGACTGGGTTTCTCCTAATCCGGATCAGCCGCGTACCTTCTTTAAGAAGGAAGAGATTGAGGAGCTTGCTGCTTCAATCAAACAAGATGGACTTCTTCAGCCTATCTTGGTGCGAACCTTAGGGAAGAATGAGTATCAGATCATTGCTGGTGAGCGTCGTTGGCAGGCTTGCAAGAGCTTGGGAGTGGAAAAGATTCCGATCCGCATCAAGGATGTGGATGACGATAGGGCCCTTGAGCTGGCCCTTGTCGAGAATGTCCAGCGATCGGATCTGAACCCCATTGAGGAGGCCTACGGTTATCGGCGCCTCATGGAGCGCAAGAACATGACTCAGTCTGATGTGGCTCAGGCGATGTCGAAGGGTCGCTCCACGGTGGCCAACGCCTTGCGCCTGCTTGAGCTTCCCCAAGATGCTCAGAAACTGCTTTTTGAAGAAAAGATCACAGCGGGCCATGCTCGAGCGATTCTCTCCGTTCCCTCAAAGGAAGGTCGTCAGAAGATCACCGAGAAGCTTATGGAGGAACGCCTGAGCGTGAGAGAGACAGAGGCGTTGGCTCGCCTTCTGGCTGGACGCCCCAAGGCCGATGACATGCCCGTGCGCCAACCTCTTCCCGATGCATATAAGAAGGTAGCTAAGGCACTGAGGGATGTTCTCAAGACGAATGTGCGTGTGAAGTCTTCAAAGGGTAAGAACAAGATTGAGATTGAGTTCAAAGACGAAGAAGAGCTCAGCAGGTTGTTTGAGGAACTACTCGCTTCCATGTCCTAGCAAAAACCCCGGCTTCGGCCGGGGTTTTTGTTTCACGTGAAACATTCTTTGTCCTACCGCGAGTTTTTGAGCTGTCCGCAAGCTCCTGAGATATCAGAGCCGCGCGACTTCCTCATCGTTGCTTCCACCCGATGGTTGGCCAGGGTGCGTACCCAATGGTTGACGACGGAGGGTGGAGATGGTTTCAGGGGTGATCCATCGATATGATTAACGGGAAGAAGATTTACATGGCAGAGAAGTCCCTCACAGAAAGTGGTCAAGGCAGCTAGGTCTTCATCCCCATCATTCACGCCCTTGATGAGAAGGTACTCCAGCGTTACGCGTCTTCCTGTGTTTTTGACATATTCGAGGAGGGCAGTTTTGAGCTGGGGGAGAGGCTGGTTGGAAACCTTCGGCATAAGCTGATCCCTCTTTTGTTGTATTGCGGAGTGAAGAGAGACAGCCAAGGTGAATTGCTCTGGCTCCTGGCTGAAGGAGTGAATCCCCTGAATGATGCCGCAAGTGGATACCGTCATGTGACGTGCCCCGATGTTGAATCCATTTGGTTCATTAAGTATAGACAGCGCTAGTTTGACGTTCTCGTAATTGAGAAAAGGTTCTCCTTGCCCCATGAACACAACATTGCTCACGCGCTCTTCGAAATCACCGGATACAAGGGCAACCTGATCAACGATTTCAAAGGCAGTGAGATTGCGAGTGAACCCTTCTCTTCCCGTAGCGCAGAACGAACATTTCATTGCGCAGCCAACTTGGGTTGATACACAGACAGTTAGTCGCTTATCGTCGTAAGAGGGAATGCCGACCGTCTCGACGAGCTTTCCGTCCGGATAAGACACAATGTATTTTCGCGTTCCATCGAGAGATTGTTGTCTGTCGACTATCTGTCCGGAGTTCAGTGGATGTGAAAGAGAGAGCTCTTTCCGTAAGCTAGCTGGAAGATTGCTCATCTCGTCATAACTAAGGGCGTATTTGTTGTTGAGCCACTCGTATAGTTGTTTGGCCCTGAATTTCGGTTGGCCGTGAGAAGTGACAAGCTCATTGAGCTGCTTCATCGAGTATGTTCTGATGTTTTCCATGAGGCCATTATAGAAATGTTTCACGTGAAACATCAAACACCAGTTGGTCTCAGTCATGGTTCACATGGAACATGATCACTGCGAAAGTCGTAGGGGCTGAAGAATGTTTCACGTGAAACATTCGATGCAGGAGTGAGCGCGATATCTCCAAAGGGATCGGCGATGTTTCACGTGAAACACTACGGTACTTCTCTGTCTTGGAGGAGTATGGATATAGGAAACGATCAACCTGTCTTTAATTGAGGAAGGTAAGAGGGTTTAATGGATTGCTTGGGTGGGATCCCTGGAATGAGTGTTTCACGTGAAACACTATGGTGGCGATAAGCTGTTGAATCTGAGGAATGATGGTTTGATATACTTCGTCTACGCTAAGGTGCTCATCTGAAAGGATGGAACAAATGTTCTATTCGGTTGATCCAAGCTCTTGTCGGGTTGCCCTGCTGGCGGGAGGATCGAGTGGTGAGAGGGAAATTTCCCTC
The DNA here is from genome assembly GCA_022792415.1 of Eggerthellaceae bacterium. Lineage (GTDB taxonomy): Bacteria > Actinomycetota > Coriobacteriia > Coriobacteriales > Eggerthellaceae > Enterorhabdus. Next base: position 14,844 of record JAAWAY010000213.1, on the reverse strand, counting down.
CTCTCGGGTGAGGGTGCCCGCGGCGCTCTCGCAGAGGCGGGTTTCGATGTTACGGTCATTGATCCTTCCCAGAAAGATGAGCTCTCCCTTCTCCTTACGGAGCATTTTGACGTTGCGTTTCTCTGCCTCCACGGGAAGGGTGGAGAGGATGGATCCATCCAGGGGTTCCTGGAGACGACGGGGATTCCCTACACCGGATCAGGGGTGTGGGCGAGCTCCCTGGCCATCGACAAGGAGAAAGCCAAGGTGTTCTACCGAGCGGAGGGGATTCCCACGCCGGAGTCTATCGTCATAGAGAAGGGTGACGCGGTGTCGCCGGATGATATCGTGGCCCAGGTGGGGGAGCGCTGCGTGGTGAAGCCGAGCACTGAGGGAAGCTCGCTCGGCGTGTTCATCGTAGAGGATCCCTCGGATTTGAAAGAGTCTATTGACCAGGCATTTGAGGTGGGGGATCGCCTGCTGGTCGAGCGTTACGTGGAGGGGCGGGAACTGACCGTCGCCGTCATCGGAAACGAGGATGCCCGCGCTCTCCCCGTCATCGAGATCATTCCGCGCAGCGAGAGCTACGACTTCGACTCAAAGTACGCCCCCGGCGGGTCAGAGCATCTCTGTCCGGCGCCCCTCGATGAGGAGACAACGAATCGCGTGATGTCCCTTGCTGAGAGAGCTCACCGAGCCCTTGGATGTGCAGGTATGTCGAGGTCGGACTTCCTCCTTGATGGAGACGGCGTTGCGTGGATCCTGGAGACCAACACGGTTCCCGGGATGACGGAGACCTCCCTGCTGCCCGACGCGGCGCGCGCGGCGGACATATCGTTCCCTGAGCTGTGCACGCGCCTGATTGGCTACGCCCTCGCGGAAAGGGAGCAGTAGGAGGGGAACGCGGCGAACGAGTCCCGTTGAGAATAGGTTCGGGACACTCCGGCAAGCCAGGCGCCGATTGACCCAGATGAAGCGGAGGGGAGTCAGCGAGTCAATCCCGGTGGATGTGGGATGAGACGAAGCGCTCAGCTTCCTGGGCGTTAGAACGCCCCGCAGGACTTCAGCGCAAACATCGCCGCCGCGACCAGGGCCAACAGAAACGCCCAGCTCACGAAGTAGCAGCCCTTGTTCCCCTTGCGCCCCTGCTCGATGGCCTTCTCGCTGAGGGAACGCCGGCTCTTCATGATGACGGTGCCCTTCTCCTTGGAGGGCAGCGGGACGGTCTTTTCCGGCGTCCACGATCCTTCCGAGGCAAGGATGCTCGCTACGCCGTCGGCCTCAAGCGAGACCTGCGGTCGAATCCCATCCTGCAGCCGCGCGGAGATGCTGTCGAGGAACGTGTCGAAGACCTCTTCCTCGGCCGGATCATAGGCGACGACCGCCATCTCGCCCCAGTAATGCCCCGGCTCGGGTTGCTCGGTGAACGCGATGAAGGAGAGCAGCGCGGTCAGGGTGAGGCCCCGTGCCGCGAGGATGCTGAGGTCACGCGAGAAAGACGGGTCAAAGTAGCCGATGCGTTGGTCAAAGCGGCTGACGAGCCACGCGCGGTGCTCGGAGCCGTCCATGGTGAGGTCGATGCGGTACCGGTCCCCGACGAGGTTGTCGGCGCCCAAGAGCACGCCAGCATCCTTCTTTGAGGCGGTGTCGAAGCGATGATATGTACCGAAATACTGATTCATGGGCGTCTCCGTTCCGAAGCTGGCGGCGTGGTTGATACAATAGCGGACGCGCCGGCGCCCTTGGCCCTTCGCGGCCATTGTCTCCTCTTTCGGCGCTCAGCGGAACCCTCGGCGGACGGGGCATAGCCCCATCGGCGCGGGCTCTCCGCGGATGGCACCGAAGGCACAGCGCCGAACAGGGAGCAAAATCATGAGTGAAAAACCCATTGATATAGCATGCGAGAACGAGTCACGGCCGAGCGGGGACGTTGATCCCTCAGTGGTGGCCCGCTCCCTCGAGCGCTTCATCTCCGATGGAACGTGCGAAGAGGTGTTCGACCGCTATGCGTCGCTGCCCGCCCGTGCCGCGCAGGCAGACTTCGGTGATCTCGATCGGAATATCGTGGTCATCGACACGGAGACGACGGGGTTTTCCCTGCACCACGACGAGCTGACACAGATCGCCGCGGCGCGCATGGAACAGGGAGAGGTGGTCGATTGGTTCATCACCTTCGTCAATCCTGGCAAGCCCATCCCCGATGACGTGGCGCATCTCACCAACATCCACGACGAGGACGTGGCCGACGCGCCCCTGCCGGAGGAGGCGCTCGCCCAGCTGGTCGAGTTCGTGGGAGATGCGAAGGTGGTCGCCCATAACGCGGAGTTCGACCGCAACTTCACCACGAAGCACCCGGCAGGATACCCGCTGTTGGAGAACCAGTGGCTCGACTCGCTGGACCTGGCGCGCATCGCACTGCCGCGCATGAAGTCCCACCGGCTGATCGACCTGGTCAAGGCCTTCGGCGCCCCGCTGTCGACCCACCGAGCCGACGACGACGTGGCGGCGACCTGCGCCCTGTTCCGCATCCTGCTGGCCGGCGTGGAGGCCATGCCCGCGCCGCTCGTGCAGGAGATCGCCTCCATGGCGTCCCCCGAGCAATGGCCGACGGTCGCGGTGTTCGACCACTTCGCCCGCTGCAATGCCCAGGCATCCCTTCAGGCGGCCGAGGCCACCGAAGCCGCACAGGTCGAAGCGGAGGCCCCGCGCCCCCGCGACGAGTTCGACGAGTTGTTCGGGGTGCCTGCCTCCCCGGTTCCGGCGCCCAGCCCCGCCGGCAGCACCACAACCCAGCTGGAGGCCTTCGCCCCCGCCCCGCCGCGGTTCTCGCTGCGCGCGCTGCGGCGCGAGCGCCTGGGCCGCGACGAGCGTCGCCCCAAGCTGGACGCCGACGTGCTCGCCCAGGACCCGGCACGCGGGATCGACTACCCCTCCCAGGAGCAGGTGGACGCCGCCTTCGCCCCCGACGGCCTGGTGGGATCCCTCTACGCGGGGTACGAGGCCCGCGCTGAGCAGCAGGAGATGTCCGAGGCCGTGCGCCACGCGTTCGCGTCGTCGCGCAACCTCATGGTGGAGGCAGGCACCGGCGTGGGCAAGTCCATGGCGTACCTGGTTCCCTCGGCCCTGCTCTCCATGCGAAACAACGTGACCGTCGGCGTGGCCACCAAGACCAACGCCCTGCTCGACCAGCTGGTCCACCACGAGCTTCCCGCCCTGGCCGAGGCGCTGGCCCATCAGGGCCGCGATCTCACCTTCGCGGCGCTCAAGGGGTTCTCCCACTACCCGTGCCTGCGCCGCATAGGGCGCATCGTCGAGGAGGGCCCGCGCATGCGCGCCGTGGGGAACAAGGAGTATTCCCAGGCCCCGGCCCTGGCCGCGCTGCTGTCCTTCATCGAGCAGACGGCCTATGACGACCTGGACGGCCTGAAGATCGACTACCGCGTGCTGCCGCGCCGCTCCATCACCACGACGAGCCACGACTGCCTGCGCCGGAAGTGCCCGTTCTACGGGACTTCCTGCTTCGTCCACGGGTCGCGCCGCCAGGCCGAGGCCGCCAACATCGTGGTGACCAACCACAGCCTGCTGTTCTGCGACCTCGCGGCCGACGGCGGCTTGCTGCCGCCCATCCGCTACTGGGTGGTGGACGAGGCCCACGGAGCGGAGAACGAGGCGCGCCGAGCCTTCTCCCTGGAGCTGGTCGCCGAGGACATCCGTTTCCTCGGGCGCCGCGTGGCCGGCGACGAGTCGGCGCGCAACGTGTTCTCGCGCGCCGAGCGCGTGGCCGTCATCCCCGGCAAGGAGGATGCGGGCACGCTGTTCTACGCGCTCACCAACAAGGCACGCTCGGCCGGCCGGGCGTTCGCCGAGGCGGCCGATCCCTTCTGCGACGCCATGCGCGGCCTGCTGTTCTTCGACGAGGCGCGCCGCGGCAAGGGCTACGAGACGGTGGAGCTGTGGCTGAACGCCGATATCCGCTCCTCGGCCACGTTCGCCGACGTGGTGGAGAAGGGCCAGGCGATGGTGGATCGCGCCGAGAAGCTCATCACCGCCTGCCAGGAGATCGTGGGTTATCTCGAGGACGCCGAGGGCGCCGCGGTGGTCCAGCGCGAGATAGCGGCCATCGCCATGGAACTGAAGGATATCGTGCGCGCCGCCGAGGTCATCCTCTTCTCCGCGCCCGATGCCTACGTGTACGCGGCGACGCTCAGCCGCAAGGGGGATCGCCCCGTCGACAAGCTGGAGGCGCTGCCCTACAACGTCGGCGCCACCCTCGACGAGACGCTCTACGCCAACACCCACTCGGTGGTGTTCGCATCGGCCACGCTGACGGTGGGGGAATCGTTCGCGTCGTTCGAGGCGGCGCTGGGCCTGAACACGAGCGAGCAGTCGGCCTGCGACACCCTGCTCTTGGCATCGAGCTACGACTTCGATGCCCACATGCGCGTGTTCGTGGCCAGCGACATGCCCGAGCCCAACGACCCGCGCTACCTCGACGCGTTGGAGCGCCTGCTCATCGGTACGCACCGCGCGCAGCGGGGGTCGATGCTCACCCTGTTCACCAACCGCCGCGAGATGGAGAAGAGCTTCGAGGCCGTTCAACCGGTCCTCAAGCAGGACGACCTGCGCCTGGTGTGCCAGAAGTGGGGCGTGTCGGTGAAGGGGCTGCGCGATGACTTCCTGGCCGATGAGCATTTGTCGCTGTTCGCGCTCAAGAGCTTCTGGGAGGGCTTCGACGCGCCCGGCGCCACGCTGCGCGGCGTTATCATCCCCAAGCTTCCCTTCGCCAAGCCCACCGACCCCCTGTCGTGTGAGCGCGGCGCGCGCGATGATGCGGCCTGGCGTCGCTACGTGCTGCCCGCGGCCGTCATGGAGACGAAGCAGGCGGCGGGACGCCTGATCCGCAAGGCAGACGACGAGGGAGTGCTCATCCTGGCGGACAAGCGCCTGGTGACGAAGGGGTACGGCAAGTCGTTTCTCAAGTCGCTCCCCAGCAGCAACATCACCGTGTGCACCATCGACGAGATCATCGCCGCGCTGGGCGGCGTGGAGTAGCCGGGGCGCGCGGTGGCCAAGCGGGGACATAAGCTCAGCCATGCCGCCCACGTGAAGCGGGCGACCCAGGGCACGTCCAACGAGCTGTCGTTCAGCGTGCTGGACGCTGCGCGCGAGTCGTTGGACGGTGGGACGGAGAAGCGCTCCGGCCGCCGCGCCCGTCCTCGCGGGGCGATGTCGGGAAGGGGAGGGGAAGGCCCCCTCGCCAAGCTGGGGCACATTCCCCTGTTCACGCTGGGTGGGGCGCGTAAGCCGCCCTCCACGCCGACGAAGGAGCGCGGCATCACGTTGCCCTCGGGCGAATTCGTGTCGACTGAGTCTCCCTCGGCTGCCCGCGGGGGCGCCCTGCCTCCCGTGACATCGCGGGGGACTTCATCCCGATCCGCGGGAAGGGCCCCGTCGTCGGTGCTGGGTGGGGGAGCCCACCGCTCTGCGGCGGACTGCGGGTCGTCCTGGCAGGTGCCTGCCGGCGAGGTGGCGCGCCGCAAGTCCCAGCGCCGCCGGCATCGCCTCGCCGTGGCGGCCGCCGTCGCCGCGGGGGCGGTGGTCGCCGTCGGGTTCCTCGGCACCCTGGGGTACTCGTTCATCCAGGCCCAAAGCGCGCTGCGGGGGGACCTCGCCGTGGCGCTCGGGGCCATCCAGCGAGCCGACGAGGGCATCCTGCCCATGGACTCGCAGGTGACGACGCGCATCAACGAGGGTGTGGAATCGGGGGACCCCGCGCAGGCGCGCGAGGAATGGGACGCCTTGTCGCCCCAGGTGGACCAGTCTCTCGAGCAGCTGCAGGAGGCGCGCGCCGCGGTGGAGGCCGTCCAGTCCAGCCTGGTGGACGCCCGGGACAAGGAGGCCGCCAACCGCGCGCTGGCTGCCATCAACGCGCGCGAGAACATGATCGAGGCAGGACGATCCATCATGGCGACGGCCCTGCCCGCGCTGAGCGCCCAGCGGGCGACCGAGGACGCGTGGGCGCACCTCCTGGAGGCCGACTCTCTCTCCCGCGACGCCGCCGCGGCGCTGTCCACGATGACGCGCGACACCGTCAGCGACTCGATGGCCAAGAGCGAGCAGGCGCTGGCAGGGTTCATCGCAGCCCGCGACGCGCTCACCCAGGCGGCGCAGGACTATCCGGCCGTCGACTTCTCCCCGTACCTGGCCTACCTCGACCTGCGCGTGGACTCCCAGTACGCGGCCATCGCATCGGATCAGGCCTACCTGGCACGCGATAAGGCAACCATGAGCGAGCAGAACGCCCGCTACAACGAACTGGACGCCCAGGCCGCCGCCGCGGCCCAGGCGTTCGAGGCGAACCCGACGGAGCTGGTGGGTCCCTCGTGCGACCGCGCGACGGCCGATATGGAGGCCGCGTACTCGTCGGAGCGGCTGCAGGCCGCGGATGCCGACGCGTTTCTGCGGGATTACTTGTCCAGCCTGGGTAACTAGTAGGTAAATAGCGTATACTTGCGGTAATTGTGCCTTGGCATTGAGAAGTGTTTACCGAAAGGCTCCCTACATGGCCGACATACAAGAGCACGTCGCGTACCTGTCCCAGTCCATCGGGCCCCGCCCGGCGGGCACCGAGGAGGAGCAGCAGGCGGCGCTGTACATCACGGAGCAGCTCCAGACGGACGCCGGTCTGCCCGCGTCCATCGAGGACTTCAACTGCAATCCCGACGCCGATCTCCCGAAGGCCATCTGCAGTGGCGTGGTGGTGATCGCCGCGGCCCTGGCGTGCTTCCTACCGGTCGCCGCCATCCCCGCCTTGATCCTGGCAGTGCTGGCCACGGCCGTGTTCGTGGCCGAGGCGCTGGGCACCCCCGTGGTCTCGCGGTTCCTCAACCGCGGCGTGAGCCAGAACGTCATCGCAAAGTACGAGCCCGACTTCTCCCCCGAGACCGGGTCGACGCGCCGTCGCAAGATCGTGCTGGTCTCCCACTATGACAGCGGGAAGGTGCAGTTCGAGACGAAGGCTCCCCTGTTTGGAGTGCTTCCCATCCTCAACTGGGCGGCCGTGGGCGGCATGGCCGCGAGCGTCGTGCTGCTGCTCGTCCGCTGCGTGTCCGCGCTGGAGGGAACCGGGCTCATCGTCGTGAACGTGCTGGCAGTGGTGGCCCTGCTGGCCGCCGCCTGGCCCCTTCTGCTGTGCGTGATGCATCGCGCCGCGTCCTACAACGAGGGCGCCAACTGCAATGCCGCGGGCGTGGCCGTGCTGATGGACGTCGCCGCGCGCGTGGGCAAGGGCCGCCTGTCGCAGGCCGAGCTCGACCGCCTGGGAGTTGACGGGGCCGTGGTGCACGGCCAGGAGGCCGCCCGCCGCAGCGGGGCCGTGGACGATGGAACCGAGCTCGTCTACGAGACCGCCCCGACCGAGCAGCGCGAGGAGTCGGCCGCCGAGCGCCTGCTCTCCGCCAAGGCCGCCGTCGCCGCGCTCACCGGCATGCCCGTGAGCGACACCATCAACATCGACATCCCCGAGGAAGAGCCCCCCGCGCCCGCAGTGGCTCCGGAGGGCGAGGCCGTGTCCGAGGAGGTGCTTCCGCAGGACGACCAGGAGGAGACCCTGGCCCCTGGTGAGGAGGATGCCCTGGAGATCGAGCCCGAGGGAGAGGCCGCCCCGTCGGTGCCCGACTGGTTCAAGGCTGCGCAGGAGAAGGCCAAGAAGCCCGAGGAGGATAAGCACCCGGTGCAGCGCTCGCGCTACGCCGACGCCCTCGACGCCGCCCTGGCCGACCAGCGCCCCAACCGCTTCAGCGCGCCGGTTGAGACCGGCTTGTCCGAGACCGAGCAGCGCCTCCAGCAGATGCGCGAGAGCATCATGGAGGTCAAGGCCCCCGGCTTCCGCCGCGACGATGCTCCGGCAGACGCGGCCGCCGAAGCCGCTCAGGAGGCCCCCGCCGCGCAGTCCGCGCCCGAGGGCGACGAGCCCGGCGGCGCTACCGTGGCGTTCCGCCCCGTGCCGCTGGACATCCCCGCGGTGGACGCGCCCGACGTGCTGGGCGCCGCGGCCAAGGAGAGTCCTGCCTCCATCCTCGACGACGCTGTCGCCGACCTGCGCGCGCAGGAGGGCATCACCGTCCGCGAGCCGCGCCCCCTGACGGGATCGCAGCCCGAGGCCGAGGCCGCCGTCGACCGGGGTGCGCTGGCTGAGTCGCTCGCCGCGGCCATCCCGTCCATCCAGAGCCCGGCCTCGCTCTCCGCGTCCATCCCCGCGATCGGCGGCGAGGCGGCTGGCAAGAAGCCCACGCGCCGCCGCCGCGCCATCTCGCTGCCCTCCATCGGCGGCGAGGCGGACGGCCTGACCCCGCTCGACGAGCTGTCCAAGCAGCGCGCCCCCCTGGCCGAGGAGCGCCAGCCCGGCACCGGGCGCGTCCGCGACCTGCGCGCGGTGCTGCCCTCCATCGGCGCGGCCCAGGACGACAAGGCCGCTGCCATCGCGTCGCTCTCCGGCTCGTTCGCGCCGGTGGCCCCCGAGGCGGCCGCGGCCGACGCCGGCGACGCTGCCGATGCCGACGCCCCGAGTGTCGCCCGCGCCGGCGCCTTCGCTGTGGCGAGCTCCACCGGATCGTTCACCCCGGTCGGCGATGAGCTGCTGGAGGACGTCGATCCGGACGACATGTACATCGACGACGCGGACGACTCCGACTACGAGGACGTCATCACCGAGACGGGCGCCTTCTCCGGCCCCGGCTACGTCGACATGCCCAAGTCGCGCGCCCAGCGCTTCCTCGGCAAGTTCGGATTCGGCCGTAAGCGCCACGAGGCGGAGACGTCCCCGCAGGAATGGCTCGACGTGGACGACGAGTTCGAGGCCCAGGCCGCCGGCGCCGCGCGCGGCGGGTGGGAGAGTTTCCGCCAGGAAGACGACGTCTACGAGGAGTCCGCTGACTACTACGAGGACGAGTACTACGAGGAGGGCGACGCCGACGACGAGGAGGGCGAGGTCTTCGAGGCCTACTATGACGAGGACGACGCGCCCCACGGCGCCGGCACGCGGTGGAACGGCGGCAGCTTCTCGCGCGAGCAGCTGGGCCGGGTGTCCACCCTCTCCGAGGACGTCGCGCCCGAGCAGCCTGCCGACGTGGCGGACGAGGCCGTCGCCGATGTCGAAGGCATCTACCGGTTCCGCAACCCTGACATCAACACCGAGGTGTGGTTCGTGGCCCTAGGTGCCGAGCTGGCGGGCAACGGCGGCATGAACGCCTTCCTCGACGAGCACTCCCAGGACATGCGCGGCGCCATCATCATCGACCTCGACGCCCTGGGCGCCGGCGACCTGACGCTGATCGACCGCGAGGGGACCTACCTCCCGCGCCAGGCATCGTCGCGTATGCGCCGCCTGGCCAAGAAGGCCGCCACGGCGGTGGGCATGACGGTGGGCAGCGGCACCATGCTGTGGATGGACAGCGCCGCGGCGTGCGCCATGAGGCGCGGCTGCCAGGTGATGCACCTGGTGGGCATGGACGCGGGCAAGCCGGCGTACTTCGGCCAGAGCGACGATGTGGTGGAGAACGTCTCCCGCGATCGCATGACCGCCAACGCTGACTTCGTCATGGAGCTGCTCAAGAACATCTAGGCTGCATCGTCTCTTTCGAGGCCCCGGCTCAGGGAGAGCCGGGGCCTCGTTCTTTTTCGGCGGTCGTTCGCCGGCGCCTGTGCTCAGCACGCCGGTTGAACAGGTTCTATGCCTCGGGAAGGTAGGCGCGCAGGTTGCGCTCCAGCTCGCCCAGGTCGATGGGCTTGGCCATGAAGCCGTCCATGCCGGCCTCGAGCGCCCGCTCGCGGTCCTCGTTGAACGCGTTGGCCGTCATGGCCACGATGGGCACGTGCGCACGGCCGGCCTCGCGCTCGTGGGCGATGATGGTCTCGGTGGCCGTGATGCCGTCCATGCGCGGCATCTGCCAGTCCATGAACACCAGCTGGTAGTGGCCCTCGGGAGCCGCGTCCACCATGGCCACGGCCTCGACGCCATCGCAGGCGCAGTCCACCTGGGCGCCGATCTGCCCGATGAGCTCGGTGGCGATCTCGCGATTGAGCTCGTTGTCCTCGACCAGCAGCACGCGGCCCACGACGGGGCGCTTGGACGTGGCGGCCTGGGCCAGCGCCACCTCGCCCCCATCGACGCACACGGCGCGCAGCACATGGTACAGGCGCGAGCGGAACAGGGGCTTCGAGATGAACGCCGTCACGCCGGCCTCCGCGGCCTCATCCTCGATGTCCGACCAGTCGTAGGCACTCACCAGCACGATGGGCATGGCCTCGCCCACCTCATGGCGGATCTGGCGGATGGTCTCCAGCCCGTCCATGCCCGGCATGATCCAGTCGACGATGGCCACGCGGTAGTCGTCATCCGACTCGTGCGCGTGCGCGGCCAGCGCCACCGCCTCGATGCCCGATGCCGAGCACTCCCCGCGCATGCCGAAGTCGTCCAGCAGCAGCTTCGTGTTCTCCAACACATCGCGATCGTCGTCCACCACCAGCACGTGGATGCCCTCCAGGCAGCCGGTGTCCAGCTCCTCCTCGTCCTCATCGCTCGGGCGCAGGGGCAGCACCACGGTGAACGCCGACCCGACGCCGGGCTCGCTCTCCACCGAGATGGTGCCGCCCATGAGGTCGACGATGTTCTTCGTGATGGCCATGCCCAGCCCGGTGCCCTCGGTGAAGTGTGTGGTCTCGTTCGCCTCGCGCTCGAAGGGGTCGAAGATGTGCTCGAGGAACGCTGCCTCCATGCCGATGCCGGTGTCGCGCACGACGAACCGGTAGTTGTTGCATCCCGGACGCGTCGAGGGCTCCTCGGTGATGGAGATGCGGATGGAATCGCCCACCTCGGTGTACTTGACCGCGTTGCCCGCCAGGTTCATGAGCACCTGGCTGATGCGCATGGTGTCGCCCACGAGCATCTCACGCTCGATGTTGCCGATGACCACATCGAAGCTCAGCTGCTTCGACTTGGCCTGCGGCTGCACGATGGTGACGAACTCGCTGATGAGGTCAGGGAACGAGAAGACCTCCTCGTTGAGGGTCATCTTGCCGCTCTCGATTTTGCCCATGTCCAGCACGTCGTTGATCAGTCCAAGCAGGTGCTTGGACGACGTCGCGATGCGCGACAGGCACTCCTTGACGCGGATGGGATCGTCGATGTGGGAGTGGGCGATGGACGTGAGACCCACGATGGCGTTCATGGGCGTGCGGATGTCATGCGACATGTTGGAGAGGAAGGCCGATTTGGCGGCGTTGGCGCTCTGGGCCAGCTCGAGGGCGTCCTGCAGGCTGTCGCGCAGCTGGTTCTCGCGGTCGGACTTGCGCCGCAGGATGGTGAGGTACACGGCGAGCGACAGGATGACAGCGGCCATGAGCAGGCACGACACCAGCAGCGTCTGGCTGTTGGCGGACGTGACCGTCGTGTACATGGACTCCACGGCATCGGTCGACTCGTTGAGGATGTCGATGTCTATCTCGAGCAGCTGGTCGACGGCCGGAAAGATGACCTCGATCGCATAGGTGCGCACGGCCTCGTCCGAGATGGCGGGATTCGCGACCATCCCCAGGTAGAAGCGAACGTTCTGCGCCAGCTCGTCGTAGCCCTCAGCCAGTGCCACGGCGTCGGGGTCGTTGAGGTGGTGCGCGGCGATGAAGTCGAGCTGGGTGGAGAGGCCCTCGTCGATCTCGAGGAACGAGTCGCGCAGGCTCTGCGCCACGTCGGCGTTGCGAACGTAGGTGGGTCGGTCGGAGAGGGTGCGCAGCTGGACGAGCAGCGTCTCGACGCGGCCCGCGGCCACCGACACGGGGTAGGGTCCCTGGCGAACGGTCTGCACCTGGTTGTTGATGGTGATGATGTTGTTGAGCGTGGTGCCGAAGAACGTCAGCAGGAACAGGGCCAGCACGACGGCGGTCACGCGCGAGAGCAGCTCGGAACGACGGCGCGCGATGCGCACGCGGTCATCAGCCGCGGAAACTTCAGACATGGCAAACCTCTCCCCAGAAGAAAGAACGTAAACCAGGATACCGTTTCCTCAACAAGGACATCCCGGAGCCACCTGCGAAAACCGCTCGAGGGACGGTAACGGTTCAGTTACACGCCCCAGAAAGGGCTCCCCGCCCTTCCCACCCAACGAAAGCGAACCAACGAATGTGACCCAACGAAAGCGAGGCAGCGAACAAGAACTGACGGCCGCGAAGCGGCGAACACGAGGCGGCGAACGTGAGGCGGCGAACACGAACTGGCGGCCGCAAGGCCATCGAGTGTGAGTTGGTGAGCATGAGACCGTCGATCGAGAACCAATGAGAACGAGGCAGCGAACGTGAGGCGGCGAACGTGAAGTCGCCGGAAGTGAACCAATGACCGCGGGTTGGCGAACAGGAACCAGCGAACACGAGACCAACGACAGTGGGTTGGCGCACATGAGGCAGAGAATGCGAGACCACCGAACACGAACTGGCGATCGCGAGGGGCGAGGGTCAGTCGTCCAGGAGCTCTGACACGGTCTGGTTCTGGGCGATGACCTGGCGGAGGGCGTCGATGTAGCGGACGAGCAGCTCGCTCGGGCGGCGCTCGTCGTGCATGATGTAGCCCACCTCCATCGTGGCGTCGGTGTCGAGCGGAATGGAGACGATGCCCGAATGCATCTCGGCAGACAGCACGCCGGTGGAGAGAGTGAACCCGTTATGGCAGGCCAGCAGGTTGGTGAGCGTACCGCGGTCGGAGATGCGGATGACCTTCTTGTGGGGCAGGTAGCTGAAGGGCTCCTCTGCGTAGTAGAACGAGTTGGTGGTGCCCTGCTCGAACGAGTAGCGCGGCCAGGGCTCGAGATCCTCCAGCTTGAGGAGGTCGCGGCCGGCCAGGGGGTGCGACTCGCTGAGGAACACGTGCACCCCGGCGCGGAACAGCCGGGAGAACGACACGCCGGCCTCCTCGAACGCGCGCCCGAGCACCCGGCGGTTGAAGTCGTCCACGAACAGCACGCCCACCTCGCTGCGGAAGGTGCGGACGTCCTCGATGATCTGGCCGGTGGCGCACTCGCGCAGGATGAGGTCGTACTCGTCGCCCTGAAACTCGTCGGCGACCTGCATGAACGCCTGCAGGCTGAAGTAGTAGTGCTGCGTGGACACGGCCAGCCGCGCCTGGCGGGTGTCGGCGGGGGAGTAGCGCGCCTCCAGCATGTCGGCCTGCTCGACCACCTGGCGCGCGTAGCCCAGCAGCTCGGTGCCGTCGTTGGTGAGGGTGACGCCCCGGTTGCTGCGGGTGAAGATGGTGATGCCCAGTTCGCGCTCAAGTTCGCGTACGGCGGTGGACAGGTTGGACTGCGATGCGTACAGGTGGGTGGCCGCCGCGTTGATGGATCCGTGCTCCGCGATGGCGATGAGGTACCGTAGCTGCTGAAGGGTCATGGCTCCTCCTTGATGGTCGGTGTCGCAGGCTGTTTCACGGCGCTGAGTGTTTCACGTGAAACATCGGGTGCTCGTCTTGGCCCCCGAAAAGCGCCGCCGCAGCCAAGTGCGAGCTAGCTTGCGTTCGATGTGCCCGATATGCTCGATTCGCGTCATCCGCAACCAGCCATACTATGCTCGATATGTTCGACTTCTTCTTCCGCATCGAATCATCCTGTGCTCGATGTACTCGATTCCCTTCTTCCGCAACGAGCCATCCCACATTCGATGTGCCCGATCCCCTACTTCCGCAACGAGCCATCCCACATTCGATGCGCTCGATTCGCGCCATCCGCAACGAATCATCCTGCGTTCGATATTCTGCGCAGAATGGATCGTGTGGGGTGCATTCAACATAGTAACTCACCCAATTATCTGTTTGGCAGATAACAATTCATCGAAACTTCGAAGTACCGGAAACCTTGTCTCCCCCTCGGATTGGTGGTTTCATACAACCTGCTGAATCGCGCGGGCGCGCGGCATCGTGCCGCCTGCCCTCCGCACCGTGAATGAAGAAGGAGCACCTCATGGCCAAGGACATCCCCTACGATCAGAAGTACTACGATCCCGAGATCGAGTGCATGCCTCGTCCGGAGCTTGAGGCCATGCAGCTCGAGCGCTTGAAGGACATGGTGCGCTATGCCTACGACAACACGGTGTACTACAAGCGCACGTTCGACGAGGCGGGCGTGAGCCCCGACGACATCACGTGCCTCAAGGACATCGAGAAGTTCCCCTTCATCGACAAGAAGACCGAGCGCGAGACGCAGCATGTCGGCAGCTTCTTCGGCGAGATGTGCTCCGTGCCCGAGGAGGAGGTCATCTTCATGGCCACCTCTTCCGGATCGACGGGCGTCCCCACGGTGAGCCCCTTCACGCAGGAGGACTTCGACCTGTGGCAGGACACAGAGGCGCGCCTGTTCTGGCAGGCCGGCATGCGCCCCAACGACCGCTACGTCCACGGGCTCAACTTTGCCCTGTACGTGGGCGGCCCCGACGTCATCGGCGCGCAGCGCCTGGGCGCGCTGGCCATCTGGGTGGGCGCCGTCCCGTCCGACCGCCTGCTGTTCGTGCTGAAGCAGTACCAGCCCACCGTCATCTGGACGAGCCCGTCCTACGCGTGGACCTTGGGTGAGAAGGCCAAGGAGAAGGGCTACGACCCCAAGACCGACTTCTCCATCCACACCATCATCGTGGCCGGCGAGCCGGGCGGCTCCATCAAGTCCACCCGCGAGGCCATCGAGGACCTGTGGGGCGCGAAGGTGGTCGACTTCTTCGGCCTGTCCGACATCTACGGCGCATGCGCGGCCATGTGCGAGGCGAAGGACGGCCTGCACATCGTGGAGGACCAGATCCTGGTGGAGACGGTGGACCCCAACACCGGCGAGGTGC
>JAAWAY010000050.1 GCA_022792415.1 Eggerthellaceae bacterium | reverse complement strand
GCTCCACCACGCGCAGGCTCTGCTCGTTGTGGCGGTAGAGCGCCTCCACCTCGGGCGCGTCGGGGCGGATGCCGCGGCTGCGGGCGATGCAGGCCGCCAGCGCGTCCTCGCCCGTGTGGCCGAAGGGCGTGTGCCCCAGGTCATGGCCGAGCGAGATGGCCTCGGTGAGGTCCTCGTTGAGCCCGAGGGCCCGCGCGATGGTGCGCGCGATCTGGGACACCTCCAGGGTGTGGGTGAGGCGCGTGCGGTAGTGGTCGCCCTCGGCCGCCAGGAACACCTGGGTCTTGTGGGACAGGCGGCGGAACGACTTGGTGTGCAGGATCTTGTCGCGATCGCGCTGGTAGTCGGTGCGCAGCAGGTCGGGCTGGCCCGAGCGCACGCGCCCCTCGCTCTCGGCGGCGAGCGCCGCGTCGTGGGCGAGCACCTCGCGCTCGCGCTGCTCCTGGTCCTCGCGGTGGTTGACGATCATCGCCCCTCCCCTCCCGTCGGCGCGGCCGGCGCGGCGTGGGCCGCGGTCACCTCGTCCGGCGCGAACACGCCCCGCTCGGTGATCACGGCCGTCACCAGCTCGGCCGGCGTGACGTCGAAGGCGGGGTTCCACACGTCCACGCCCGGAATGGGCGCGGGCAGCACCTCGGAGGCGGCGCGCTCCTCGATGGGGATGGCGGCGCCGTCGGGCACGGACGCGTCGATGGTCGACGCGGGCGCGGCCACGTAGAAGGGCACCCCGAAGCGGCGGGCCAGCACGGCCACGCCCAATGTGCCGATCTTGTTGGCGACGTCGCCGTTGGCGGCGATGCGGTCGGCGCCCACTACCACGGCGTCCACGCGCCCCGACGCCAGAAGCGAGGCCGCCATGTCGTCGCAGATGAGCGTGACGGGCACGCCGGCGCGGGCGAGCTCCCAGGCGGTGAGGCGCGCGCCCTGGCCCACGGGTCGCGTCTCGTCGGCGTACACGCGCGCCAGCTTGCCCTGCCCGGCGGCCGCGTAGGCCACGCCGAGCGCCGTGCCGTAGAACGCGGTAGCCAGGCTGCCGGCGTTGCAGTGGGTGAGCAGCGCGCAGCCCTCGGGCAACAGCGCCGCGCCGTGGGCCCCGATGGCGCGGTTGGCGGCCTCGTCCTCGGCGATGAGGGCGCGCGTCAGGTCGGACAGCGCCTCGGCCACCTCGCGCGGGGCCGCGCCCTCCCCCACCAGGCGCCGGGCCTCGGCCAGCGCGCGCTCCACGGCCCAGGACAGGTTGACGGCCGTGGGGCGGGCACCGGCGATGAGGCGTCCGGCGAACTCGAGGGACGTGAGGAACAGCTCGGGGTCGACCTCATCGGGGTCGAGCACGAACGTGCGGTGCGCGTCGAGCGCCGCGGCACGCGCGTCCCCGGACGGCGCGGCACCCGCCCCCTGGCACGCCGGCCCGTCTCCGGATCCGATCGAGCAGCCGCCGTCGCGGGCGCTGCGCTGGCACATGAGGGCCGCGCCCGACCCGCCGTCGGTTCCCAGGTCGGGCCGCAGCGATGACGCCCCACCCGAGGCGGCGACGAACTCCCAGGCCCGCAGCGCCACGGCCGCCGCGCCCGCGATGCCGATGGCCGGCGCCCCGCGCACGACGAGCGCCTTGACGGCGTCGATGACCGTGCGCCAATCCGACGTGCGCAGGTAGGCCAGCTCGCCCGGCAGCCGGGTCTGGTCGACCATCACGAGCTCGGGCACGCCACCCGCGTCCACGAGCTCGATCGTCCGGGGCAGCCGCCCCAGGTCAAATCCCGCCTCCTGCGCCATCCAAGCCTCCTTCGCCGACGTGGCGCGCCGCCGCGCGCCCTCGCGCCCATTCTAGCGCAACCCGCTCCGGGACACTTTTCCGACGCTCGATGGCAGCAAATCGAGGTTTGGTACACTCCTGCGCACGAAAGCTCGCGCCCAGCGCTTGCGCCACCCCGAGCGAGGGGACGTTTCCCCAGGTCGCCGTCTCCTGGCTTCGGCACAGTCCCCACCGCACGGGCAAGATCGTGTACCAAACCTCGCTTGGCTGCCATCCAAACCGGAAAAACCGTCCCCGCGACCCGGGGCCGAACGCAAAGGAGAGGCCGGGCAAGCCCGGCCTCTCCTTTCAAACAGGTGGCGATGCGGTGACGCGTGGCCTAGCGCTGGCGCAGGGCGGCCTGGCCGGCTGCCAGGCGCGCGACGGGCACGCGGTAGGGCGAGCAGCTCACGTAGTCCAGCCCGATGGCGTTGAACGTCTGGATGGAATCCGGGTCGCCGCCGTGCTCGCCGCAGACGCCGCAGACGATGTCCGGGTTGCCCTCGTGGCCCAGCTCCACGCCCATCTTGACCAGCTTGGCGACGCCGGGATCGATGGTGGCGAAGGGGTTGTAGGGCAGCAGGCGCTCGGCCAGGTACTGCGGGACGAACTCGGCCTCGACGTCATCGCGGCTGAAGCCGAACGTCGTCTGGGTGAGGTCGTTGGTGCCGAAGCTGAAGAAGTCGGCGTACTGGGCGATCTCGTCGGCGGTGACGGCCGCGCGCGGCAGCTCGATCATCGTGCCCACGGGGATGTCCAGGTCAACGCCCTCCTCGGCGGCCACCTGGGCGATGGCCTCCTCGGCCTGGGCGCGCAGCTTGGCCAGCTCGGGCGCCACGGACACGAGCGGGATCATGATCTCGGGCTTCGGGTCCAGGCCCTCCTTCTTCAGGCGGGCGCAGGCGGTGGCGATGGCACGCACCTGCATGGTGGGCAGGATGGGATAGACGATGCCCAGGCGGCAGCCGCGCATG
>JAAWAY010000049.1 GCA_022792415.1 Eggerthellaceae bacterium | reverse complement strand
GGCGGAGATGTCGAGCAGCTTCTTGACCGTCATGCCCTTGAAGCGGGCCGGCTGCTGGAACCCGTAGCCGATGCCCAGGCGGGCGCGCTCGGTGATGGGCAGGTCGGTGACGTCCTGGCCGTCGAACAGGATGGTGCCCGACGTGGGCTGCTCGATGCCCATGATGAGCTTGGCGAGCGTGGACTTGCCGCCGCCGTTGGGGCCGGTGATGACCGTGAAGCGGTCGTCCCCGATGGTAAGCGACAGGTCGTCGATGATGCGCTTGGTCCCCCCGTCGCCCGTGGGCACCTCGAACACGAGGTTCTTCAGTTCAAGCATGGTCGGTTCTCCGATCGTACGGCGCGCCGCCCTCGTCTCATGGCAGGCGCCCCCTTCCGGAGGCGCCTGTGTGCAAGCGGTGCGCTATCCAGTTTCCGTTGGCTATTGTAGCCGTCCTGCGTCCCAAGGCGAAGGGGGTTTCTCGCTCATCCGTTGAGCAGGTCGATGACCTCGAAGTCCTCGGAGGACTCCTCGATGAGGGCGCGGTTGCCCACTGTGCACACCAGATGCTCGCTGGTGGCGCGGGTGATGGCCGGCCCCAGCTCGCGCACCTGCTCGGGGGCGGCCCCGATGACCTCCGAGCGCACGCGCGCCCGCTGCTCGGGGGTGAAGTGCGAGAAGAACTGCGCGTCCTGGCGCCGCATGAGCTCGCGGGCCTTGAGCGGCGCGTCGATGCCGGCGATGGTGGACACCACGTAGCCGTCCATCTCGGCGGGGGAGGGGTCGAAGCCCGACACCCAGCTGCCGGCCTCCTCGAAGCGGGCCACGGTCTCGTCGATGTGCGGGTCGCGGTAGGAGTAGAAGCGCATGGACCCGGGGCGCGTCATCTGGAAGCCGGCGCCGTAGGCCCCGCCCTTCACGCGCACCTCGTTCCACAGGTAGTCGTAGGACAGCGCGCGGCTCACCAGCATCCAGATGCCGGTGAACGGGCCGTCGAACAGGCGCCGGTCGTAGCCCATGGCCGTGTAGGTGACGTCGCTGGGCACCACGAACGCCTCGCGGCGCGGGGTGGGCTCGGCGGCGATGAGGCGCGCCGCCACCCCGGCGTCGGACAGCCCCAGGCTGCCGCCGGCCTCCCAGTAGCGGTCCAGGTCCTCGTCGGTGCCGGCGAAGCTCAGGATGCAGCCGTCGTCGGCGAACAGCCGGCCGCTGATCTCGACGAGCGTCGCCTCCAGGGCGTCGGCGCGCTCGTCGAAGCGGTCGATGAGCCCCTTGAGGAACCGGTAGAAGTCCATGCCGCCCATCTGCTCGCGCACCACGGCGGCGGGCAGGTAGTACGACGCGACGCGCGCCATGGCCGAGCTGTGACCGGCGTTGGCGATGCCCTGCTCCATCGACACGCGCTTCTGCTTGAGGATGTCGAGGATCTTGGCGTGGTCGGAGAAGTCCGTCTCGGTGAGGATCTCGTCGGGCAGCGACGCCGTCCAGCCCACGTTCTCGGCCAGCGACGAGGCGCTCGCGACGAACTTGGCGGTGTAGGAGGTGCGCTCCACGGCGTCCTCGTGCACCTCGGTGAAGAACGACAGGTTGCCCAGCTTGGACTGGGCCAGCGTGTCCAGCTCGGCGGCCGTGTGGCGCGCGGTGGGCAGCTTGCCCAGCACCATGGCCAGCACGGTGGCGTAGGGCAGCTCCTCGAACGACAGGCGCGACAGGTCGAAGTAGCGGTAGGCGAACACCAGCCCGCGCGTGTGCAGCGCGTGGCGCAGGCAGGGGACCGGGGTGTGCTGCGACGTCATGCCGTAGGCGGGCTCCTCGGGGGCGTCCTGGACGTCGGCCACGGTGAGGGAGGGCAGGCAGGCCAGCAGCTCGGGCGGGTCGGGCGTCTCCTGCACCTCGCGCAGGGCGCGCACGGACGCCTCGATGGCGGCCAGGTCCTCGTCGGTGGCGTCGCGCTCCAGCTCGGCCAGCCGCTGGCGCAGCGCCTCGCCGCCGTCGCCCTCCTCGCACACCAGCTCCACCGACGCGCGGTGCGGGTTGTCCAGCACCAGCTCGGCCAGCAGCTGCTCGAAGTAGCCCTGGCCCAGCTGCTCGCGCAGGCGCGCGAAGGCGTCCTCGAAGCGCAGGTAGGCGCACGCGTCGCCCTCGTCGTAGAGCCAGCCGCTCAGGGCCGACATGGACAGCAGCACGCCGTCGGGGTAGCCGAAGTTGCGCTCGCGCGTGACGAACTCGGCGTGCGAGAGCGCCGCCTCGATGAGCTCGCGGTCCAGGCCGCCGCCCGCCAGGCGCCGCGCCTCGGCCTCGACCACCTCGGCCAGCCGCGCCGGGGCGTCGGGGGAGCGCAGGCCCTTCAGCTGGATGACGGCGAAGGGCTGGGCGACGGCGTCGGCCAGGAAGGCCTGGGCGTCGTCGGCCAGGCCGGCGTCGAGCAGGGCGCGCTTGAGCGGCGCCTCGTTGGACCCCATGATGGCGTCGAGCAGGATGTCGGCGGCCAGCACGCGGTCGCGGTCGTGGGCGGTGCCCACCACGTAGCCGAGCGCGCACGCCGCGTTCTCGGGCGCCGTGGCCATGGGCTGGCGCACGCCCAGGTTGACGACGGGCGCCTGCAGCTCGAGCGGGTTGGCGTCAAGCGGGCCGTCGGCGCGCTGGCGCTCGGCCAGGGGCGTGAGGTACTCCTCGTCGATGAAGCCGAGGAACCGGTCGAGGTCCAGGTCGCCGTAGAGCGTCAGGTAGCTGTTGTCGGGACGGTAGTGGCGCCGGTGGGAGTCGAGGAAGCCCTCGAACGTGAGCGTGGGGATGGCGTCGGGCGTGCCGCCCGACTCGAAGCGGTAGGTAGTGTCGGGGAACAGCGCCGCCGACAGCGCGTCGTAGAGCACGGAGTCGGGGTCGGACAGCGCGCCCTTCATCTCGTTGAACACCACGCCGTTGTAGGCCAGGCGCGGCCGGGCGCCCGCGCGGGCGCCCTCGTCGTAGTCGGGCGCGCCGTCGGCGCCCACCGTCTCGAGGTGCCACCCCTCCTGCTCGAAGGTGGTGCGCTTGTCGTAGATGGCCGGGCGGAACACCGCGTCCAGGTAGACGTGGGCCAGGTTGAGCAGGTCGCGCTCGTTGGTGGAGGCCACGGGGTACATGGTCTTGTCCGGGAACGTCATGGCGTTGAGGAACGTCTGCATGGAGCTCTTCAGCAGGTTGACGAAGGGCTCCTTCACGGGGAAGCGCTCCGAGCCGCACAGCACCGAGTGCTCCAGGATGTGGAACACGCCGGTGTCGTCGGCGGCAGGCGTCTTGAACGACACGGAGAACGCCTTGTTGACGTCGTCGTTGCGCAGGTAGAGCAGGCGGGCGCCGGACGCGTCGTGGCGCAGGAGGAAGGCGTCGCCCTCTATCTCGGGGAGCGCCTCCTGGCTCTGGGCGGAGAACCCGTGGCGGGAGGCCGTTTCGAGGACGGCGGGGTCGATGGCGGTCATGGGCGAACCTTTCGCATGATGGCGTCTTGCCGGACCTGTTGGAGCGTGCGTGCTAAGACGGCTGGCTTGTGGGGGTGGTGCGTGACGTGCGGTGAAGAGGCTGACGTGCGGCTCTCAGGCGGGCAGGTGGATCACCCGGTTTGATACGCGTACATTCTACCTGTTCCCCGCGCTTTATAACACGTGGAGTGCGCTCCAAGTTCAGAAAATGCCATCCCGCCGAAACATACATAAGCGAACGGCCCGCCACGCGGCGCGAAAACGGCCGGTCGGGCACGGTGCGACCGGTCGCCGCCTTTCCTGCCGAACCGGGCCGTCCCCGTGCTATACTCGCCCGTGACCCGAGAGAAAGGCTCTTGCTCCCATGACCACGTCCCAGGCCAACCGCCTCGCCTTCGTCGCCGACGCGACGCCGGCCACGCGTGCCTGGTGGTGGTGCAAGGGAATATAGAACTCGGGTTATCGAAGTCTCGTCCTTTGCGCATGAAGAGGCCTCCGGTGATCCGGGGGCCTCTTTTTCGTGCCGCGGGGGACGCGCCCGGGGCCGGCGGGGAGGCGAGCGAGAGCAGCGGGCCCGGCGCCCGAGGGACCGCCTCCCGAGCGGAGGCGCGAGAAAGGAACCGAACATGAGCGAGAACGCCCCCTACCGCCTGTACCTGCGCGAGGACCAGATCCCCACGCGGTGGTACAACCTGCGCGCCGACATGCCCGAGCCGCCCGAGCCCATGCGCCTTCCCGACGGGTCGGTGGCCGCCCCCGACGACATCCGCCCCGTGTTCTGCGACGCCCTCGTCGACCAGGAGCTCGATGACGAGACGGCCTGGTTCGACATCCCCGAGGGCGTGCGCGAGATGTACAAGGTGTACCGCCCCTCGCCCCTGTGCCGCGCCTACAACCTGGAGCGCGCCCTCGGCACGCCGGCGCGCATCTACTACAAGTTCGAGGGCAACAACACCTCGGGCTCGCACAAGCTCAACTCGGCGCTGGCCCAGGCCTACTACGCCAAGGAGCAGGGCCTCGACAAGATCACCACCGAGACGGGCGCCGGCCAGTGGGGCACCGCGCTGTCCGAGGCGGCCGCGCACTACGGGCTCGACCTGGACGTGTTCATGGTGCGCTGCTCCTACGAGCAGAAGCCGTTCCGCCGCAACATCATGGAGACGTTCAACGCCACCGTGACGCCGTCGCCCTCCGACACCACCGAGGTGGGCCGGCGCATGCTGGCCGAGCACCCCGGCTCCACCGGGTCGCTGGGCACCGCCATCTCCGAGGCCGTGGAGCGCGCGCTCAACGTGCCGGGCAACAAGGGCCGCTACCAGCTGGGCAGCGTGCTCAACCAGGTGTGCCTGCACCAGTCGGTCATCGGCCTGGAGAGCTACGCGGCCCTCGAGGAGCTGGGCGAGTACCCCGACGTGGTCATCGGCTGCGCCGGCGGCGGCTCCAACCTGGCCGGCCTCATCGCGCCGTTCATGCGCGACAAGCTGCGCGGCGACCGGCCCGACACGCGCTTCGTCGCCGTGGAGCCCGCCAGCTGCCCCAGCCTCACGCGCGGGCGCTACGCCTACGACTTCGCCGACACGGGCCGCACCTGCCCGCTCGTCAAGATGTACACGCTGGGCAACGGGTTCCTCCCCAGCCCCGACCACGCCGGCGGCCTGCGCTACCACGGCATGAGCCCCATCGTGTCCAAGCTCAAGCACGACGGCTACCTGGAGGCCGTGGCCGTGCGCCAGACCGACGTGTTCGCGGCGGCCGAGGAGTTCGCGCGCCTGGAGACCATCCTGCCGGCGCCGGAGAGCGCGCACGCCATCTACGCGGCCATGGAGGAGGCGCGCCGCTGCGCCGAGACGGGCGAGGAGAAGGTCATCCTGTTCGGCCTGACGGGCACCGGCTACTTCGACATGTACGCCTACGACGCGTTCAACAACGGCAAGATGACCGACCACGTGCCTACCGACGAGGAGCTGGAGGCCGGGTTCGCCACCATCCCGTCCATACCGGGCGTGCAGTAGGGCGCGCGGCCGCGTGTGGGGAGGCTGGGCGCGGGACGACCCCGCGCACGGCGGCCCCGGGCGCCTCACGCCGCCGCCTGCGCGCCGCCGCGTCGTGGTGATTGGCCGTAGGCTCGCACGGTGCGGCGGGGGAGCGCTATAATGCGCTGGTTGAGAGAAAGGACGGCTGCCCATGGCCCACGCTGACGGGTTCTCCCACATCAAGGTGAGCGCCGGAGACGACGACGTCGTCATCCAGGCGGGCGCCGTGCCCGCTCCCGAGCCGCCCGCGCCGGCGGCGTCCCCGCGCGAAGAGCCGCCCGCGCAGGCCGACTCGGAATCGCCCGAGCCGCCCGCGCCGGCCGACCCTGCGCCCGCCCGCGCCGACGCCTACCGCGAGACGTCGCTGGAGGACCTGGAGTCCTCCAAGATGTCCACGATGCAGAAGGTGGTCATCGCGGTGGCCGTGGTGGCCGTCATCGCGTTCATCGCCTGGTACTGCCTGATGCGCTAGGACCGCCGGCCCGCCGGGGGAGACGCCCCCACAAGAAGAAGGATCGACCCATGCCAAGACGAAGCAGAAACGAAGCACACGGCAACGAAGCGTCCCTGGGCCTCACGCAGGCCTTCGACGCGGTGTCCGACGACGCCCTCGTGGACGCCCGCGCCCGCCGCCGCGCCCACGCGGCCGACGACGGGGCCGACGGCGTCCCCATGGGCCTCACCCGCGCCTTCGACCCGGTGGGGGGTGCCCCCGCCGACGACGGCGACGACTGGATGCCCGACGACGACGCCTGGGCGGCCGAGCTGGGCCAGGCGCCCGCCGCGCCCCCCGCCCCCGAGCTGGACGACGCCGACGAGGCCCCCCGCGGCCGCCACGGCCGGCACGGCCGCGTGCCCGACGAGGCGCCCGGCAAGGGCCGCAAGGGCCGCAAGAAGGACGCGGGCGACGAGATCCCCGCGTACCTGCGCAAGTCGCGCCGCATGCGCCGCATCCTCATCGCCGTGGCCGTCATCCTCGTCCTGCTGCTGGCCGCCGGCGCCTACTTCACCTGGCAGCTCGTGCAGGTGGCCGAGACGTCTGCGTCGCAGCAGGCCCAGGCCCACCAGGACCAGCAGCAGGCGGCCGTCCTCAGCCCCGACGAGGCCAACGACGCCTCCAGCGCCACCACCGTCAAGAAGACGACGGTGCCCAACCTGACGGCCCTGCTCGGGCTCGACCAGGACCAGGCCATCGAGTACCTGGCCCACGGCGCGCAGGTGGCCAGCACCCGCGAGGTGAACGAGGAGGACAACCCCGTGCGCCAGGAGGTGCGCGTCGCCCTCACCGAGGAGCCCGCCGACGCCCGCACGGGCACGCCGACCGTCTACCTGGGCCTGGGGGAGGACGGCCTCATCGTGCAGGTGGGCTACTCCACCTCCACGGCGTCTCTGGGCTACGGCTCGCTCAGCTTCGCCGACGCCGTGCGCAACGAGAGCATCATCGAGAAGACCCTGGCCGAGGCCGGCGTGGACGTCGATGAGGGCAGCGTGGCGCTTCCCGAGGACAAGGAGTCCTACTCCACCTACGACACCGACGGCAAGACGCTCATCAAGGAGTACTGCTCCTTCTACGGCGAGGCGGACGTCGAGGGCACGCCCATGCAGTGGTCGGCGGTGCTGTCCTACGACTACACGATGGCCAACGCCACGAGCAACCTGGCGGACACCGTGCGCACCATCTACGTCTACGTGGGCGCCTAGGCCGCATCGGCCGCCGGCCGTCCCGGACGCCCGGAGGGGGAAAGTTCTCCCTTGCATATCGGATACGGTGGCGATATACTGTCAAATCGTGTCTTTATGCAGAAGAACATGAGTGCAAGACGTACTATATAGAAGGAATCGACCATGGACATCATTCGCGCTATC
>JAAWAY010000048.1 GCA_022792415.1 Eggerthellaceae bacterium | reverse complement strand
GGGCTGCAGGGAGCACCCCCGCAGCAAGAATTCATGTGATATACCTCATCACGTGAATTCGCAGCGAGGAGGCGACCGAAAGCCCTGCCTCCCGACACGCCTTCCCGACCCTCCCCAGGGCCATCACCCTCACAGGGCCAGCTGCACGTAGGACACGACGCAGCACGCGGCGAACGCCGCCACCAGCAGGCCGAACACCACGTTGGCGGCGCGCGGGCTCAGCCGCATGAACCCCTCGCACACCAGGGGGAAAATCACCCACACGTATACGACGGCCACCATGCCGATGAGCACGTCGTTGACGAGCCACGCCTGGCCCAGCACGTTGAGGGGCAGATCCGAGTTGTCCCAGTAGGGGTACTCGCCCGCCGCGTCGGGCTGGTTGACGAGCAGGCCCACCACCAGCTCGAGCGCCATGCTCAGCACCACCGCCAGTGCGAACGTCTGCAGCACGGCGCCCCACAGCGTGCGCCGGCGCATGACGAAGCGCTCCTTGAGCGGCTCGATGGCCAGCGTCATCACCACGGCGCCCACGCCGTACACCCCGTAGGGGTGGTACCACGGGTCGGTCCACACCGGGTAGCCCTCGGACACGATGCCGAAGCAGTGGTCCATGAACGTGCAGTAGGGGATCTCCAGCCAGTGGCCGCCGATGCAGCCCAGGCAGAAGCAGATGATGAGCGCGCGCCAGAACTCCCAGGTGCGGGGCGCGAAGTAGCCGATCTCGTCCTCTGGTGTGACCTTATGGACCCTCAGCAACGGCATGGCGGCTCTTCTCCTCGGCTCGTTCGCCGGGCGCGCGGCTCGGGGCCCGCGTGCGGCGATGGAACCATCGTACGCCGCCACCGGGCGCGCGGCGGCCCAGGCGGGGGCGCCCTTACCGCGCTGCTGCCGCGTCGTTACCGGCTGGATGGCAGCCAGGCGCGCAACCGGCCCCGCGCCCCCGCTCGGGTGGCTCGCCGCGCCGCTCATCGGAGCAGGTCAGGCGGCACGTGGGCGCACGACCCCGCCACGCGGTACCTTCGAGGCAACCGGCCGGGAGCCGGAGGCGGCCCGCAGGCGCGGGCCCGGCGAGTGAGGACGGGGCATGGCCGACGACGAGACGAGGCCCGCAGGCGCGGGCGCCCGACCCGGCGGGGACGGGTGGCTCATCGTCGCGCAGCCGCGGCTGGGGATGCCGGGGCTCGTCGCGCTCATCATCCTCGCCTGCGTGCTGGTGCCCTTCTCGCTGGACATCTACACGCCCTCGGTGCCCGAGAAGCCGGCCTACTTCCACACCACCGAGGCCCTGGTCAACCTGACCATCATGGGCTTCTTCGTCTTCTACGCCGTGGGGCTTCTGCTGTTCGGGCCCGTGAGCGACCGCGCGGGGCGCAAGCCCGTGCTCGTGGGCGGCATCGCGGCCTACATCGCCGGCAGCGCGCTGTGCGCCGTGGCGCCCACCATCGGCGTGCTCATCGGCGCGCGCATCATCCAGGCCCTGGGCGCCGGCGCCGTCAACGCCGTGGCCATGGCGCTGGTGAAGGACTGCTTCGCCCCCGCGCGTCGCGGCGCCCTGCTCGCGGCGGTGCAGGTGCTGTCGGTGGTGGGGCCCGTGCTCGCACCGCTTCTGGGTGGCATCATCATCCAGTTCACCACCTGGCGCGCCATCTTCTGGGTGCTCGCCGCGCTCGGCGGGCTGTGCCTGGTCGGCGCGCTGCTGTTCCGCGAGAGCCTGCCCGCGGCCGAGCGCGTGGACGGCGGCGTCATCCGGTCGCTTGGCGGCCTCGTCCGCGTCGCCCGCCAGCGGCGATTCATGGCGGTGCTGACGGTGGCGGCGCTGTTCAACGTGCCGTTCATGGCCTACATCGCCGTGGGATCTTACATCTACGTGGACTTCTTCGGGCAGACCCAGCAGGTCTACACCTACTTCTTCGCGGCCACGGCCGGCTTCGCCACGCTGGGGCCGGTGCTGCACCTACGCTTCGGCGGAGGCCTGTCGCCCTGGCGCTTCACCTACGTGCTGCTGGCCGTCGGCCTGGCGGCGGGCGTGGCGCTCCTGGCGATCGGCGAGGCGTCCGTGTGGCTGTTCGCGGCGCTCATGGTGGTGTTCGCCACCGTCGAGTCCACCGTGCGCCCCTACACCACCGACCTGCTGCTGAGCCTGTGCCAGGGCGACACCGGGGCTGCCAGCTCGCTGATCAACTTCCTGAC
Organism: Eggerthellaceae bacterium; assembly: GCA_022792415.1. Taxonomy (GTDB): domain Bacteria; phylum Actinomycetota; class Coriobacteriia; order Coriobacteriales; family Eggerthellaceae; genus Enterorhabdus. The sequence goes on along the minus strand of JAAWAY010000048.1, from coordinate 8,045 downwards.
GACGGGCCTGGGCGCCGTCGGCATGGCGCTCGTGATGCTGCCCTTCCCCACCTTCGTCGCGGGGGTGGGCGCCATCACCGTGGGCTCCATGGCCGTCGCGCTGCCGCTGTGGGCCCTCGCCTGCCGCATGCGCTAGCGCGCCCTGCGCGACAAAGCGCGGGGGTCGCGTGACAGGGGGTCACGCGCCTAGCCGATGAGCTTGGAGGACTCGACCTCCTCGACGTACCACGTCATGAACTTGGCCAGCGGCTTGCGCAGCACCAGCCCGATGAGGGCCGCGGGGATGACGAACAGCAGCAGCTGGCCCATCTCCACCCAGTAGTCGGCGCCGTAGGTGCCCATCATGGCCGCGCGCATGGCGTTGACCACGTGGGTGGCCGGCAGCCACGGGCTGAGCGCCTGCACGAAGCCGGGCAGCAGCTGCAGCGGGAACGACCCGCCGCACCCCGTCACCTGGATGATGAGCAGCAGCACCGCGATGGCCTTGCCCAGGTTGGCGAAGGCGGCCACCAGCGAGTAGATGAGGAACGTGAACACCAGGCCCGACACCCAGAACACGCCCATGAGCATGAGCGGGTGGGCGGCCTGCACCTGCAGGAACAGGATGTTGCCCAGCCCCATGAGCGTGGTCTGCGCCAGCGAGATGAGGGCCATCACGCCGAAGCGGCCGAGGAACAGCTCGCGCGGCTTGGGGTCGTGCAGGTCGCGCCGCTCGCGCTCCGGCACGGTGGGCTTGACCACCACCAGGATGAGCAGCGAGCCGATGAACAGGGCCAGCGACGTGTAGAGCGGTGCCATGGCCGACCCGAAGCTCTCCACGGGGAACACCGCCACGCGATCCACCGCCACGGGGGCGGCCAGGGCTTGCGAGAGCACCTGCGCATCGGCGGAGAGCACGTCGCGCAGGGCCTGGGGGTCACCCGACGCCAGGGCCTCGTCCACGGCGTCGGCCATCTCGCGCAGCTGGCCGGCGGCCCCGCGCAGGGCCGCCACGGCCTCATCCACGCGCCCGGATGCCTCGCCCAGGGCCTCGCCGGCCGACCCCGGCGACGCGGCCAGGTCGCCGCCCGCATCATCGATCCGGCCCAGCACGCCGTCCAGGCCGTCCGCCAGGCTCGAGGCGTCGTCGGCGAGCTGCGACAGCTCGGGCGCCAGGTGCTCGTCGTAGTCGGCCTGCAGCGCCGCCAGGCGGTCGCGCGCCTCGGCCGCCTGCTGGCGCACCGCCTCGCGCTCGGCCTGCACCTGGGAGTCGCCGGCCTCCAGCTTGTCGGCCGCCGAGCGCAGGTTGCCCTGCATGGACGTCACCAGCGACGCCACGGCGTCCAGCCCGTCGGCCGCCTGCCCCAGGGCGGGGCGCGCCTGCTCGGGCGCCTGCTCCGCGAGCGAGCGCAGGGTGGCGGCCAGCGACCGGTACGCCTCGGCCGATCCCGTCAGCGCGTCGGCGCGCTGCCGTAGGTGCTCCGCGCTGGACGCCGTGGCCGACGACGACGCGTCGAACAGCGCGTCGATCGAGTCCCCGACGGCCGCGAACGAGTCCGCGCCCGACTGGAGGGCCTGCGAGAGCGCCTCGCCCGACGAGCGCAGCTCGCCCACGGCGCCACGGGCCGCCGCGACGCCGTCCAGGGCCGTGGCGGCGGTGCCGCCCAGCTCGTCGCGGGCCGAGGCCATGAGGGCCGCCGAGTCGTCGATGAGGGCGCGCGAGGTCTGCGCGAGCGATCCGTACAGCCCCAGCACCGACGCCGCGCGGTCGGCCGAGTCGGCCAGCGCGCGCACGTGGCCCGACAGCTCCGCCACGCGCCCGCCCAGGTCGGCATCGTCGGCATATGACGAGAACGACTCCGCCACGCCCAAGGCCACCTCGGCCAGCGTCTCGGCGAACACCTCGTTCACCTGGTAGGACACCGTGTCGGCGCCCTGGTCGGTGATCTTGGGCGCGATGGCGCTCTTCTTCTCGTTGGCGTAGTAGACGATCTTGGCGTGCTCCGAGTCGTCGCTGTAGAACGTGAGCATGTCCTGGCTGAAGCTGGGAGGGATGACGACGGCGGCGTAGTAGCGGCCCGAGCGCGCGCCGTCCACGGCGTCCTCCTCGGACGTGACGAGCCAGTCTATCTGGTCGTTGGCCCTCAGCGCCGACACCACCTGGTCGCCCACGTTCACGCGCAGGGGCACCAGGTCGGACTTGTAGCCCTCGTCGGAGTTTGCCACGGCCACGGTGAGGTTGCCCGTGTTGTCGAACACGTTCCAGCAGGCGATGATGTTGTACCAGGCGAAGATGGAGGGCATGACCACCAGGCCCGCCGTGATGATGACGGACACCACGTTGGCGAACAGGCGGCGGCAGTCGTCGCAAAAGAGGCGCCAGATGTTAGCCACGCTGACCGCCCCCCTCGCCCGAGCGCTCCACCGCGTTGCGCGCCGAGGCCAGCTCGAGCAGGCGCTCATCCGACAGCGACCCCAGCCTCAGCTGGCGCTCGAAGCTGCAGCGCAGGCTCTCCACCACCACGACGAACACGAACAGCGCGGCGATGAACCCCAGCCAGAACGTGAGCACCCACACCTTCTCCGCCGGCGTGAGCGCGAACACCACCACGAGCGCCGCGGGAACGGCCACGCCCAGCACGACCGCCCCCTTGATGAGCCGCGGGTACCAGCGGCGGAAGCGCTCGTAGCGCGCCTCGAGCGTGGCGCGGTACTCGTCGCGGTCGGACAGCGCGCGCACGATCTGCGAGAACCGGTAGGGCCGCACGGGGATCTCCACGTTCTCGCCGTTGAACAGGCCGCCCTGGCGCACCTGGTCGGCCACCATGCGGTTGACGTTGGCCATGAGCGGCCGCACGAGCAGGCCGAGTGCCATGAACACGGCGAAGAACACGCCCAGCATGGCCAAGTCGCCGGCGTACATGGTGCCGTAGAAGCCGAAGATGGCCTCGCGCAGCGCGCCGATGCCGTAGGTGAAGGGGAAGAAGGGGTAGAGCGCCTGGAAGAACCCGGACGTCATCTCGATGGGATAGAGGCCGGTGGCGCCGGGGATCTGCGCGAACACCAGGATGATGCAGATGCCCTTGCCGATGTGCTGCAGCGTCACCGACAGCGCGTAGATGATGCTCAGGTACGACAGCGACGTCACGGCCGCCGCGAAGAACAGCGCCGGCACGCTGGCCGCGTGCACCCCGATGGCCAGCACGCCCGCGCAGCAGATGACGGCCTGCAGCACGGCCATGGCCGCCAGCAGCAGGAAGCGGCCCAGGTAGCGCTGGGCCAGCGTGAGGCGCGGGATGCCCTCGGCGTCCACCTCCTGCTTCATGATGACCAGCAGCATGAACGCGCCGATCCAGAACGTGAGGTTCATGAACAGCGGCGCCATGGCCGACCCGTAGGCGTCCAGCGGGTAGAGCTGCTCGGTGACCAGCTCGGTGGGCGATCCCATGAAGTCCGCGATCTTGGCGGCGTCGAGCCCCTCCTCGCCGAAGAGCTCGGACAGCGCGCCGGAGCCGCCCACGGCCGTGACGTCGGTGCGCACGAGGGCGAGCTCGTCCTGCAGGGTGGCGAGCAGCCCGTCGGTCTGGGACACGGCCTCGGCGGCCGACTCGAGCGTGGAGGCCAGCTGCGCGAGGGCGAGCGATGCCTGGTCGACGAGCAGGCGCTGGTTGCCCACGGCCGCGGACAGCGACGAGGCCGTCCCCGACAGCGTGCCCAGGGCGCTGCCCAGCGCCGGCAGCGTCGACCCGAACAGGCCGTCGGAATAGCCCTGTGCCTGGGTGACGGCCGCCTCCACGGCGCCGCTCAGGGCGGCCGAGGCGTCGGAGGCGGTCTGGGACACGCCGCCCGCCTCGTCGTTGAGGCCCGCCAGCGACGCCAGGTCGGCCTCCGCGTCGGCGTTGCGGCGCTCAAGGTCGGCCACGGCGGCCAACAGCGGCTCGCGGGCCGCGTCGTCCTCGGGCAGCGCCTCGGCCGCCCGGCGCAGCTCGGCGGCCAGCTCGCGGCCGCGCTCGAGGGCCTGCTGGCCCTCGGCGATGGTGGCGCCGATGTTGCCCTGGGCCTCCCCCACCGCCCCGTTGAGCTTGCCGACGGCGGCGTCGGCGCGCACGGCCGCCTGCGACAGCGCGAGCAGGCTCTGGCTGGCGGCCGGCATCGCGCTGGCCGAGAACGCGTCGAGGCCCTGGCGCGTGCGCGACGCGAGGTCAGACATGGTGGCCAGCGAGCGCTCGGCCGCCTCGATGCCGTCGCGCGCCTGGTCGAGGTCGGACCGGGCGCCGTCGGCGCGGGTACGGGCGGACGAGGTGGCGTCGCCCACGCGGCCGAGGGCCTCGCGCGCGGACGCGATGGCGTCGAGGGCGCCGGCTATCTTGCCGAGCGCCCCCTCGCGCGTCTGGCCCAGCTGCTCCTGCGAGCGGTCGTAGGCGTCGTCGACCGACTCGGCCACCGCGTCGCTCACGGTCGACACGAACGTCGAGTTGACGGTCTCGTCGAGCGTGGTGGCGCCGGCGTCGGTGATCTTGGGCGCCACGGGGCCGGCCTTCTCGTTGACGTAGTATTCGATGCTCGGCTGGGTGAAGTCGCCCGTCGTCAGCGTGAGCAGGTCGGCGGTGAAGTCCTCGGGGATGACGAAGGCCGCGTAGGCGCGCCCCGCGTCCAGCTGGGCCATGGCGTCGTCGTAGTCGGTGAAGTCCCATTTGAGCTGCGTGTTCTCATGCAGCTTCTCCACGATCATGTCACCCACGCGCAACTCGCCCGTCAGCTCGCTCGACGCGCCCTCGTCCTGGTTGACCACGCACACGCGCAGGTTGCCCGTGTTGTCGTAGGGGTTCCAGAAGCCCAGCACGTTGTACCAGGTGTACACGGAGGGGAGCACGAGCAGGGCCACGACCACCACCAGCGCGGGGGGCACCTTGAGCAGGCGCAGGACATCGCGCTTGAACACGCGCCAGACGTTGCCCACGATCTCGCTCCCTCCTCCCCGCCGGCTGCCCGGCGCCTCATGATCTCGGACAAATATACCCCACATGGGGCGTAACCCGTGACGAGCCATTATCCGGCAGGCATCGCGCGGGCGCAAACGGCAGCTGACGGAATGGCCGGCTGCGTCAACTCACGGGAGCGTCGCGCTCCATGATACGGTGACCTCGTCGCTTAAATTATCAGGCCGCGCCCGTCGCCCATCAAGTCACGGTTGCATGACCGTTGGGCCCCGGCGGCGCGACCCGGGGACGCCCTCCCCTAGACTGGCTGGCGACCACCACGCGCGCCCCAGCCCGCCGGCGCGCCCGCACGGCACGCGACCCGCACGCCGCCCCGCCACCCGAAAGGACCCCTCCATGGCATCTCGCGCCAAGACCTCCGCCCTCCCCCGCCCCGCCCGGGCGCTGCTCATCGTCCTGGCCGCCCTCGTCGGGCTGGCCGTCGTCGCCGTCCTCGGCGCCAACGCGTACGTGCGCGTCGCGTTCGCCCCGTTCTACCAGCAGGCCGAGCGCGCCTTCGCCATCCCCGGCGTGGGCGAGGGGTTCGTCTGCCAGGACCTCGACCGCCTCGACGACGGCACGTGGCTGTTCAGCGGCTACATGGCCGACGGATCGGCATCGCCTCTCTACCGCCTGCGCCCCGACGGCACGAGCGACAGGGTGTACCTCTCGACGCCCCTCGGACGCTACGACGGGCACGGCTCGGCCGTCACCGACGCGAACGGGCTGGTCTACGTGGCCTGCGAGGGCGGCTACCTGGTGGCCGACGAGGACGCGCTGGCCGCGGCGCCCGCCGGCGCGGACGTGGACGTGCTCGGCCAGGTCGACCTCGGGTTCTCCCCCTCGTTCATGAACGTCGAGGGCGACGTGATGCTGGCCGGCGTGTTCTACCACCCCGGCGACTACGAGACGCCCGACTCCTACCGGATGACCACGCCCGACGGCACGCAGAATCCTTCGCTCATGTGGGCCTTCCCCGCCGACGCCGACGCCCGGTGGGGCTTTACCGAGGCGCCGGCGGCAGCGCTTTCCATCCCGGGGATGATCCAGGGAGTGTGCCTGGCCGAGGACGGCTCGGTCGTGCTGAGCCAGTCGTTCGGGCTGGCCACCTCGCACCTGCTGGCCTTCGACGCCGCGCTGCTGCAGCCCGACGGCACGAGCGACGCGTTGGGCGAGGCGGTGCCGCTGTACTGCCTGGACGGCCGCTCGCTGCGCGACGACGTGGCGGCGCCGCCCATGACCGAGGGCATCGAGTCCCATGACGGGCGCGTGTACGTGAGCGAGGAATCGGCCAGCAACAAGTACCTGTTCGGCAAGGTCTACGGCGCCGGCTGGGTGTACGCGCTGGATATGTAGCCGCGGGCACGGCGACCCGACCAAGGCCGCGCGGCGGGCAGCGGCCCGGCTGGAGGGACTTCCCCCGCCCTACCCCTCGGCGCGCTCCCGGCGCATGCGGCGGGCGTAGCGCCAGGCCAGCGCGAGGCCGCCCGCGGCCAACGTGCAGGCCACGGCCATGGACGCGGCGAACCCGACGGAGGCCGCGTCCGCACCGAGGGCCCAGGCGCCCGCCGCGTCGGCCGCGCCCACCGCGCCCTCCACGGCCGTCATGATGCCCACGTAGGCGGCCGGCCCCATGCACGCCGCCAGCTGGACGGCCATGGACATGAGCGCCACCCCGTGGGGCGTCTGATCGTCGTCGAGCGTGCGCAGGCCCGCCGTCTGGGAGGGCGACAGCAGGAGCCCCGACCCCGCGTAGGCGATGAAGACGCCGACCACCACCAGCGCCACCGACCCGGCCATAGCCATCGCCGCCACCGCCGCGAACCCGGCCGCCGTCACGGCGAACCCGGCCGGCAGCAGCGGCCACTCGCCGCGGCGGTCCATGACGCGCCCGCCCCACATGGCGGACAGCGCGTTGGCCGCCACGGGCACCAGCAGCAGGCCGCCCACAGCCGACGCCGCCATGCCCGCACCGTCCTCCAGGTACAGCGGCACCATGACGCTGAGCGAGAACGAGCTCATCATCGCCAGCACCACCAGCACGGCGGCCGGCCAGAACGCGGGGCTGCGCAGGGGCGCCAGGCTGACGAGCGGGTGCGCGCAGCGGCCCTGGCGACGCGCGAACAGGCCCAGCAGCACGGCGGCGCCCGCCAGGGAGAGCAGCGCGGGGACGGGGCTCAGCGCCAGCTCGGACAGGCCGTAGGTGAGTGCCGTGAGGCCCGCGGCGGCCAGCGCCACCGACGGCGCGTCCATGCGCACGCCGCCGCGATCGCCGCCCACCCGCACGACGAGCGCGCCCGCCGCCAGCAGCAGCGCGGCGCCCGCCAGCGGCACGGCGAACACGCTGCGCCAGCCCAGGTACGACACGATGAACCCCGTCGCCACGGGCGCGGTGGCCGGGCCCAGCGTGATGACGGCGCTGCCCACGGCCAGGTAGGACCCCATCGACTCGCGCGGCACGGCGTCGACGATGACGTTCATCATGAGGGGGATGAAGATGCCCGTCCCCACGGCCTGCACGAGGCGTCCCGCCATGAGCGCGGCGAAGGAGGGCGCGAGCAGGCCCAAAAGCGAGCCCGCCAGGCTGAGCGCGGCGGCGGCCAGGAACAGGGAGCGGGGCGTGAAGCGGCGGTAGAGGTAGGCCATGCACGTCACCACCACGGTGACGGCGATCATGTAGCCGGTGACGAGCCACTGGGCGGTCACGGCGTCCACCGAGAACTCCCCCATGACCGACACGAGGGCCATGTTCACGAGGTTCTCGTTGAACCCGGCCAAAAACCCGCTGCCGTAGAGCACCGCCAGCAGCGGCGCGAGCGACCTTCTGTCCACGATATGCCTTTCTCTTCTGCCTGTGGTACGACGCGGCGCCATGCGCCACGGGCAGCGTAGATATCGCGAGGTCGCGACCGCGTTCTGCGCGGTCAAGTCTAGCACACCGCACCCAGGCTGACGAAAGCGTCACGTCCGTGAAAGACGGACCGGGGCAGCCGCGCCTAAGCGCCGGGCGCGTCCTCGCCGCGCTCGCGGGCGCGCCGCGCACGGCGCTCGGCCAGCCGCTCGCGGGCCGCCTCGCCGCGGGCCTCG
>JAAWAY010000211.1 GCA_022792415.1 Eggerthellaceae bacterium | reverse complement strand
GCCACGCCGATGTTGCCGGCCGTGAGGTCGGCCACGTCGGAGTCGGTGGACACGAGCGCGTTGCCCGCCGCGTCGGTGGCGCGGTAGCGGGTGAGCAGCCACGTGTCATCCTCGCTGCCGGCCACGCCGTCAGCGGTGTCGGTGGGCACGTCGAGCGCGCCCGTCACGGCCATGGCCGGGATCTCCACGCGGTAGGCCGCCAGGTAGAACTCGTCGGCCTCGCCGTTGTTGCTCTGCACCACGCTCACGGTGGGCAGCTTGTCGAACAGGTACACGCCCAGCTCAGAACCGCCGTTGGCCGCATCGGCGCCGTCGGAGGTCCACAGCTTGACGATGCCGTTGCCGTGGTAGGCCGAGCCGGTCATGTAGGGATGGTGCACGCCGTCGGCCCCGGTGAAGGCCGTGTAGCGGTCCTCGCCGAAGTTGGTGTTGCGCACCCACACGCCCTTGCTGAGCGTGCCGAACGGCGCCTCGTCGGTGGTGATGACGTTGCCGTCGCCGTCCTTGTTCAGGGCGGCGTCCACGGCAGCGGCGGAGTCGGCGTGGGTGGCCAGCTCCGGATGGTCGCCGCGGAACTTCGTCCACTTCTCGGGCGAGATGTAGATCCACTGCGTCAGGCGCATCTCCTGGCCGGCGATGCCGGGCTCGGCGTCGGTGTCGGTGACGACCTTCCCGTCCACCGTCTTGGTGGCCTGGATGCCGTCGTAGTTGCGGTCGTCCCACACGCGGCCGGCGATGTTGGCCTTGAGCAGCTCCACCAGGCCGGCGTCGCCGCCATGCACCACGGTGGTCGTGGGACGCGGCAGGTCGTAGCGCTTGCCGTTGTAGAACGCCTCGGTGTTGCTGGAGGCGGCCGCCAGGTTCATCTGGTACTGGCCGCGGTCGTCGCCGTCGCCGGCGGCGGGCAGCTCGGCGGCCACGATGGCGTAGCCGTCCGTGCGCGGGCGGCTGCCGTCGGCGGCGGTGTCCAGCTCGTCGTCGGTCTTGGAGGCCGTGTCGGCCGGGAACGCCGTGTCGCCGTACTCGTTGTACAGGTTGATGATGTTGCCCGACCCGCGCTTGGCGTCGGAGTCGTTGTCGATGGTGTGGTCAGCCGCCTGGTTGTCCAGCAGGCCCTGGTGCGGGAACGTGATGGCGTAGTCGGGCTCCACCTCGTCGAGCACCAGGCGGTAGGCCGCCAGGTACAGCTTGTCGCTCGTCACCTGGGCCGCCTGCGCCTTGAGCGGGTCGGCGTCGGTGTCGATGGCATCCACGGTCACGCCGGTGCCGTACACGGGCTCCGGATCGGGCTCGGGCTCCACGGGCTCGGGCTGCTCGGGCTCGCCGCCCTCGGAGCCGTCGCCGTCCTCGCCCTCGCCGTCCTCGGCCGTGGCGGCCGTGCCGGACACCAGCACGTCGCCCACGGGCAGGTTCACGTGCGCGCGGCCCGCGAAGTAGGGCTGGATGTCGCTGAGCGCCGTCACGGCGGCGTCGCCCTGGCCGACGGTCAGCTCGTCCACGTACACGTACGGGCTCAGCTCGTCGAACAGGTACACGCCGTCGGCGTCGGTCACGGCACCCTCGAAGTAGCCGGCGTCGTCGATGGCGATGCGGCTGTCGAGGGCCTTGGTGCTGTTCGCGCCGTCCACGGTGACGCCCGCGGGCAGCTCGGAGACGTTCGTGCGGTAGCTGAACGTCTTGGACTTCACCCACACGCCCTCGTCGGAGGTGGTGCGGTCGATGTCGGTGGTGCTCTTGTCGGCGCTCTCCACGTAGCCGCTGTCCTTGAGAGCGTCGATCATGTCGCGCCCGTCGGCGGTCGTCGTGCCGTTGGGCACGAAGAACCACTGCTGCACCTGCAGCGTCTCGCCCGCCACCGGCTTGTCGCCCGTGGCCTTGCCGTTCTCGGTGACGGTGTAGTAGCCGTCCACGTTCTTGTCCTGGAACACGAAGCCGCTCACCTTGGCGGTGCCGTAGAAGCCGAAGCCGCCGTTGAGGTTGACCTCGTCGCGGCCGAGCGTCCAGTCGAAACGCAGGTCGCCGGCCGTCACGGTGGTGGACGCCTGCGAGTTGTCCTCGGCGGCGCCCGCCAGCACGATCATGCCGTCCAGCGTGTACTTGGTGTAGGTGACGGCATCGTCGCCCTCCCCTGCCGCGTACTCGTCCTGGGCGGTGAGCTCGCGCCACTTCAGCGGGTAGTTGTTGGCGGTGTAGGGCGTGGCGGCGCCATCGGCCAGCGTGCCGGCCGCCACGACGTCCTGGCCGTTGACGGCCTGGGAGTTCACCACGTCATCGGCGTCGGCCGACTGCTGGAACAGCGTGGCCGGCAGGCCCTGCATGGCGTCCTCGGCGTTGCCGCCCCACAGCTCCACCGTGTAGCCGGCCAGGTACTCGGCGCCCGGCTGGGTGCCCTGGTGCGGCTCGGCGTAGCGGGTGGGCAGGTTGGCGAACGTGTAGCGGCCCACCAGGTCGGGGTCGACCACGACGTCGTACACCGGGTCGCCGTTGGCGTCCGTGCCGGTCTGCGTGCGCACCGTGCCGTCGCTCGAGTGCACCCACACGCCCTTGTGCGTGGCGTCCAGCGTGGAGCCGGGGATGATCTTCATGTCGGCCGCGCCGCCCGTGGCGTTGGACACGCCGTCCTTGAGCGAGGCCAGCGTGTAGGCGTCGTCGCCGAAGTCGGTGTTCTGGTGCCACTCGCCATCCTTGAGGTACCACTGCTTCAGGATGACGCGGCGGCCGGCCAGGCCGGGCTCGCCCTCGTCGCGCAGGCCGTTGTAGTCGGTGCCGTCCAGCTGGGTCACGGCGCCCGAGGCGTCCTGCCACAGCAGGCCGCTGATGGACTGCAGCTTGGGCTTGCGCAGGCCGCCGTCGTTGCCGTCGCGGTCGATGCCCCAGGCCAGGTCGTAGGTGCGCGTGGCGCTCGTCACGTCGGCGACGCCGCCCGCGGCCTCGTCCTTGCGGTTGTTCGGGTTCTTGGAGTTGAGGGCCTCGCAGCCGTTGGACACAGGCGAGCACTTGCCGTCGCTTTGCTGCAGCAGCACGTCGTACTCGTCGGCGGCCATGAGGTAGCCGTCGGCGTACACCAGGTCGGAGTCGACGTCGCGGTCGGCGCCCTCCTTGAGCTTGGCGGTGCCGTAGTAGCGGTTCCACCAATCCAGGTCGGTGACGCGGGCCTTGTAGGCGTAGATGACCAGCACGTCGCCCACGCGCTCCTGGCTCATGAGGTTGGGGAACGTGTAGGTGCCGTTCTCGTCGGTCTTGACCGTGCGCGGCACAGCCTCGTCGTCGGCGCTGGCCGAGCCGGCCGGGTTGTCGTCGCCCAGGCCCACGGCCGGGTCGGCGTCGTAGGCGGCCCACTGGGCGGCGCTCGCCCACGCCGACTTGGCGCCGTCGGCGGCGTTCCACTCGTCGTCGCGCTTCCACGCGGCGTCGGCGGGCAGCGTGAACGTGCCGTCACCGTTGGGGATGACGGTCATGAAGTAGCGCTCCAGCGTGACGTCCAGGCCGGCGGCCACGTCCTCAGCCGCGTCGCGGATGCCGTCGTTGGAGTCGTCGAACCACAGCTGGCCCGTGATCTTCTGGACGGGGGCCTGGGTCTCGCCCACGTCGCCGCCGCGCACGGTGGCCACGCCCTCGTTGCCGAAGACGTCGGTGCCCACCGCCGCGCTCGTCCAGTCGTACACGCGGCCGCGCTGGGTGTCCATGGCCTCGCCCGCGGGCAGGCTCACGGCCGCGTCGCCGTTGACGATGGCGCCGGCCGGCAGCGTGCGCTGGGCCGCCAGGATGACCTGGCCGTCGTTGGCGCGCGTCTGGATGCCGCCCTCGGCGTAGCTGCCGCCGATGACGATGCCGCCGGCGATGCCCTTGGCCGTCACGTCGGCCGCGTCGGAGTCGAGGTCGCGGTCGGTCGTCTCGTCGGTGTGGTAGCGGGTGAGCAGCCACTGGTTGTCGGAGCCGTCGGTGTTGTCCTGGTGCTCCACGTCGGCCAGCTCCAGGCGGTAGGCCGCCAGGTAGTGCTGGTCATCGTCGGACACGTAGGCCGTCGGCAGGTTGTCGAAGTAGTAGGTGCCGTCGGCGGCCGTGGTGAGCGCGAGCACGCCCTCCACGCGGGTGGCGCCGGGCGTGGCCGCGGTGTGCAGCGTGCCCTTGTCGTCCACCACGCTGCCGTCGGCGGTGGCGTACACGTAGCCCAGCACGTCGCCCGTGGCGTTGCCCGCGGCGGCGTCCTTGGTGTTGCCGTCGTAGAGGATGGGCTCCACCGGGTCGGCCGCGTCGCGGTTCTCGTCGTCGCGGTTGGACGTGTAGCGGTCGGCGCCGAACTGGGTGTTCTGCACCCACGCGGTGCCGTTCCAGTACCACTGGGTGATGAGGATGGCCTCGCCGGCGATGCCGGGCTCCTCCTCCACGGCCGCGGTGCCGTCGGGCAGCATGGTCGTGGCGGTGTCGCGGACGCCGTTGTAGGTGCGCGCGTCGGCGCTGCCGAAGAACGCGTCGTTCCACAGCAGGCCGGTGATGGAGCTGCGAGGCACGCGGAACAGGCCCACGTCGCCGCCGCGCTGGGTGCCCATCGGGTCGGGCATGTCGTAGGTGACCGACCCGGACGCGCCGGATCCGTACGCCTGCGGGTACTGGTGGCCGTCGCGCGCCGTGGCGTGGTCGGACACGAGCACGTGCCCGTCGGTGCGCCACTGGCTCTGGACGCCGTCGAAGTACTCCTCGCGGATCTCGATGGCGCCGGTGACCGGGTCGCGGACCGCGTCGGAGTCCAGGTCCTCGCGGCCGAGCGTGCCGTCGGCCACGGCACTGCCCTTGCCGTCCGTGCCGTCGGGCTGCGACGGGCGGGCGGCGGGCTTCTCGGTGCGGTTGACGGTGACGGTGCCGTCGGCCGCCGGGGCGGAGGCCGTGGCCGTCTCCACCTTGATGCCCACGGAGGGACGCGTGAGCGAGAACTCAGGCGCCACCTCGGTCAGCACCAGGCGGTAGCTCACCAGGTACAGCTTGTCGGCCGACACGGCGTGCTCGTTCTCCAGCGGATCGGTGCCCGCCTGGGCGCCGGGCTGGTGCACGACGTTGGTGCCGCCCTCGGCCTCCACGTACACGAAGCCGGTCAGGCCGTCGAAGCGGTAGTGGCCCGGGTCGCCGTCGGCGCCGGTCGTCTTGGTCTGGACGAAGCCGGGCACCTGCACCCAGGCGCCGATGACGGCGCCGTCGGCCTCGACGACGCGCTGGGCGGCGCCGGTGGCCACCAGCTCGCCGTCGGCGGCCTCGAACGTGTCGTTGGCGCCGTCGGCGTCGGCCACGAAGTACCACTGGGTCAGCGTGACGATCTTGCCGTCCACCACGGGCTCGCCCGCGATGGTGGTGCCCTGGGCGTCCACGGTGGCGCCGTCGAAGATGCCGTTGTAGTTGGTGTCCTCCCACACGCGGCCGGACACCGACGTCGTGCCGAACAGGCCGAAGCCGGCGTTCATGGCCAGCTGGTCGCGGCCGACCGACAGATCGAAGCTCACGGGCACGGTGGCGTCCGCGGCGTCGGCCGTGGCGTGGCCGGTGGCGTTGACGCGGTACTGGCCCTGCGTGGCGCCGTTGCCGGAGGCGTCGTCGGCGGCCACGGGCGCGGCCAGGACGATCTTGCCCTCCAGCGTGGCCTTGGCGAACGGCTCGGTCGCGCCGGCCGCCGTGGCCTCGGCCTGGGTGGTGTGCTCGTTCCAGCGCACGGGGTAGTTGCCGGCGGCGTAGGCGTCGTCGGTGTTCTTGAGCGCGCTGGCCGCGTTGGAGTTGACGGGGTCGGTCGCCGGGTCGATGGCCCAGCTCTCGTCGCCGTCGGCGTTCACCTGCAGGCGCGTGGCCGGCAGGCCGTTCATGGCCATGGCGGGCGTGTCGGCGGCGCCCTCGATGCCCAGCACCTCCACGGTGTAGCCGGCCAGGTACTCGGTGGCCGCGCCGGTCACGCCGCCGTCGGCGGCGCGCACCGCGGTGTAGCGGGCGGGCAGGTTCTCGAAGGCGTAGTAACCGGCCGGCGTGGAGCCGTCGGCCGCCGCGGGCTGGGTGAGCAGCCACACGCCGCCCAGGTCGCGGTCGAACGTGGCGTCCGGGATGACCGTGGCCTCGGGGTTGGCCTTGACGCCGGCGTTGTTGGCGGCCCAGGTGTAGAAGTCGTTGCCGAAGGAGGTGTTCTGCACCCACTCGGTGCCGTTCCACCACCACTGCTTCAGGATGACCTTCTTGCCCACGTAGCCGGGCTCGATGTCCGTGGTCGTGGTGCCGTCCTCGGCGGTGACGACGCGGTTGAGCGTGCCGTCGTAGTCGGTGTCGTTGAACACGACGCCGCCGATGGCGTTGGACACGGGCTCGCGCAGGCCGCCGTCGTTGTCGAAGCGGTCGGCGCCCAGGGCCAGGTCGTACACCAGCGTGGTGCCGGCCGTGCGGCCGAACACCGCGCCGTCGGCGTCCGCGGCGGAGTCCTTGAGGCCCGCGCCGGACAGCTTGCCCGAGTCGGTGCGCTCGTTGGCGGTCTCGTGGCCCGTGGTCAGCAGGTTGCGGGTGACGCCGGAGGCGGCCGCGTAGGCGCCCGAGGTCACGGCGCCGGTGGCGGCGTCGACGACGGTGGCGTCCACGGCGTAGCGGTCGGCGCCGTTGAGGTTCTCGTTCTTGGCGGTGGGGGCGGCCAGCTGGTTGGTCAGCGGGGCGTTGTCGGCCTCCACCACGTTGAGCAGCACGTCGTACTCGCCGGGCGCCATCAGGTAGCCGTCGGCGTACACCAGATCGGAGTCGATGGCGTAGTCGCTGTCCTGCAGGTACTTGGCCGTGCCCAGGTCACGCTCCCAGAAGCGCTGGTCGATGACGCGCAAGCGGTAGCCGTACAGCACCACGGTGGCCGGGTCGTGCTCCACGCGGGTGACGGTCTCCTCATGGGCGTCGTCGCCCTCGCCCACGATGATGGTCTCGGTGACCTCGCGGGTGGCGCCGGGCACGTACTGGTGGCTCGGCAGGTCGCCGAAGGCGAAGGCGCCGTCGGCGTCGGTGGCCGTCTCGCGGCTCTGGGCGCCCTTGGCCAGGCCGGCCACGGGGTCGGCGTCGTAGGCGGCCCAGTCGGCCCATGCGGCGTCGCGCGTCCACTGGGCGTCGTCGGCCACGGCGAACGAGCCGTCCGCCTGCTGGGTGGCCGTCAGGGTGTAGCGCTCGAGCGCGATGCGGATGCCCTCGATGCCCGGCTCGGCCACCGTGGCGCCCGCCTCGTCGACGTAGTCGCCCTGCAGGCCGTCGTTGTTCTTGTCGTTCCAGATGATGCCGCCGATGCTCTGCAGCGACGTCTTCACCTGGCCCACGTCGCCGGCCTCGGCCGGGACGGTCAGCTCCTGGCCGTCGTCGCCGACGAACGTGGCCGGCTCGGCGATCCAGTCGTAGGTCTCCACGCCGGGGCCCATGCCCTCGCCCGCGGGCAGGGTGACGTAGGCGTTGGCGTTGTTGGCGTCCGCCGCCTTGGCGGCCAGGATGATCTGGCCGTCGTGGCTGCGGGTGGTGCGGCTCGGGTCGGTGGCCGCGTCGCCGGTGGCATCGTCGCTGCCGTCGGACGCGTCGCCGGCGGTGGCGGCGCCCACGCGGCTGGCGATGACCATGCCGCCCGCGGTGCCGTCGGTGCCGTCGGTGCGCACGGCGTTGGCCACGTCCGAGTCGGACACGACCGACACGTTGCCGTTGACGGTGGCCAGCTCGGCCTTGTGGTCGTCGGCCGTGCTGTCGTCGTGGTAGCGGGTGAGCGACCAGTAGTTGGTGGAGCCGTCGGCCGCGTTGGCGCCGGGCTCGCTGTACAGGTCGGCCAGCTCCACGCGGTAGGCGGCCAGGTAGTAGGTGTCGTCCTCGGTCACGTACACGGTGGGCAGGCCGTCGACGGTCCACTGGCCGTCGGCGTCGGTGACCACCTTCAGGATGCCGCCCGACGTGTCGTTGCCGGCGGCGTCGGTGGACTGGTACTCCAGCACGCGGCCCGTGGCGCGGTCGGTGGCGTAGGGCGCGGTCTTCTCGCCGTCGGCCTTCGAGCGCAGGTTGGACGTGTAGGTGTCGCTGCCGAACGCGGTGTTGCGCACCCAGCGGCCCGTGCCGGTCTGGCCGTCGGTAGCCACGGCGTCGGGCAGCCAGTACCACTGCGTCAGGTAGACGGTCTGGCCCGGGATGCCGGCCTCGCCCTCGTCCTGCACGCCGTTGTAGCCGGTGGCGTAGTCGTAGCTGCCGTCGGCGCCCTTGACGCCGGTGTCGTCCCACACACGCCCGGTCAGGCTGGTGCGCGGGATCTTGATGAGGCCCACATCGCCGCCGCGCTGCACGCCCATCGGGCGCGGCACGTCGTAGGCGACGGAGTTGTAGATGTCCTCGTACTGGTAGGCGTTGGCCGCGTTGCCGCGGTCGGCCACGATGACGTAGCCGTCGGTGCGCCAGTTGCTGGCCGCGCCCAGGTTCTCATGGTCGCGCGGGTCGGACGGCACGCCGTTGGCCGCGTCGCCCTCCAGCTTGTCGAAGGAGTTGTCGAAGTACTCCTGCACCACCTGGATGACGCGATCCTCGCCGCGCACGGCGTCGGAGTCGGAGTCCTCCAGGCTGGAGCCCGGCACGGTGATGGCCGTCAGGTCGCCCAGCTGCTTCTTGCCCACGTTGATGCCCACATGGGCCGTGGTCAGGGAGTAGTCGGGCGCCACATCGCCCATGGTGATGCGGTAGCCGGCCAGGAACAGCTCGTCGAGCGCCACGGCGTCGGCCTCGTCGGCGCCGGTCAGGTCGGCGTCGTTGGGCTGCAGCACGCGGCTCACGCCCGTGATGGCGCCGTCCTCGTCGCGCTCCACCATCAGGTACAGGAAGCTCGGCAGGCGCGGGAACGCGTAGGCGCCCGTGGCCGGGTCGGTGGTGGTGGTCAGGTCAGTGCGGGCCAGGAACGTGGACTTGGGGTTGGCCAGGGCCGCGCCGGAGGCGTCGGTGCCCTTGACGCGCACCCAGGCGCCCGCCTCGGTGTCCTTGGGCGTGTTGTCGGCGTTGCGGGTGATCGTGTTGGTCACGCGCTGCACCTCGAAGTTGTCGGCGTCGGCCTCCAGGGCGTTCACCAGGTCGAAGTAGCGGCCGCCCTCAGCGGCGTCGCCCACGTAGAACCACTGGGTGATGGACAGCGTGCCGTGCGGGATGAGCACCTCGCCCGGGTTGAGGATGCCGTCGAAGTTCTGGTCCTGCCACAGCTTGCCGGACACGGTGGTGTAGCCGTACTCGCCGAAGCCGGCGTTCATGCGGCGGTCGGACTGGCCGCGCGAGAAGTCGAACACCACGGTGGCGTCCTCGTCGGCGGGCACGGTGGCGCCGGCGGCCGAGCCGGCCGCGTCGGCCGCGCGCACCTCGCGCACGTAGTACTGGCCCTGGGTGCCGCGGGCGGCGGCGCTGGCAGCGGCGGTGCGCGTGCCGGCGGCGGCGTCGCGGGTGGCCTCGGCGCCGTCCTCGGCGGGCTGCGCCAGGGCCTGGGAGGCCAGGATGAGCTTGCCGTCGAGCGTGGCCTTGGTGGTGGCGCCCTGCTCGTCGGTGTTCTGCGTCGTCAGCTCGTTCCAGCGCACCGGGTAGTTGCCGTCCAGGTAGTCGCTGAAGTTCTGCCCGTCGGCCTTGGCGGCCAGGGCGCTCACGGCGTTGGAGTTGATGTCGTCGGTGGCCAGGCTGCCCTGCTGCAGCAGCGTGGCCGGCAGGCCGGCGATGGCCTGCGGGTCGGCGTCCTCGGACCCGCCGAGCACCTCGATGGTGTAGCCGGCCAGGAACTCGGGCGCCGGGCGGCTCGTGTCCGCGCCGTCGGCGCGGCGGTCGAGCACGTAGCGGGTGGGCAGCGTGCCGAAGGCGTAACGGCCCAGCACCGTGTCGGTGCCCGCTGCCTCGGTGAGCGTCCAGATGGCGCCCAGCGTGGCATCATGGGTAGCATGGGGGATGGCGGCCGTGAGCCCGTGGGGCAGCGCGGCGTCGCCCGGGGCGGTGGCCCCGATGGCCTGCGTGTAGTTGTCAGCGCCGAAGTCCTCGTTCAGCACCCACTTCCACTCATAGGTCACGCCCTCGTCGGCCGCGTCGAGCGTGGCCGGGTCGAGCACCTGCGCGCCGGTGGCGGCGGGCTCGTCGGCATCGGCGTCGTCGCCGGCCTCGGGCTCGTCACCCTCGTCGCCGCCCTCGGCCTCGATGGCCACGGGCGCCCAGAACCACTGCTTCAGCGTGACGCGCTTGCCGGCCAGGCCCTGCTCGCCGGCCGCGACGTCGCCGTTCTCGTCCGTCACGTCGTCGGGCTCGTACAGGCCGTCGTAGTCGGCGTCGTGCCACACGATGCCCTCGATGTCCTCGAAGGCGGGCTCGCGCAGGCCGGCGTCGTTGCCGGCGCGGTCGGCGCCGCGGGCCATGTCGTAGGTGACGGCGGGCGCGAAGGCCTCGCCGGCGGCCGCGGCCGCGTTGCTCGTCAGCACGTCGGGCACCACGGCGGCCACGCCGTCGCGCGGCGTCGTGCCGTAGCGGCCGTTGGCGCCGTAGCGGTCGCCCGTGTTGCCGTTGGCGTTGTTGGCGTTGCCCACCGTGGCGTCGTTGATGGTCGGCGAGGATCCGGTGGCCACGTCCAGCAGCACCGTCACCTCCTCCGGCACGCCCTCGCCCTCGGCGGCGGCCATGAGGTAGCCGTCGGCGTGGATGAGGTCGGAGTCAGCCGTCCAGTCCTGCGACGCCAGCGCGTAGCTGTCGCCCTGCAGGTACTTGGCGGTGCCCCAGTAGCGGTTCCACCAGTCGGCGTCGGTCACGCGCACCTTGTAGCCGAAGATGACGCGCTTGCGCTCGGTGGCGGGCGCCTCGTCGCCGTCCTGGGCCGCGGGCTCGTCGCCCTCGGCGTCGTCGGCGGAGGCCACGGGCACCATCAGGTAGCCCTGGGTCTTCAGGTTGTCGAAGCGGTACGTGCCGTCGGCCAGCGTCCACGTGTTGTGACCCTCGGTGCGGCGCTCGTCCTCGGCCGGGGCCTCGGGCTCGTCGCCCTCGTCCTCGTCGGCCTGGGCGGCCGGGTCGTCGTCATCGTCGGGGTCGGGCGTCACGGGCGCCGGCGTGGCGCCGTAGTGGTTGTCGCCGGTCAGGCCCACGGTCGGGTCGGCCTGGTAGGCCGCGTCGTTGCCGGCCCACGTCGGGTCGTAGGTCCACTCGGCCTGCGGGTCGTCGGCCACCTGGTAGTAGCGCTCCAGCGTCAGCTGCACGCCCTCCAGGTACTCCTCGCCGTCGGCCAGGCCGCTCCAGGCGCCGTCAGCGCCCTTCACGCCGCGCATGCCGTCGTTGTCGGCGTCGTTCCACACCACGCCGGTGATGGACTGCGTGGGAGGCTGCACCTGGCCGGCGTCGCCGCCCAGCACCTCCTGCACGGGGTTGCCGTTCTCGTCCTTGACCACGTTGCCGTTCTCGTCGACCGTCTGGCGGTAGGTCAGCCAGTCGTAGGTGATGTAGGCGGACTCGTCCACCAGCAGGCCGCCGGTGGGCGCGCCCGGGGCGGCCGCGCCAGCCAGCACGTCGGCCAGCGGGATGGTCACCTTGGACGAGTGCAGGCCGATGGCCGTGGTGTTGGGATCGACGTTGGAGTTGGCAGTGTCGTTGCGCACGCCGGCCACGATGACGTGGCCGCTGTGGGCGCGGATGCCGTCATGGCTGGCGCCGTCCAGCGTGACCACCTGGTCCTGGGCCGTGAAGGCCACGCCGCCGCCCACGCCGATGTCGCTCTTGGCGTCGGAGTCGGCCAGGATGTCGGTGCCCTCGTGGTAGCGCGTGAGCAGCCACTGCTCGTCGTCGGACGTGCTCTGCTCGTCGCCGCGGGTGTCGACCTGGTTGAACTCGCCCAGCTCCACGCGGTACGACGCCAGGTAGTGGCTGCCGTCCGCGGCGGTGTAGGCCGAGGGCAGGTTGTCGAAGGCGTAGTCGCCCACGGTGGAGGCGTCGTAGGTCACGTCCACCACGGGGTTGCCCTCGTCGTCGGTCACCGGGTTGCCGTCGTCGTCCACGCGCGGCGTCTCGGTGGTCTTGACGCCGTCGGAGTACACGGCGATGACGCCCTGCTTGTCCTCCACCTGCCACGAGCCGGTGGAGCGCGGGCCGGTCAGCGTCTCGACGCGCATGGTGTCCTGCGTGCCGTCCTCCTTGAAGATGGCGTTGCCGAACTCGTCCACGGCGGGCACGATCTCGCGCTTCCACTTGCCGGTGAGCTTGTCGGTGCCGAACGTGAGGCTGCGCACCCACAGGCCCGACCCGTCGGAGGCCAGCTCCCAGTCGGCGTCGGTGTGCTCGTCGGTCACGCCGGCGGTGGCCAGCGCGGCCTGCTTCTCGGCGTCGGACAGGGCGTCCCAGTCCTTCGTGGAGAAGTAGAAGTCATCGCCCTTGCCGGACAGGTCGGCGAAGGGAGCGTAGTACCACTGGGTCAGGTACAGCACCTGGTCGGCCAGGCCGGGCTCGGCCTCGGCCACCACGGTCTCGGTGCCCTCGTCGTCGGTGACGGTGACGGCGCCGTCCTGGATGCCGTTGTAGGCGCGCTCGCGCAGGGTCGCCTCGTCGGCGCCCTCAGGCGTGCCGTGGTAGGAGTCATCCCACACGTGGCCCTTGATGGTGGAACGCGGCACGATGACCAGGCCGGCATCCCAGTTGTACAGGCGGGCGGCGTCGCCCAGGTCGTAGATGACGCCGTCGGGGTCGGCGCCCTGCACCGGGCGGCCGTTCATCATCTTGCCGGAGCCGTAGTCCTCCTCGGACTCGTAGTCGGTCTTCTCGGCCAGGTAGTAGCGGTAGTCGGCCTTGTAGTTGGTGTACTCGTTGTTGAGCACGTTGTACACGGCCAGGGCCTTCTCGTACTCGGCCGTGGCCAGGTCGAAGTCGGCCTTCAGCTTGTCGTAGATGCCCTTGAAGCCGTCGAACGCCGCCTCGTCGATGGTGTCCTCGTAGATGGCGCCGTCGCCGGACAGGGCGTAGACATGGCCGGGCGTGCCGTAGTAGGCGGCCTTGTACTCGGCCCAGCCCGCCTTCAGGTCCTTGCCGACCTCCAGCGTGCCGCTGTCACCGTCGGTCGTGTGGCTGGCGATGAGGATGTTGTTCTGGCGGTAGGGCTGGTTGTACTGGCCCTTGGCCTCGTCAGCCGCGGGGTTGCGGGACGGATCGGGGTTGATGAGCTTGCCCTCCACGCTGTAGTAGCTGAAGCCCAGCACGTTGTACCACTCGGTGAGGAACGTGTACCAGTCGGCGCGCCAGGTGGCCTCGGCCTCCTGCTCGGCCTGGGCCTTCTCCTCGGCCGTGGCGGTCTCCACCGTCTTGTCGTTCGGCAGGAACTTCGACCACAGGTACGCCGAGCTGTCGGGGTCGAGCGACTCGGGCGTCGGCGGCACCTTGGGCTCGGTCGGGATGGCGGTCAGCAGGCTGCTGACGTCGTTGTACAGCGTGTCGAGCGCGGCCTCCACGGCGTCGGTGGAGTCATAGAGCGTCGGCACGTGGCCGAACGTGGCGCCGGTGGACGGGTTGTAGCCGTACACCACCAGGTTGATGGGCGCGCCCGCGAACTTCATCGCGCCGGCCTCGGCCTGCTGGCTGGCCACCGTGCCCGGCGTGCCCGGCGTGAGCGACGCGGTGACGCGGCCCACGGTGAGGCCCGCGGCCTGGATGGCCGCCTCGGCCTCGGCGTAGCTCTTGCCCGTGACAGACGGCACGGGGATGTCGGGCACCTTCGTCTCCACCAGCTGGCCGGTGGTGTCGTCGTACACGCGGATGAACTGGTCCTCGCGCGAGGTGCCCATGTAGCTGGGCAGCGTCGGGCGCAGGGCCTCGATGTTGCGGTTCACCTTGTGGCTGACGGGGTTCGTCTCGATCTCGCCGTCCTCGCCGCCCAGCACGGTGACCGCGTGGACGACCGTCTTGGTGACGGTGAAGTCGTAGGTGACCTTGATGGTGACGGAGTCGCCGGGGTTCAGCTTGATGTTGGACCACTCCACCACCGGCTTGCCCTCGCCGTCCGCGGCGTTGGTGTTGAGCGTGGCTCCGGCGTAGTCGCAGTACGCGCTGCCGGCCACCACGGTCACGTCCTCACCCGTCGGGTAGGGATCGCGCAGCGTCACGGTCTGGGCCTTGTCGGTCTCGTTGCGGTACGTCGTGGTGTAGGTCACCTGCTGGTGGGTCTGGCCCTCGCGCAGCTCGGTGAACGGCGTCGGGTTGGACGTGTGCTGGCCCACCGCCGCGATGACGATGTACTCGTCCTCGAACGAGCCGCTCTCATGCTGGGAGCCCTTCTCGTTCAGGTAGTAGGTGAGCACGGTCTCGTTGGTGGCGTTGGTGCCGTCGATGTTCTGGTCGCCGCCGGCCTGGCGCAGCACCGAGGTCTCCACGGGCTTGGTCATCAGGTCCGAATCGGAGTCGATGGACTGGCCCTTGTTGCCGTCGACGTCGGTGTAGGTGGCGTCGCGCAGCGTGATGGCGAAGTCCTCGTCCAGGTTGGCCAGGTCCTCGGCGTCGATGCGCAGGCGGTAGCCCGCCAGGCGCTTGGTCTTGTAGTCGTCCTCCAAATCGCGGGTGTCGCGCGGGTCGATCATGTACGTGCTCACGTCGCGGAACAGGTACACGCCGGCGCTGGCCGCGTCACCGGTCCACGCCTCGCGCAGGTCCTCGCCGGGGTAGAGCTGCCAGGCGTACTCGTCGCTGGCCTCCACCTTGTCCTCCATGACGGGGATGGGCAGGCGCGTGTCGGGATCGAGGCGCGGGTTGCCCTCCTCGTCCAGCTCGTAGACGGGGTTGCCGCTCTCGTCGGTCTTGGGCACGGACGTCACGCTGAAGCTGACGGGCGCGTAGTACCACGTCTCCATCTTCACCTTGACGCCGCCGTCCTGCATGCCCTGGCCGACGCCCTGCTCGTGGGCCTGCTGGATGCCGTCGTAGTTCTCGTCGTTCCAGACGTTGTTGCCCAGGTAGCCCTTGGTGCCGTCGACGTAGCCCAGGGCCAGCTTGTTCTGGCGCTGGTAGCCCATCCACTGGTTGCGGTAGTCCTCGTAGATGGCCACGCCGTTCTCGTCCAGCGGGATCTCGGCGGTGATGGGGTACGTGCGGGCCGAGCCGGACACGTAGCGCAGGTCGTTGTCGGCCACCTTCACGGCCGTGCCGTCATAGAACAGGTTGTTGGTCGGATACTGCAAAGCGTCCTGGCTCCACGTGGTGAGCGTGGGCTTGATCAGGCGGTTCTCCACCGTGTCCGAGGTCTTGATGATGTACTGCTTGCCGGCCTTCAGGCGGAACCGGAAGAAGCCGGTCTCGTCGGTGATGAGCGTGGCCGGGTTGCCGTCGGCGTCGGTGGCCAGCGTCGAGCTGATGGCGCCGTCGTCGTACTCGTACACGTTGACGCGGATGCCCTCGAGGCGCTTCTCGTCGACGACGGTGGCGCCGGCCATCTGCTCCTCGGTGCGGCCCGTGCCCACGTTGATGGAGTCGAGCAGCGAGTTGATCTCGGTGTCGGCCTCGGGGTCGCCGTTGGCCAGGATGTCGTCGCGGTACGTCACGCCCTCGAACGTGATGCCCTGGGCGATGCCCAGCTTGAGCGACGTCATGGCCTCGTCGTAGGCCTTGTGCACGGACGCGTCGTAGCCGTTGCTGCCGTAGCCGTCCTCATCGTAGGCCACCGGGTCCACCTTGACGGTGGCCGTCGTGATGATGAGCGCGGCGTCGATGCCCTTGAGCACGTCCTTCTCGACGCGCTCGATGGTCAGGTCGGTGTCGTTGGCGTTGAGGTACACGCCGGCCTGGCCGATGGACTTGGTCGTGGGCGAGAAGTTGTAGTACTCCTCGGGGAACGTGTAGCGCAGGCGGTAGTTGCCCGGCACCAGGTTCGAGAACACGAAGTAGCCCATGTTGCCGTAGTAGTCGGTCTGCGTGTAGGCGACGCAGGGCGCGCCGGAGTCGGCGTTGATGTAGTTGCCCCACGCGTCCATGCGCGGCTTGCCCGAGCGGGCGTCGCACACGACCCAGCGGTTCTGGTTGCCCGTCAGCGGGTTGTTGACCAGCTGGACGACCTCGCCGTCGCGGTTGACCGGGTGGCCGTACTCGTTGAGCAGCTCCACCTTCACGCCGTTGAGGCCCGGGTCCTCCTCGACGCCGTCGTAGTCGAGGTCCTTGAAGCGCGTGACCTCCTTGCCGTCCACCGTGGTGGTGGAGTTGTCGTAGCGCGTGGTGGTCAGGTTGCCGGCGCTGTCGTAGGAGCGCTTCTCGCCGCGGATGAGCCAACGCCCGTTGGCGCTCTCCTCGAAGGCGCTGCCCACCACATGGCCGTCGGCACCGATGACCGGGTTGCCGTCGGCGTCGGTCTGGTAGCCCTCCACGTCGTCCTCGGGCGTGCCCGACCAATCCTGGTCGAGCCACACGTAGTCGCCGATGTAGCCGCGCTCGTCGGGCGCGTCCACGAAGGCGCCGGCCTCGGGGGACTCGTCCTTGTACACGGTCTCGGGCGTGATGACGTCGGTCTGGTTGACGCGCGGCAGGAACGTGTTGGTCTGCTGCACGCCCTGCATGAACACGGCCTTGCCCTTCTCGGCCTCGGTCGCGGTCTGGTCGGACAGGATGACGTCAGGGTTGCGCGTCTTGTTGCCCAGGTACTTGGGCAGGTTGAGCGGGGCCTGCAGCTCGCAGACCAGGCGCACGTAGCCGCGCGGCGGCACGTACACGCTCTGGGGCGACTGCGCCCAGATGGCGCGCACGCCACGGGTCAGCTCGTCCTCGCGCTCGGGATGGTCGGCCACGTACTCCTTCAGCTCGGACAGCTTGATGAGGCCGTTCTCGCGCTTCATGGCCTCGGCGCTCTTGATCTCCTGGTAGTTGCCGTCCACGTCGCCCCACTGGCCGATGCGCATGGCCTCGATGGTCTCGTGCACGGTGTCATCGCGCTTGGTGTAGTCGTTGAAGTCCCAGTACGGCGTGCCGTCGGGGTTGGTCGCGTTGATGTCGAAGCCGGGCTGCGCCTGGATCTCGGGGGTTGGGTAGCGCGGGCCGTACGTCCACTTCTCCGTCTTGTCGTAGAGCCACATGAGGTCGTCCTCGGTGCCCACGGACAGGTAGCCGTTCTCGTCCTCCTTGAACGGGCCGACCCACAGCTCCACCTCGTTGCCGTCCTCGAGCGTCTTGCCCTCGGCCGGCAGGCCGAACGTCGTGCTGGCCGAGAACATCTTCACCTGGATGGAGTCCAGGCTGGTGAGCGTGCCGCTCCAGCGCGAGTTGCGCGGCGAGGCGTCGCCGTTGGCGTCGGCGGCCAGGATGCGCTTGTCACCCTCGTAGGGCAGGATGTCGTAGAACACGATGTCCTTGAAGGCCTGGGCCTTCTTGTCCTCGCCGTCGTTGTTGAGGATGGTGGAGTAGTAGCTGTAGGTGCCGCCCTCGGGCACGGCGGCCAGGTCGGTCAGGGCCTCCAGGTCGCTCGTGACGGTCTTGGTGATGTTGAGGGTGCCCTGGGCCTCGAACTCGAGGGCCTTCAGCTGCATCATGATCATGGACTGGCTCTGCTGGCCGTCCAGGTTCACGTCACGGGTGTCGGACACCAGGCCGCGCGTCGAGCCGTCGTTCGGCGCCGAGGTGGGCGTGTAGGGCATGAAGTTGCCCGGCTTGTAGCCGTAGGCCGACGTCATCATGAGGTCCTCGGACAGCAGGTCGTTGTTCTCGCTGTCGATGGGCATGAGGATCTCGATGACCAGGCCCTGGCCCGGCTGCAGGATGCCGCGGGCCGTGTCGGTGTACTCGGTGCCGTCCTCGGTGGTCTGCGTGGTGCGGCGGCCGCTGAAGCGCCAGTTCATGAACTTGCGCTCGGGCATGACCGGCTCGCCCGTGGTCGGGTCGAGGCTGCCGGGCTTGTCCTGCACCAGGAAGTCCCCGCCGATCTTGGTGTCGTTGATGCGCGGCGTGCTGGACGACTGCTCGGTGATGACCGTGCCCACGTCCAGGTAGTCGGTCATGTCGGCCAGGTAGTACGTCCAGATGGGCGTCTCGTTGTTGATGTTGGACGCGTTCACCTTGCCCTGGCGCTCGGAACGGTAGTCCCAATCGAAGTAGGCGTACTGCGGCTTGGCGGCCAGCTTGTCGGCCTGCAGCGCCTCGTAGCTGACGTAGGTGAGCGGGCGCCCGGCCAGCTCGGCCTCGGCGTAGCCCTCCACGAACGGCAGGATCTGCGAGATCTGCGGGTTGCCGCAGTTGTCGGGCTCGTGGCCCTCGAAGCCCAGGGCCGCCATCTGCTCGGCGCTCAGGTTGGACAGCACGATCTTGTAGCGCATCATGCGCGACGTGCGCTTGTCGATGGTGTTAGCACCGCTGCGCCACTGGTACAGCTTGCTGTCGCCGGTGAAGTAGCCCTGGCTGATGGTCAGCGCCAGCACCGGGCTCTCAGGCGTGCGGATGAAGCCGGCGCGGGCGCGCTGGGTCTCCACGTTCTTCGTGTCGTCGTAGCGGGGCACGGCGCTCACGAAGTGGTTGGCGTGCACCTCGCTGCTGTCGGCGGAGCGGGCCGTCGACTCGTCGGGGCCCTCCTTGGACCCCAGGCCCACCACCAGGTCGCTGATGACGGACGACGAGAAGCGCACCATGGGGGCGCCGTTGGTGATGCCCTCGTGGATGTTGACGGTGGTATCCGGGTAGTAGTTGCCCGCCGAATCGAGCGTGTCGAGCAGGCCGCGGTTGTTCAGGCGGTACTTCCAGCCCACGTTGAGGCGCAGCGGGTCGAAGTCGTCGGCCTCCTGCTTGCCCGCCGGGTCGACGATGTTGCCGGCGTTGTCCTGCTGGATGCCGTCGGAGTCGAGCATGGCGTCCACGTCCAGGCGGAAGCCGTGGGGCACGGCCACCTTGTTGGACACCGAGTCGTCCGCCACGTTGGGGTTGTCCTGGTCGACGGCCTTGATGACCCAGCGGATCTGGCGCACCTGGCTGTTGGGGTAGCGGTCGAGGAAGGAGTCGTCGATGGTGACGTTCTCCTTGTCGGTGATGGCATAGCCCTGCGGGTCGCCGATGGCGATCCACTGCTGGCTGTCGGCGTTGTTGGCGTCGGTGCTGCCGAAGTCGTCACGCTCGTCCTCGCCGTACCAGTAGTCGCGGTCGGCGTCGCTGCCGGGCAGGGCGAAGTTCTCGTAGTCGTTGTACGTGGGGCCGTTCTGCTCGTTG
Organism: Eggerthellaceae bacterium; assembly: GCA_022792415.1. Taxonomy (GTDB): domain Bacteria; phylum Actinomycetota; class Coriobacteriia; order Coriobacteriales; family Eggerthellaceae; genus Enterorhabdus. Next base: position 36,334 of record JAAWAY010000211.1, on the reverse strand, counting down.
AACACGTTGAGCTCGGCGGCGGTGTCGGTGGTGTTGATGCGCGCGAACATGAACAGCCTCAGCTGCTGCTCGGTCTCGGCGGCCTCGTTGACGGCCACGGCGCCCGGCGTGTTGGCCAGCACCTGCTGGCCGTTCAGCTCGTACTCGGCACCCGGCACCTCCCAGACGCCGGTCGACACCGACTGGAACAGCGACTGGAAGCGGCCGAGGGCGTACTCGGTGCTCTCGAAGTTGGCGTTCTCGACCGTCATGGCGTTGCCGCCCAGGCTGGCGCTGGCCGTGGCCCAGAAGGGCACCTGCCAGTCGACGATGAAGCTGTTCACCGCGCCGCCGGTGTTGATGGCCTGCGTGATGTAGAAGCTGTTGTCGCCGCGCAGCTGCACGTCCTGGCCGGTGTACACGTTCATGTCGGAGTTGTACAGCAGCGTGCGCAGCTGGGCCGTGTCGGCGCGCACCGACACGGACGGCTTGCGCACGTGGAACCAGCCGGACTGGGCCGTCACGTACAGGTCGTCGTAGTCGCTGTCGCGGTCGTAGTTCAGGTTGCTGCGGAAGTGGTCCTCGGCCTTCTCGCCGGCGCGGTAGAAGCGGTTGACGGACTGGCCGTGGAACGCCGTGCCGATGAGCGTCTTGCCGCCCTCGGTGGCCTTGGGCTTGTTGTCCTTGTCGCCGTCCTCGTAGATGTGGTCCCACGCCTTGTCGTCGGGGTCGTCGGACAGCCAGTTGAGCTTGGTCTCGTGGGCGGTGGCGTACACCTGGGCCACGTCGCTCTCCCAGCTGTTGATGGCCTGCATCTGCTTCTTGTAGCTGACGAGCGCGCCGTCCTGGTACAGGCTGTCGTCCATGGCGGAGTCCACGTCGCCCAGGTTGTCCAGGCGCGTCTTCACCTTGAGGGTGACGGAGTCGCCGTAGCCCAGATAGCCGTCGGCATGCGCGCCGCCGTAGAAGGCGTTGAGCAGGCTGTCGTACTTGTCGAACTCGTCGTCGGTGGCGTCATCGGGCGCGGCCAGCTCGAACACGACCACCTCGTTGTCGTGGCGCTGGGGCTTGGTGGTGCTGTAGGAGCCCACGCCGTCGTTGGCGGTGGTCGATCCGGCCAGCGTGTCCACGATCAGGCCGTGCGACTCGACGGTGTCGTTGGGGTCGTCCACGTCGGCCTTGCCGTAGTGGGCGTTGGTGGATCCGCCGCGGCCGGCCAGGCTGCCGCTCGTGGCGTAGTTGTTGTCGCCGTAGTCGGGCTGGTAGGTCACCTTGACCGTCCAGCCGCTCTCCAGCAGCTGCTTGGGCGTCAGGCGCTCGGTCTTGATGACGCCCTCGCCCGCATCCAGGTCGGCCGTGTCCAAGCCATCGATCTTGTGGCCCTGGGCGTCGGCGACGTACTCGCCCGCATCCAGGTCGGCCGTGGTGGCATGGCGGTCGCGGTACACGCGCTCCACGTAGAACGCGTAGTCGTCGTCCTCGTAGTCGCCGATCCACTTGTAGGCCTTGTTGCTGTCGGCCAGCTCCTTGTCGTCGGTGAGCATGGCCTCGTCGTAGAACGTCACCTGGCTGGGCAGGTGCATGGCGTACACCAGCTTGGCGTGCTTCAGGTTGCCCTGGGCCTCCACGATGTCGGTGTACTCGTCCTTGCTCAGGCGGTCGGCCGAGTTGAGGATGGTGGCCGCGAACCAGGGGTTCTCGTTGTACTGCCACGCGTCGCGCTCCTCGCTGGGCAGGAACAGCGTGTCATGGTTGATCCAGTCGTTGTCCATGCCAAAGCTGTCGAGCATGGACGGGTCGTACTTGAACCCGTTGAACTGGTAGTACATGTCGTTCTCGGTCACCCAGGCCAGGGTGTGGCCGTCCACCACGTAGCCGCTGAACGTGTAGGGCACGTCCACGCCCGTCTCCGGGTCGGGGACGGTGGGCACGTCGGGGTCGCGCAGCTCGGTCTCGAAGATGACCTTGCGCGTGGTGGAGAAGCGCACGTCCTGCACGGTCTGCTGCGCGCGGTACACGAAGCGGTCGTACGGGTCGGGCTCGACCTCGGGCTCCTCCTCCTTGACGCGCACCAGGTCGATGGCCACGTACTCGTCGGAGCCGTTGACGGGCAGCTTGATGTAGAGCTGGTTGGCCTCGGGCTCCAGGTAGTCGCCGAGCTTCTCGGTGTCGGGCAGCGCCGTGTACACGAACTCGGTCTGGTAGATGGTGTTGCCCGCCTCGTCGGTCATGACGTTGCCGTCAGCGTCGAGCATCGGGCGGTTGGTCGTGACCTCCTGGGCCGTGTAGTACTGGGCGCCCACGGCGGTCAGCTGGGCGATGTCGTCGAGGGTGTAGGTGTACTTGGTGCGCGGGTCGATGGTGCGGCGCAGCAGGCGCGCCTCGACGTAGTCGTCGCCGTCCTTCACGTACAGCTGGGGGGCGTCGCTGGCCAGGTACACGTCGATGGTGTTGATGTCCACCGTCGCGGGCTGGTAGTGGTACACCGTCTCCATGACGGGCTTGTCGTAGTCGGGCTTGCCGTCCTCGCCCTCCTCGTACACGGGCTCGCCCGTCTCGTCCAGCTTCTGCTGCTGGCTCTCGGTGCGCGTGAAGAAGTCGACGTCGATGACGTCATGGTCGGCCGTCGAGCCGTCCACGCGGTAGCCGTAGTCCAGCAGCGGGTCGAGGTTCTTGGAGGCCAGGCGGGCGCGCAGGTAGGCGTCCTGCCCGTTGAGGGTGGTCTTGACGTACAGCGCCGGCGCGCCGGGCGTGGCCCAGAAGCGCAGGTCGTCGATGCTGGTGATGCGCTCCTCCACGTACTCCTTGGTCGCGTCGTTCAGGCGGTAGAACGTGGCGCCCAGCACCTCGTAGGTGCCCGTGGACTGCGGCTTGTACTCGAAGTAGCTGTAGGGGTCGATCTCCACCTTCTCCACGTCGGGGAGGCGCTGGACGGTGGCGGACACGTAGGCCTCGCCCTCGCCCACGTACAGCTTGGTGCCCGACGCGATGGCGTCGGTGAGCGCCTGCTCCTCACGCGGCAGGGCCGTGTAGACCTCCTCGCGGCTGTAGCGCGTCTCCTCGCTCGTGACGTCGAGGGCCTTGGACTCCTCGATGTACTGGAACTCGCCCTCGATGGGATCGCCGTTGGCGTCGGTCGCGGGGCGCTGCACGTAGCGCGTGCCCGTGTAGTCCACGGCCGCGGGCTCGTACAGGTAGCTCTGGGTGTAGAACGTCGTGCCCACGGCGGACGTGGATCCGCTGTTGACATAGAACGTCACGCCGGCCGTCGGGCGCGTGACGCCCGCCAGCGTGTAGCTGAGGGTGCCGTCGGCCTCGCGGTTGAGCGTCACCTTGGTGTAGGGGTCGGCCGGGTTGGGGCGCACGTACACGTCGGCGCGCACGGCCTCGGGCACGTTGTCGCCGTACACGTAGTCGCCCAGGCTGGCCGTGGGAACCGGCTCGTAGGCCGCGGGCATCACGCCGTAGACGATGCGGCGCGTGCGGCGGTACGTCTCGGTGATGACGTGCTTGCCGTCGGCGCTGTCGCAGTCGCCCTCGTAGAGCTTGGCGTTGGTCAGGTCCACCTCGCCCGTCAGCTGGGACAGGGTGAACGTCTTGACGAGCGACCAGTCGCACACGCCGTTCTCGTAGTGCTTGAGCGTCACGGTGATGGTGCGGCCGTCGGCGCTCACGACGCGCTTGGCATAGCGCTCCATCTGCTGGCTGGCGTTCTTCTGCTCCATGACCGTGGTCACGGACCCGTCGGCGGCCGTGGTCTCCGTCACGCGGATGATCTCGTTGCCGTTGGTGTCGGACATGACGCGGCTCGTGGTGCTGCCCTCGGTGACGGCGGCGGACACGATGGAGCCGTCGGTGTTGATGATGGAGTCCTTGCCGGCGCCCTTGCCCGTGGCGCTCGTGCCCGGCTTGTCGCCGGCGCCGTTGGGCTTGGACGGGTCGTCGCTCGGACGATCCTGCGGGTTGGCCTCCACCTCGTAGTCCACGTTGAGCGTGGGCACCTTGGTGCGCAGCTTCACGGTGTTGTACACGCCGTCGTCGGTGTGCACGGCCGCCACGCCCTGCGGGTTGTCCGCGTTTGCCGTCAGGCGGCTCGCGAAGCGCTCCGCGTGCGTGGTGGCGCCGTCGCCGGCGCGGTTGAGGTCGGCCGTGGTGGCGGCGGACAGGCCGTAGGACGTGTTGTCGTACTCGTAGTCGCCCACGAGCAGGCCCTTGCCGTTGTCCACCTGCTGGTCGGCGGGGATGGGCTCGGCGTCCATGCCCACGGTGACCTTGCCGCCGTACAGCGGGCGGGCCGCCGTGCCCGCGGCGCCCATGGCGTTGGGGATGCGGGTGGTGCCGGACGACTCGACGTAGCGGCCGTTGAAGCCCACCAGGTAGTTGCTGGGCACGCGCTCGTTGGTGCGCACGCCGCAGTTGATGTACTTGGCCGGGATGAAGCCGGTCACGTGCTCGGTGGCCGTGAAGTCATGGCCGCAGTCGCAGTTGGATCGGTACGTGTAGTACGTGGTCTGCGTGGCGTCCAGGCGCTTGTCCTCGTTGTACCAGCCGGCGTTGCGGTACAGGTTGCTGTAGGTGGTGGAGTTGATGGTGGTCCAGTTGCTGTGGTCGGCGCGGTACTTCAGCCACGTCAGGCGCTGGTCGCGCGTCAGCTGGGCCTCGGATCCCACGGTGAAGGGGTTGAAGGCGGTGGTGCCCACCACGGTGGTGGCCTCGCCGTTCACGTCGTATTGCACCGTGCGGTCCTCGGTCTTGCCGTTGACCACGGTGATGTTCTCGTCGGTGAGGAACTTGTAGCCGTCCACCTTCGACGTCACGAACGCGCGGATGTTCTCGTAGCCGCGGGCCGTCACGGTGGGCTCCAGGCCCATCTTGGGCTCGTCGTAGGTCATGACGTTGACCTTGAACGTGTCCAGGCCGCCCGACACGATCTGGGTCACCAGGTCGTTCGGGTCGTTGTAGCCGTCGGCCTTGGGCTCGAAGCGCAGCACGTAGCGGTACTCGGTGGCGCCCGAGTCGGTGGTCACGGGCTCGTAGGTGTAGGAGGCGTTCCAGTTGGCCTCTTTCCACTCACGGCTCATGTTGTCGTTGACGCTGGACAGCGTCTGGTAGCCCGTCGGGTCGGACGGGTCGGCCGGCGTGGCCGTCAGGTTCTCGTAGTTGGTGGCATCGGCGCCCACCACGGCCGACACGTCCCAGTCGTCCACGTTGAGGGCGCTGCCGGAGTTCTCGGGCAGGTAGGGCTGGCCCGTCACCTTGGAGTACGGCGCCACGCCGTAGGGCAGCACCAACGTGACCACGGGCAGCGTCAGCGAGCCCTTCTGGCCGCCGTCCACCGCGTAGTTGTTGCGGTACTTCGAGCTGAACACGTAGCCGTTGTAGGAATACGGGTAGCTGCCGTTGACGCGCTCCCACTGGTAGGGCTGGTCGTTGAGCCAGTAGCGGTTCTCCACGTGCACGTTCACCTGGCGCATGTCGGCCTCGGTGTCCACGTAGTACGTCTCGTTGACGGCCTGCACGGCGTCGGAGGTCACGCCCACCTCGGGCTCGTAGTCGCTCACGGTGGACCACACGCGCACCATCGGCTTGCGCATGACGGCGTGCGTGCCCGTCTGGGCGTACAGCGTCTGGGCCGAGCCGGCCACCACGGTGCCGTCGGCGTTGCGGGCGCGCTTGAGGGCGTCATCATGGTTGACCTGCGCGGCGTCGGTGACGCGCAGGCCCATGGCGGCCAGGTCGGCCTGCTGGTCGTTGGCGGCCAGGTTGGCGTCGGCCAGCACGGAGTTGTTCATCACCGTGTAGCCGTTGATGGCCGGGAAGTTGGGCGAGCCGTAGAACTGCGCGTACAGCGGCGCGTGGGCGCCGGCCAGGCTGCCGTGCATGAGCGTCCACGTGTAATCCATGCCGAAGGGCTGGACGTTCTGGCGGCGCGTCTGCGGGGCGGCGTTGCCCTCGTACACGTCCACGTCGTACACCTGGTAGTAGGCCGACGAGTTGAACGGCTCGCGGTCGGGCGTCACCTGGGCGCCGTCGGCGTCCACCTCGCCCACCGTGGCGGCGTCCACGCCGCCGGTGTTGTCCAGGTCGTCCCACGGGGCGGTGAGCAGGCGGTCGAACCAGGCCTCGTCCTCGTTGTTGCCGAAGATGTGGCTGCGCAGGTTGACGCGCAGCTTGTAGCCGCCCGTGGCGTAGCAGTCGGCCAGGCTGGACGGGTCGGGGTCGGCGGCGTTGACGGCCGTGCCGTCGGCGCTGCGGCCGAACCACTTGCCCAGGTCCTGCTTGACGGTGATCTTGAGCACCCACGGCTGCGAGCTCTGCGTGTAGTCAACGCCGCGCATCTGGGCGGGGTCGGCCACGATCTTGCCGTCCACCACCTTGTCGCCGGCGCCGGACTCCCCTGCCCCGCTCACGGCGGTGTAGGTGGAGCGGTCGATGGCGGCGGACAGGTCGGTCTCGGCCGTCATGACGCTGCCCGTGCGGTACTCCGCCGGGTCCTGGATGGCGCTCGGGGCGTCATAGCCCTGGTAGGTGCCGTAGGGCGTCTGGATGATCTCCACGTCGATGAGGTCGGCGGGAATGGTCTCGTAGGTCTCGTTGACGTAGGGCGCGCCGTTGTTGGCGGAGGCGCCGCGGCCGTTGGACACGCCGTTGACCGTCTTGAGCAGCTCGGCGTCCAGCACCACGTTGCCGTCCTCGTCGAGCACCGGCTCCACGCCGCGCGGCATGATGTAGGTGAACTCGACGCCGTCGAGGTTGCGGTCGCCGTAGTTGTAGGCGGTCAGCTGGCTGGTGTACTCCTGGCCCAGCTCGAGGGCGTCCTCGTACTGGCCGAACTCGATCTCGCGGTTGTCGTACTGATTCTTCATCAGGTTGTTCTGGGCGTTGCCGCGCACCATCTTGTGGTAGTCGTCGTAGTTCGGGTCGGCCGGGGCCACCGTGGCGGACACGTTGGAGTTGTAGCCGGTGAACAGCGTGCCGTCCTCGCTGTACTTGCGGGCGGCCTGGTAGTCGTCGGAGGCGTTGTCCGCGCCGTAGCCGTCGTCGAGGTCGCTCACCATCTCGGAGGTGGTGGCCAGCCACGCCTTCTGCATGTGGACGCGCGTCTGCGACCAGATGAGCGGCGTGCTGGACAGCGCCTTGGCGCCCGACACCGTCGGGGCGTCCTCGCCGTCGCCCAGGGCCACCGTGCCGGTGTTGCTCATGAGCACGTTGACGTCCTGTGTCTTGGTGGCGCGGCCGCCGGTCAGGGTGGACAGCGCGTCGGCGATGCGCGTGGCGGTGACGTAGCGGAAGTAGTCGCGGGTGTAGCCTGTGCTCGTCTGCCCGGCCGTCACGTAGGTGTACTGCAGGGGCAGCCCGTTCACGGCGTCGTTCACGGTGCCGGTGGTGGGCGTGCCCGTCAGGATGTAGCTCACCTTCTGGTGCGTGGCGCTCGAGCGCACGTCGTTGTCCATGAAGATGTTGTTGTTGCCGCGCACCCAGCTGTTGTAGCTGTCAGACGTGGTGTTGCTGCTCGTGCCCGGGATGAACGTGTAGGACTTGGCGTACATCTCGTAGGTGTCCACGTGCTTGGGCTTGTCGGAGCTGAACGCCGAGTCGAGCAGCAGGGAGTCCATGTCCATGAGGACGCCCTGGTTCTGGATCTTGCTGGCGCCCGATCCGGACATGTTGCCCGACAGGCCGAAGGTGGCGTTGTTGGCGCCGGGGTACACCTGGAAGTTGCCCGCGCCCCAGCTGGCGTTGTCGCAGTTGTGGTAGCTGGTGGAATAGTACTCGCCCAGGCGCGGCAGGTACGCCGGCTCCAGGCCCGTGGTGTTGGGCGTGCCGTCGGCGTTGGTGGCCGTGGTGGTGGAGTTGTCCAGGTCCTTGTACACCTGGGGCAGGTCGCTCTCGGCCGCGCGCACGGGGAACGCGATGGAGAACGTGTCGCCCACCTCCAGCACGCAGGAGTTGTAGTCGGGGCGGTCCACCGGGCGCAGCGCCTTGTTGGCGTCGTCGAGCTTGGATCCCGTGGCCATCTCGTTCTCATCGAGGAAGCGGCTGGTGCCCGGCTCGGCGCCCATGCCCTCCTCGGCGATCCACTCGATCTTGAACAGGCCGAACGTCGTGTCGTTGGACACGCCCTCCGCGCGCGGGTTCAGGTCGTTGAAGATGCGGCCCGTGCGCGTGTTGTAGCCGGCCACGCAGGTGTCGGCCCCGTTGACGGGGCAGAAGCCGCTGTTGACCGTGGTGGACGTGTAGTTCATCGACCCGCCGTAGTCGGCCGCCTCGGTGGTGGTGCCCACCAGGGTGACCTTGGCGCGCAGGCCGCGCAGGCGGTCGGCCGTCACGTCGTTGCCGTAGCGGTCGCGCCACACGATGTTCTCGAGCGAGCCGTCGGCCGCGCGCGAGTTGAGGATGTTCTCGAGGTAGGTGCCGTCGATGGTGGCGCCCATCTTGGCGCTGGCCGTGCCGGCGTCGTCGTAGGCGTAGCCCGCGGCCTGCTTCAGGTAGTCCAGCGGGATGCGCTCGTAGAACACCGGGTTGTAGATCTCGCTCTCGCCGGCGCCGTCCTCCTGCGTCGTCGGGATCATCATCGTGTCCTTGGGCTCGTCGGCGCCGATGGTGCCGCCCTGGCTGTAGGAGTCGATGCTGTTGACGATGCTGATGCGGCGCACGCCCGCGCGGTCGTCGCCGCGGCTGACCGAGCCGTCCTTGCGGTAGCGGAAGTAGATGCTGTAGTTGCCCGGGTCGAGCGTGTGGCTGCGGGTGTGCCACGCCACGTTGCCGCCCCAGTTGCCGTACTCGCCGATGTTCACGCCGTTCTTGTAGATGTAGTAGCGCAGCCAGTCGTAGCTCGAGCTCTCAGACGACACGTACTGCTCCCACGAGATGGTGGTGGTGCTGTACACGGTGAAGTCGATGCGCATCTGCGCCCACGAGCTGTGGCCGTGGTTGGTGCTGAAGTAGCCGCTCGTGTTGTTGCCGCTCCACCAGTTGCCGCAGTTGCCGTTGTCGTACATGGTGTAGCTGATGGCGCTGGCGGCCACGGACAGCTTGGCGCTCTTGATCGTGTTCTTGTACCAGAACGTCTCGCCCGGCACGTAGCCCGTCTTCTGGGCGGCGTTCTCGTCATAGGTGCCCAGTGCCTGCTCGCGCGTCTGGAACACCTGGCTCTGGTACTGCGCGTTGGGGCTGCGGCGGTACACGCGGATGACGTCGCTCTCGGCCCACTCGTTCTGCTTGGTGCGCCACAGGCCGTGCTCGACGGCCGTCGTGTTGCCGGCGAAGTCGAGCGTGGTGTCCTCGTTGTGCAGGTGGTTGTAGGCCACGTCCACCGACACCTTGCTCTCATACCAGTTGGCGATGTCCTTCCAGGTGGTCAGCAGGCTGCGCGTGTCGTTGAAGCGGCCCACGCCGTCCAGCACCACGTCGTCCAGCAGGAAGGGGCTCACGCCGTCGGCGGTGGCGGGCACGTCGAAGTACGTCCAGCGCATGGCCGTGGCCTCGCGGAACAGGTTGATGTCGTACACGCCGCGGTCGGTGCGGCTGCCGTCGCCCGTGAAGTCGTTGGCCGTGCCCTGCACGCGGTTGGTGCGGCCGGTCATGAACACGGTGAGGGCCTTGGTGTCCTGGTCCTCGGCGAACCAGGCGCCCAGCGTCTTGGTGGTGGTGACCGGGTCGCCGCCCTCGGCCGGCGTCGTGGTCTCCTCCTTGGTGGCCAGCGTCACGCCGTCGGGGTAGGCAGCCTGGGCGCGGGCCAGGTCGTCCATGTCGAGCGCCGTCAGCGGCACGTAGTACTCCACGCGCACGTTGCGGCGGCCCTCGGCGGCCTGCGGGCCCTTGGCGCCGCCCACGCCGTCGCGCAGGGTGGGATCGCCGTCGGTGGTGGCCACGCCGCTGGTGGTGTTGGCCGGGATGCCGTCGGGGTAGTCGATGTTGTGGCCGTACACCTCGAACACGCGACGACCCGTCGGCGCCTGGGCCGTCGTGTCGAAGCCGTTGGTGAAGTTGACCATCACGGTGACGTCGTTGGTGTGGAACGTCGGGTTCTTCAGGCCCGTCACGGTCAGGCGGCCGGGGTTGCCGTCCTGGTTGGCCGTGGCGCGGCGCGTCTTGGACTCGTTGGTCCACTGGTAGGCGATGCGCACGTCGCCCGTGGTGTGGTTGGCGGCCGCGCTCTCGTTGACGCGGCGGTTGGTCGTGCCGGTCATCTGGTCCTCGGCGTCGCGGTTGGTCGACGTGGACGCGATGAGGCCCGTCGCCGCGTCGACGGCGGCGCTGGCCAGCACGCCGTGGCGGTCGTTGGCGTGGCTGTAGAAGCGCACCTTCGACGTGATGCGGCTGCCGTACTGGGCGCGCCCGGTCAGGTTGGCCGTCAGGTCGGTCTCGTGGAAGTAGTGCACCGCGTCCAGGCCCTCGTCGAACAGGTTGAGGTACTCGTTGGCGGCCGAGCCCACGGCGCCGCCGCCGTTGGCGTTGCCGGCCGTGGGGGCCTTGGTGGCCTCGCCCACGCGGTACTGCGCGTAGCCGTGCAGCGGCGTGGCCGTGGCGACGTAGGTGGCGCTCACCTCGCTGGCGCTGTAGGACGGGGCGTCGGCGTTCTGGGTGAACGCGTTGTTGCCCGTGGCGTTGTAGTCGTCGGCGGACGGGTTGGCCTGCAGCTCGTCGGTCATCTGCGTGATGACGCGCAGGTACACGCCCTCGCCGGGCTCGATCTGCTGGTACTGGCTGCCCACCGAGAACACGAGCGCGCGGTTTTCGGCGTAGTGCTCGGTGCCGGCCTCGGTGTTAACCACGGTGTACTCTGGCTCGGTCGGCTCGGGGGCCTCGGGAACCTCGGGCGTCTCGGGGGTGTCACCGCCCTCGTCGGGATCGGTGGCCTCGCCCTCGTCGGGATCGGTCGGCTCCACGGGCTCGGGGTCGGGGTCGGGCGTGGCCACGGGCACGCGCACCTGATGCGACACCTTGGTCACGTCGGTGGACTCCGGCACGTCGGCCAGGGTCACGTAGCCGTTGCCGTCCAGCATCTGGGCGGTCACGCGGGCGCTCTGCGACGCCGGCACGAACCAGTCGGCGCTTGTGGTCTTGTTGCCCTCGTCGTCGACGACGCCGTCGCTCACGGCGGCGGTGGTGCCCACGGTGTTGAGCACCGTGCCGTCCTCGCGCACCACTTCCCAGCCGACGATGCGCTGGCCGGGCTGCACGGTGAAGCGCGCGTCCACGTGGCGCAGCGGCAGCTGCGAGTTGAGGTTGGCGCCCACGTACAGCGTGTACTCCAGGTAGTCGCCGGCGTACAGCGCGCCGTCCGGGATGTCGCTGGTGGAGTTGGGCGCGCGGAAGCTGAACTCGTTGGTCATGGAGCGGTCGTCCGCGTCATAGGCGAACACCGTGTCCTTCTGGGCCGTGCCGTACTCGATGGGGGTCACCTTGCGGCCGCGCACGTAGGACACGTCCATGGTGCCGATCTTATGCGCCACGCGATAGGCGGCCGTGTCGTCCACGTAGGCCGACATGCCCTCGGTGTTGGGGTCCTTGGACTTGACGGTCACGATGAGGCGGTGACGCGAGTCGGTGCCCACGTACTCGTTGGCCTGCTTGCCGAACGTCGGGGTGGACTCGTAGTCCCAGTTGCCCGCGTTCTCCTCCTTGTCGGCGCCGGTCAGCACGTTGTTGTTGGTCAGCGTGGAGCTGGCGGCCGTGGCGCTGGTGAACTCGTCGGCCGGGCGGTCGATGAACGTGCCGTCGTACTTGAAGGCGTAGTTGGTGTTGGTGGCGTCGTAGCCGTAGTAGGCGTGGTTCCAGTTGATGGCGTTGCCGGACTTGCCGTTCACCTCGCTGGCGCGCGTGAGCCACTGGCCGCTGTCCAGCATGGTGCCGGGGAAGCGGCGGTTGGCGTTGGGCGCCTCGAAGTCCACGGTCAGCTCGGTCACCACGGCGCGCGCGTAGTCCTGGTCCTCGGGGGACGTGGCGCTGAAGCCGTCGATGGTGTTGGTGTTGGTGGTCTCGTAGGCCTTGAACACCGGGTAGGTGATGGTGTCGCCCGCGTCGTTGGTGGCGGTGGCGTTCTCGAAGCCGGTGACGACGGTGTTGCCCTCGGCGTCGGTGTCGGTCACGGCCGTGGCGGCGCGGAAGTAGCTCTCGATGTCGATGACGTAGTCACCGTCAAGCGCGTTGACGGTGTAGGCCGGCTCGGAGCCGTCCGCGGCGATGGTGTAGTCGCCGTCGGCCATGCCCACGGGGGTGCCGTCGGCCTTGTACACGACGTTGCCCTGCTTGTCGATGGCGAACGGGCCGGTCACGCGGCCCTCGGCCACCAGGTCGGCCCAGGTGGTGGTTACCGTCTGCTCGTGGCCCTGGGCATCCATGTACTTGAACGAGAACTGGGCGGCGTTGAACCACTGGCCGTCGCAGGCCAGGCAGTCCACCGAGCAGCCGTCGGCGGCCTGGGCCTCCACGCCCTCGTCGGCGTTGGCGGAGGCGCCGTTGCAGGCCAGGGCCTCGATGTAGGCGTTCGGGTCGTTGGCCACGTAGGCCGCGCCCTTCACGGACAGCATGATCTGGCGGCCGTCCTCGGCCTTCTGCTTGCCGTCCTCCACGTGGCGCTTGCCCGTGTACTCGACGAACGTGCCGTTCTCATCCACGTAGGGCGTGTACTGGTAGCTCAGGCACGTGCCCGTGGCGTGGTCGGCGCAGTTGTGGCCCGTGTTGCCCACCAGGTAGGCCGGCAGGTACAGGTTCTGCAGGCGGAACGCCTTACGCGCCTTCTGCTCGTCGGTGCTGCCGGTGACGGCGGCGATGTTCTCATCGAACACGGTGCGCAGCGAGATGTTGCTCAGGTGCGCGGCGCGGCGCTGGTTGGTGTCGCTGCCCTCGTCGGCGCGGTTCTGGAAGCGCACCTCGTACACGGCGCGCGTCGGCGTCAGGTTGTCGGTGGCCGTGCCGTCGCCGTAGTCGTAGATGTACTTGACGTCGGTGTTGAACGTCTGCTGCGTGTTGTGGTCGGCCGGGTTGTAGTTGAACTGGCTCTGGTCGTTGATCCACTGGGTGCGGTACAGCTCGTTGGTGCCCTTGAACCAGTTGTCGCCGGCCTGCGGGTCGCGCGTCGTGCCGTTCTGCTCGGTCTGGATGCCGGCGGCGTAGCCGTAGGCCACGCGGTAGCCCACCATCCAGGCCGTGTCAGACGATGCCTCGCGCGGCACCCAGCTGTACGAGTAGCTGCCCAGGTTGTTGAACTCCATGCGGCCGGCGGAGGCGTGGCTCCACAGCGGCAGCGAGCCGTTGGCCGCCACCGGGCTGGAGTTGTGCAGCGTGCCGCCGCTGGTCATGCGGTAGGCGTTGTTGTAGTACGTCGACTTCACCGGCGAGGCGATCTGCACGGACGGGTCGACGTAGTGCGTGGCCGCCACCGTGGCGCGGCTCAGCGCGTTGTCGATGTAGTTGGTGGCGCCGATGCCCTTGCTCTGCAGCTTGTTGGCCTGGCCCTTGTAGATGTAGGGACGGCCGAGCACGGCGTAGTCCGACGTGTTCGCGTCCGTGCCGGCGTCGCCGTCGTAGGCGCGCGTCGTCTCGGCCGTGGCGTCGGCGTCACCGCCGTAGGGGCCCAGGTCCAGCGTGTAGCTGGTCACGAACTCGCCGTCGGGCAGGTAGATGGTCAGCGGCGCGTGGCCGGTGTTGCCCGTCGTCGCGGTGAGCGTGTCGGTGTCCTTGTCGTAGGCCGGGTACTCGGGGCAGCTCACCCAGTTGGCGGCGTCCATGAAGTCCGGCGTGTAGTCGTAGGGGCGGTTGAAGTAGATGACCGCGTCGCCGTCCTTGTTGAGGCCCTTGCTGAACAGGTAGGTCAGGCCCGGGCTGGACGGGTTGTCGGACGACTCGCCCGCGCCGGCGGCCTGGGCGTTGCCGAGCGCCTGCAGGTGCTCGTCGACCATGGTCTCCGTGCCGTCGGCGTTCACCAGGTACATGTTGTTCTTGCGGATGCGGATGGTGCGGTCGCCCGTGCTGTCGGGCGCCCAGCCGTTGGGCCACACCGACGTGTCGGCCTGCTCGGCCCACTTGGTGGTGCGCAGGGTGATGTACACCTTGTCGAAGTTGGCCGAACGCTCCTGGGCCGCCAGGTTGGTGACCGGGTTCAGGTGCGCCCAGATGCTGCTGTTGTCGTTGCTCGCGCCGTTGGTGGCACCCTTGAAGAACTTGAGGCCCGTGCCCACGAAGCCGAAGTACTCGATGTCCTTGTCGGGGTACACCGTGGGCAGCGTGTCGGTGATGCGGATGTTGTCGGCCGCCGACTGGTAGCCCGCCCACGGGCGGTAGTCGTGCTCGCTGTAGCTGGTGGAGTTCCAGCCCGCCGGGTAGCGGTACAGCGACATATAGAACGCCTCATCGCCGGCGAACACGCGCTGGTCAGAGTTGTTGGACGAGTTGTAGGTGTTACCTGTCACGCCCAGGCTGCCCGCATCGCGGGTGACCGACTTGCGCACGTAGTTGCGGCTCTCGTAGGTGAGGAAGCGCACGCTCGTGCGCAGGTGGCGCATCTTGCCCTCGTCGAAGCTGTAGTAGTGCGTGTGGTGGCCGTGCCAGCCGCAGCCGTTGTGGTACCAGCTGGTGTTGTGGCAGGCGCCGTTGCGGTGGTAGTTGGCGTACGACCACGTGCCGCGGCCGTACTCGTTGCTCGACGTGTCGTTGGCGTTGGTGCCGTTGTAGCGCTGGTTTGGCGAGTCGTAGCGCTGGGCGGCCGGGTGCCGGTAGTTCGTGCCGGAGTACTTGCCGCCGATGGTCATGGCCGTCTCGGTGGTGGCCGTCACGGTGGCCGGAGCGTACGTGCCGTCGGAGTTGTAGGAACCGGCCTTGACGAAGCGGCCCGTCACCTCGAACGACATGAGCCGCACCCACGCGGCCGGGTCGGTCTGGCGGTCGCCGAACCACTTGCCGTAGTCGGCCGGCAGCGCGTTGCCGTCGCTGTCGAGCGTGCCCTGGTTGATGTTGAGGTCGTAGACGATGTTCGACACGTAGTCGATGTCCATGCCCTGCTTGTAGTCGTTGAACGTATCGCGGTAAGCGGCGTTGTTGTCGATGCCGAAGGACACCACCGGCTTGCCGTTGGCGTCGCGGGCCAGCAGGTTCAGGCGGAAGTAGTAGTTGCCGTCCTGGTCGCGCTGCACCGACGTGTACACATCATCGCCGTCGGTCAGCTCGCGGATGTACTCAGCGCGAATATCAGCGCCTTTGACAACCAGAGACTCACCGCTGCGGTAGTTCACCGTGACCTTGTCGATGTAGGGCAGCGCCTGGCGCTTGATCTTGACGTAGTACGCGTCGAAGCCGTCGCCCTGCAGCTTCTGGGTCATGGTCAGGTGCGCGCCGGTGTTGTACGTCACGGAGCCCACCGACTCGTAGTGCGGGTTGCCGCTCGTGGCGCTGTTGTTGTACAGCGTCGTAGAGCTGTTGTCCTCGTACTCGGTGCAGCTGTGGTACTGGTTGTAGTAGCCGTAGTTGTAGTGGTAGATGCGGCGCATGTTGCCCGTGGCGTTGTTGTTCAGGCTGCCGTACATCCAGTGGAACGTGCGGTCATGGTAGGCCCAGTTGTTGCACGTGGTGCAGATGCTGGTCCAGTAGCCCGAGTTGCCCTGCTGCATGTAGGTGGTGCCCTCGGGGTAGGGCGTGGTGGTGTTGCCCATGCCGCGGGCGTTGGGGTACGTGTTCACCTGGCGGAAGTCGGTCAGGAACGAGCCCTGGGCCTTGTAGCCGATGGCCAGGTCGCCCGAACCCTCGTCGGCCGACGATCCCCAGCAGCTCGAATGCCCCTGGTGGTGGCCGTCGTTCGACCCGGAGTTGTAGTTGGTGAAACGGGCGGTCTCGGGCGTACCAGTGTCCAGGTCGGTGCGCGTGGCCACCGTCTTGTCAACTAGGTTCGTCGGCTGGCCGCTCAGGGCGCCGCTGATGGTGCCGCTCGACCCCTCGCCATCGCTCGGGCCCGACGACAGGATGATCTTGACGGTGCTCAGCCCCAGCGGGACGTCGTCGCCCGTCACCTCGTTGCCGTCGGCGTCGATGACGTGGATGCACACCACGTGGTTGGCGGCGATGGCCGGCGAGGTGACCTCGCCCTCCTCGTTCACGATGTCGTCGCTCGCCTCATAGCCCACCTCGGACTTGGGCGTGTAGCCGCCCTCGGTCAGCAGCGTGCGGGCCTCCTCCTCGGTCAGGCCCACGCACTCGTTGAACAGGCGCGCGCGCTCGCCCGCGGGGGTGAGCCCCGTGGACACGGTCACGCGCACGGCACCGCGGTCGTCCTCGTCGTCGCTGAAGGCGCCCAGGCGCTCCACGCTGATGACCATGCCGGCGTCCACCAGGTCGTCCTGCTGCTCGATGATGTCGGCGTCGGCCACGGTGTAGTTGAGCGCGGCCAGCGCGTCCAGCACGTCCTGGCGCGGCTGGTTCTTGTAGCCCGCGAAGCGCTCCTTCTCCTGGGTCTGGGGCGTCTTGCCCGAGCACACCACCAGGTGCACCTGGGTGTCATGGTGGATGATCTCGGTCTTCTTCTCGAAGGTGGGGTTGCCGTCGTCGTCCAGGACGGGGTTGCCGTCCTCGTCCTCGATGGGCTTGGTCAGGTCGTCCACCTCGACCGTCTCGTCGTAGGCGTCGCCGTCCTTGACGATGCGGATGATCTCATCCACCTTCATGGCGTCGTTGCCCTCGTAGACGGTGGGGTTCAGCTCGTAGCCGGCAGCGATGAGCGCCGTGCGGGCGTCTGCGGGCGTCATCTTCAGGTAGTCGTCGAACTCGCCCTTGACGTACACGCCCAGCGACACCGTCAGCTGCACGATGTTGACCAGCACGTCCTTGCCGTTGGCGTCCTGCTCCAGGCGCGTGCTCGTCGTGGTGATGGCGATGACGTTGCCCTGGGGCACCGTGCTGCTGTACTCGTACTTGACGTCAGCCTGCACCTCGTAGTCGGTCAGCGCGTTGATGCCGGCACGGGCAGCCGCCTCGGTCAGGCCGACGAAGTCGTCCATCGGGTCGGTCTTGGGCTGCTCCTCGGTGGTGCCCAGCGACACCACCACGGTCACCTTGCCGCGGGTCTCCGCGGTGGGCGCCTGGTCCTCGGTGACGCTGACCACGTAGTCCTTGGGCACCGCGGCCGTGATGATGTTGCCCGACGAGTCCTTCTCGGGGTCGCTCACGGCGTAGGTCACCGTGATGTCGTAGTTGCCGTTGCGCAGGATCCACTTGGCCGTGGCCTTCTCGGCGTCGCTGGCGTTCTCCAGCGTGTCGCCCATCACCCAGTAGGTGATGTCGTACGAGCCGTCCTCCTGGGTCTCGCCCTTCACCAGCTTCACCGGGTCGTAGCCGTCCGCCGTCGCGGCGAACAGCTGCTCGCCGTTGGTCAGGTAGCTGGCGATGCTGCCCGAGGGCACCACCTCGTAGCCGTCGGAGATGAGCGCGGCGTCATAGGTGTAGAACGTGAGCCCGGTGGCGGGCAGCGTGACGTTGCCGATGGAGTACGTGTAGCCGTTGCCGTCGGCGGCCGCGTTGAGCGTCACCTCCACGTAGCGGTCGACGGATCCCTCCACGCCCGGCTCGGCGGGCTGCAGGAAGTACACCTTGGTGCGGCCAGCCTCGGCCACGTCATCGCCGTACACGTAGCTGCCCAGCTGGTCGGCCGGGATGGCGGTGTAGCCGTTGGACACCTTGCTCTCGACGAAGCGGTACAGCGTGTCGACGGTGGCGTCGCCGTCGGCGGCCAGCTCGTAGCGCTTGCCCTCGGCCTGCTCCACCGGCGGCTTGTTGGAATCCTGATCGTTCTTGTCCACGACGGCCTGGCCGCTCACCACGTCGGCGTAGGCGGCGCGGCTCACGGCGTCGTAGTACATCTTGGACACGAAGTACAGCGAGCTGTCGGTGTAGGACACGATGTAGTTGTCGGCCACGGTGTTGGCGTTGCCGTACACGCTGCCCGTCACGAGCGGCTGGCCCGACGTGAACAGCGGCAGGTCGAGCGGGCTCTCGCGGAACCCGTCCAGGTGGTTCTGGGTGGTCACGCGGATGGTGCGCTGGCGCTCGAAGTAGGTGTCGGTGTAGCCCTGCACCACGATGTTCTGGTCAGCGTAGTTCCACGGATCCTCATTCATGGCCTTCCAGGACAGCAGCTGGAACGTCGTGGGGATCTCGATGCCCATCTCGTAGACGTCATCCTCGGACAGGACGAAGTCGCCGGAAACCGGCTCGAGCGGGAACTTGGTGCCCACGCCGACGGTGGCGCCGGAGGCCACCTTCTCGGCCTCCCAGCCCAGCAGCGCGCCGGTGGTGGCGTCGAAGTAGGGCTTGAGGACGATCTTGCTCTGGGCGTAGTTCGGGTCGGAGGAGAGGTTCTTGGCGTTGGTGACGTTGGCCTTGGTGTAGCCGTAGATGCGGATCTTGCCCACGGTGGAGCCGTACTGCGGCCCCGTGCCGGGGATGACGCCGTCATAGTTGGCGAACGTCTTGATGAACGAGCCCGAGATGGTGGTCTGGATGGGGTGGAAGCCCGTCCACGTGCTCATCTTGTTGTTGCTGGTGCCGCCGCTCGACAGGATGTTGGCCTCGAACTCCAGCGGGTAGCTGATGGTCACGTCCACGTCGTCCAGCTTGGAGTACGCCTTGTCACCCGAGCGCGGCTCGTTGCGCAGCTGCGCGCGGAAGCTGAACGTCTTGGCGTAGGGCACCGTCACCTCGGTGCGGTTGCCATCGGTGTTGCTGGAATCGGAGCGGCTCTGCTCGGTGTAGTCGGCCTGGCCGTACTGGATGTAGCTGTGCACCTCCATGCGCGGGCGCGGCACCGAGATGGCAGCGCACTTCTCCACCAGGGCGCGCGTGTCGTTGACGCCCTTCTGGGTGAGGTGCAGCGAGGTGTGCAGCGTGTTGTTGTGCGGGTAGTAGTTGTTGTAGCGCGTGCCGTTGCTGTAGTACGTGGTGAAGTACTGCGACTGGCAGCGGTCCTGCGTCACGCCGTTGTGCGTGTGCTTGTTGGTGTCGACGTTGCCCTCGGCGTTGTACCAGTCGGTCTTGCCCGTGGCCTTCACCGTCAGGTAGCCCTTGGCGTCAGCCGCGGCGTCAGCCTTCTCCAGCTGGTTGGTCGGGCGCCAGCTGGGCTCGAGCGAGGCGTAGTTGAGGTCAACCTGGTACAGGTAGCAGTCGGCGATGGTGTAGGGCGTGGCCGTCCAGTCGGTGGCCAGCGTGGTGCCCCAGCTGCTGCCCGCCAGGTCGGTGGACGTCACCAGGTCGCGCACGAGCGTGGTGCCCCACGTGCGGGCGAAGTCGATGGTGTAGCTGCCGTTGGGGTTCTTGATGCCGGCGCCGCTCAGGAAGGCGGGGCTCAGGCGCAGCGTGAACTTGGCGCCGTTGGGCTGCAGGAACGTCAGCTCCGCGTTCTCCAGCTTGCCCATGGCCAAGAGCGCCGAGCTGAAGTCGAGCGTCTTGGTCTGGAACCCGCGCACGACGCCGCGGTTGATGAAGTAGCCGTTGGTGTCCAGGTCGGCGTCGTCGCTGTAGGCGCCCGTCAGCATCTGGCGCGCCTTCATCGACACCGAGTCGATGCGCATGGTGATGGTGGCCTCGTCGGAGCGGGCACGCGTGGAGTTGCGGTACGTGAAGCTGTAGCCCGACTCGTCGGCCTTGTTGGCCACCTCCACCACGGCGCGGGCGCCGTCGGCGATGCTCTTGTTGTTGCGGATGTAGGGGTAGTTGCCGTCATCCACGGCCACCAGGGGCTGGCGCGTGCCGCCGTTGGTGGTGGTGGCCTGCACGTCCTCGATGGTGGAGTTGCTGGCCGCCGTGCCCGCGTTGGGGCGCACGTTGGCGCCCTTGAACGCCGTGGACGTGGTGGTGGCGTAGTAGCTGGCGATGTTCACCTTGCACTCGGTGGTGCGGTTGATGTTGCCGTAGTAGGACGACAGCGGGAAGTACGCCGTGGTGGACGACATCTGGTTGGACCAGCTGGTCTGGTCGGTCACCGAGCTGCGCACGCCGTGGGTGCGCACGTCGCCGTACAGGCGCGCCGTGAACGACGTGTCCTTGCTCTCGTCGGCGTTCCACACCAGGTTGGCGGCCATGCTGTTGTACACCAGGCGCACGGTGCCGATGGGGGCCAGCGTGGCGCCCGGGGTGAGGTACGGCGTGAGGGTGGCCTCGTCCAGCGGCAGGATGAGCGTGCCCTGCTCGCCCTTGACGGTGTTGCCCAGGTACTGCTCCAGGAAGTCGTTCGTCAGCGGGATCTTGGCCATGGGCGTGGCCTCGGCGATGGTGTGGTCGTCGTTGTCGTGGTACACCGTCTGGTTGGCGCCGAAGATCCACAGCTCGCCGATGGTGCCGGCGCGGTTGCCCCACGTGTAGGGCACGTTGGGGTTGGCGGCGAAGTCGTCCTTGGTCAGCACGGGGCGACGGCCCTCGGTGGAGTAGCGCTGGTAGCCGTCGATCTCCAGGCGCTTGGGCACGAACCCGCGCGGATCGGCGGCGGTGCCCGACGCGTTGTTCAGCACCAGGTCGTAGTAGCCGTTCTCGGCCGTGGAGCGCGTGGCGTTCTCCAGGATGTACTCGTACCACGCCCACTCGGTCTCGGTGGTGGGGTCGTTGGCGTCCACCAGCGGGCCCTCGCCCCAGCGGTAGGGCACGTAGCTGGTGGTGGCATTGTAGGTGTTGCGGTCGGTGGAGTTGCCGTCGGAATCGGTGTAGCCGCGCTCCACCATGGTGACGCCCAGGTGGCTCTCGTTGGACTCGCCGCCCGTCCAGTTGAACGTGGTGCGGATGGCCGGCTCGGCCGTCAGGGGCAGCATGGTCGAGTAGTCGGTGTCGGTGGTGCGCGTGGAGGTGTTCTGGTTCCAGCTCTCCGTCTTGTACTCGGTGCTGAGCGTGGCGTTCAGGCGCATGGTGGTAGCGCGCGTGGGAGCGCCGTACACGTCCAGGTACACGTCGTTGCCGAAGGGGTTCTTCGACGGGGTGTCGTCGGTGGTGAACCCGGGCACGTTGGACGCGAAGCCGGGCAGGTGGTACACGGCCTTCAGCAGGTAGTCGTCGGCGCCGTTCCACGCGTCGGACGGGATGTTGAGCACGATGCGCTTATTGCCCGTGGGCGTGTCGGTGTCGCCGACGTAGATGTCCTCTTCCACCACGTAGTCGGCCAGGTTGAGCGTGACGCTGGGCGTCGTGGGCGTCTTGGCGGTGGGACGCGCGGCGTTCGGGTCGGCGATGACCGTCTTGTCGCTGCGGTCCACGGCGTACAGGTCCACCGTGTAGCCGGCCAGCATCGCCTTCACGTCATCGACGCTCAGCTTGGCGAACTCGGTCTTGGCCTTGGCGAACGTCTGGACGTCGTAGCCGCCGATGGCTTCCAGGTTGTCACCGAAGTCGTAGCCGTTCTTCTCGGCGATCTTGCCGGCCAGCACCGCTGCCAGGGCGTCGGTGCTCAGGTACAGGTTCTCCACGTCGAAGCCGCGCCACACGCCGTCCACGTACTCGGAGTAGATGGGGCCCACGCTCAGGCGCGCGTGGTCCATGCTGTAGTTGGACGTGTTGGTCAGGCTCAGGCGCCAGCCGGACGTGGGCGAGCCCATGAGGGTCTCCAGCTCCTTGTCGGCGTAGTACTTGCCCGGGTCCTCTTCCTTCTCGCTGCCGTCCCATGCCAGGGCGTCGCGGTCGGTGCCGGGGCGCGGGGCGCCCAGGAACGTCTCGCCCAGCACGTCGGGCTTGATGGGGTCGATCTGACTCACCAGGGTGGCCTTGTCCTCGATGTCCATGCCGTTGGAGCGGTTGAGGTAGCTGTAGCCGTACAGGGTGCTTCCCAGCGTCTTGAAGGGCAGTGCCTGGTTGCCGTTCTTGTCCAGCGTGAGCGCGCGGTTCACATGGTTGTTGCGCGTGCCGTCGCTGTCGGCCTGCACGGTCTGGGCCGAGCCGGTGTTGATGGCGTTGCCCCAGCGGCCGTAGCGGTCGTCGCGGTGATCCCACTCCGCCGGGGTGGTGAACCCGTCGATGGAGGGGTTCTTGCCGTAGCTCGTGTTGAAGTTGGACGTCAGCGTGATGTTCTTCTGGGACACGTCCGTGCGGCCCAGCACGTCGATGGCGGCGTCGTCATCCTCGTTCACGCCGGCGTTGAAGTGCGCCAGCTCCACGGTCAGCTTGGTGAAGTAGCCGTCCTCCCACAGCGCGCTCGGCAGTGCCAGGTTGTTGTCGGCGTCATAGCCGGCGCCCGCGGCCTTGGCGTAGGACGCGGCGGTGGCCAGCGTGTAGGTGTACGCCATGGTCACCGTCCCGTCGGTGGCGGTGCGCTTGACCACTGTGGTGCCGTCGGCGCGGGTGGTCGTCTCCTGCACGGTGCCGTCGGCCAGGGTTTCGGTGGTGACCGTCACCCCTGGGTCGGGGTCGGGGTCATCCCCGCCCGTCGCATCGTCGTCACCGTCGCCGTCGGCGGCAGGACGCGGGTAGGCCTCGATGGTGATGGTCTTCACGGCGTTGCCGCGCGTGGTGCCCAGCTTGCTCCACGTAGCCGCGTCGAGCAGGCCCACGGACAGGCTCAGGTAGCGCGCGTCGAACGAGCGCCAGGCGTTGTCGTAGTCGTCACGCTCGTCCACGGTGTTGGCGGCCGTGCCGTCCGGCACCTTCTCGGCGGGCATGACGCCCACGGTGATGGTGCTGTCGAACATCTCGTAGTCGCGGTCGTACACGTAGGAGTCCGGATCCCACGTGCTCTTGCCGCCCGTGAGGCTCGGGTAGTTGTTGTTGGCCTGCACCACCGTGGGGTTGGCGTAGTTGGTGTAGCCGAAGCGCCAGCCCGCGCCGTAGTAGCGGAAGTACGCGGTGGTGGAGTCGTTGCCGGTGTTGCCCACGCTCAGGATGGTGCCCACGCTGCCCATGGGGGTGGCGGCGTCCACGAAGTAGCTCTTGGCCGTCACCTTCTGGCTGGACGCGGGGGTGTGCGCGTACAGCTCGCCCCAGTCGCGCGTGTTGGTCAGCTCGCTGAACTTGTTGGCCGTGTAGGCGTTGTACTGGTTGGGCACGCGACCCGTGCCGTAGTCCGACCCGTTGTACAGATAGTTCCACTCGGGCACCTTGTAGGTGGTGCGGAACTCCGTGGGCAGCTTGACGATGTTGTAGTACCAATCCCAGAACTGCGTCACGTCGTAGCCGTCGTCGGCCTCCCAGCCGTCGTTGATGCACCAGGTGTCCGTCACCTCGCGGCGCTTGTCGGCATCGGGCGAGTCGATGGTGTAGCCGAAGAAGTCGACGTAGGCGTCGGTGCCCGTCAGCTCCTTCTGGAAGTAGCCGTAGTCGATGATGACGCCGGCCAGGTCGCCGCCGAGCCACTTCTCGCTCGTCAGCGTGACGTCGCCGTCGTTGTTGCGCTTGATGCCGCCGATGGTGGTGACGGTCTCGCCCGCGCCGGGCACGTAGTCGGTGGTGCCCTCCACGGGCTCGGTCGCGGTGGTGCCGTCGCCCTGGTCCACATCCTGCGTCAGGTCGGTGCCGTCGGTGAACCACTTGGCCACCTGGTCACCGGTGTAGGTGGTGGTGTACACCTTCGTGCCCAGCAGGCTGGAGGTGCCGGTGATGTTGAGCGTGCGCGTCGTGTCGTAGGTGCTCTTGTTCCACGTCGTGCTCTGGCGCTGCACGTTGGCCTTGGCGCCCTGCACGTACCAGCGCAGCGTGATGGACTTGATGGTGTTCTCCGTGGCGCCCGTCGGCTTGCCCTCATCGTCCACCACCGGCTTCTGGCCGGCGTCGTACAGCTCACGCGACAGCGTGAGGTTGGTGGTGCGGAAGCCGGCGTTCTGCAGCAGCGCGGGCGCGGCCGTGTCCGACACCGGGTTGATGTCGCCGATGGTGATGCGCGCGCCGTGGGTCATGCCGTAGATGGAGTTGTTGGTGACCACCGCGCGGTAGCCCACGTGCTCGTCCTGCCAGTAGGCCTTGGGCTCGCTACCCCACGCCGCCGAGCGGCGCGTGGTGACGTACGGCACGGCGCTGGCGGTGCCGGAGGTGGCGTACTTGGCCGTGAGCAGGCTGTGCGTCTGGTTGGCCTGGGCGGCGTCCTTGTAGGCCCACATCTCCACGTTGGGACGCACCGGCTGCAGGGCCACGTTCAGGCGCGCCGACACCGTGGTGGTGTAGGGGGCGTTGCCGCTGAGCGACGTGGCCTTGCTGGGCGCGGCCGAGATGCCCTTGGCCTGGCTGTACACGTTGTAGCGGTACTCGGTGGTGCCGTAGGTGTAGTCATGCAGGTACGTGTTGCCCTTGAAGTACGTGCCCGTGAAGCCGCCCGACACGTTGGGGGCGGTGGTCAGCGCGCGCTTGGCGTCGTTGGTGAGCAGGCGCGTGCCGTGGTTGTCGCAGTTGTCGTGGTCGCTGTCCTCTTTGTTGTTGGTGTTCCACCACATGGTGATCCAGTCGGTGCGGAACGTCGCGTACATGTCGCGCTCAAGCCAGCGGTACGAGCCGGTGCCCCAGAACTCGATGAAGGCGCCGCTCGCGTTGGTGGTGCGCGCCGCGAAGTCGCGCATATGGGTCTCCAGGTTGAGGAAGTAGTGGCCGCCCCACAGCGCTTTGTTGATGACCACGTTGCCCGCGGCGTCGCGGTACATGGTCACGTTGCCGTCGGCGTCGTAGGCCGTCAGCACGCCGTCCACCATCTGGATGTCGTCGAACCACGCCTCGGTGCCCACCAGGTCGGACGCCGTGGCGTCGGTGGCAAACACGTGCAGGTCGGTACCGTCGAGCACGGTCGTCTGCGGCGTGGTGGCGTCGGCGTCGGCATCGTAGGCCATGGAGTACAGCGTGAGGTCCTTCAGCTGCGCCTGCTTGAACAGGCCCTTGGACAGCACGATGGACTCCGTGGTGAAGTTGACCAGGTTGCCCTCGTACTTCTGGTACGGCAGCGCCTCGGTGGCGAAGTACGCCTTGCGCATGCGGTAGTCGGTGTCGTTGGCCAGCGTGAAGCGGAAGCCCGAGCCGGTCTCCTCGAAGTAGGCGTTCGTCGTGCTGTTGCGCTGCAGCTTGCCGTTGGTCTGGTCGGTGCCCGTGTTGTTGGCGCTGGCGGTGTCGCCGTAGCCGCTGTCGGACGCCGGACCGGTCGAGCGCATGAACGTCTGCGCGGTGATCTGCTCGTTCACCTCGTAGGGGCGGCCGTAGATCCACGCAGTGGCCGCGCCGGACTGCCACACGTTGGCGCCGCGCCAGTAGCTCTGCCACTGGGCGATCAGGCGCTTGAAGATGGGGGCGCGCGCCGCGGTATACCAGCTCTCGGGATGCTGCAGGTCGTTCGGCCCCACCGTGCCGTTGTCCGAGCCGTACTTCACGAAGTCGCCGATGCGGGTGTAGCCGTTACCCCAGCTGTAGATGCCGCCGGCGTTGGTTCCCTGCGTCCAGCCGTTCGGCCAGCCGGCCTTCCAGCGGTTGGACGTGCCGTGGGCGTACACGCCCTCGTTCGTGCCGTCCCACGCGTACTCGGCGTAGCCGGCCACGTTGGCGCCGTAGGGCTGGCGCGGCTCGTCCAGGCGGTAGTGCCAGCCGTCCTGGGCGTAGTTGCAGCCGAACCAGGCGGACAGCGGCATGTCCATGACGGAGTTGGCCTCGCCCCACAGGTCGACGTAGCAGTCGCCCGTGCGGATGATGCCGTTGACGGTGGCCTCGTCGGCGCCCGACGGGATGGTGCGGCCCATGAGGCCGGCGTTGACGTCGATGCTGTCAAACTTGACCACCACGTTGGTGAGGAAGCCCTGGCCCCACTCGTCCCACGGGATGACCATGTTGCCGTCGGCGTTGACGTAGCCGGCGCTCAGCAGGTCGTCGTAGGCCAGGCTCTTCGTCTGCTTGGACGGCACGGTGCCGGCCGGGGCCTGCGGGTAGAACGTGACATCCACGCTCGTGATGTCGGTGCTGGCCATGAGGCCCTTCGACAGCATGACGGCCTTGGTCTGGTAGCCGCGCTTGGCGTTCTCGTAGTCCTCGACGTCGTCGGTGCCGGGAACGTCCTCGTTGGCGATCTCGGTGTTGTAGGGATGCTCGCTGCTCTTGGTGGTCTCGTTGCCCTTGGGGTCGGTGTACACCTTCTGCGAGTTCGTGCCGATGCGCAGCTCGCTCTCGAACATCTTGCGGCCCGAGTTGACGATGTGGAAGCGGTAGCCCGCGCCGTCCTCGCCCCAGAACGCCTTGGCGCCCGTGGCGTAGTTGGCCGGCGTGGCCACGCCGCTGCCGCTGATGCCGCTGGCCGCCATGGCCTGGTCGGCCGTCTTCGTGTTGTCGGCATAGGCGTCGGCCGTCACGCCCGTCACGGGCATGCCGGCGATGGCGTACAGGTTGGCCTGGTCATCCGAGAACGTGATCTCGCCGGCCTTGCTCGTCTTGGACGCCTTGCCCAGCAGGTCCCAGCTGGAATCGGGGTAGGTGGCCTTCAGGCGGCTGTCGGCCTGGATGGTCACGTAGTAGTTGCCGACGTAGGCGTTGTAGCCGTAGTAGCGGCGCTGCACGTTGTAGCCGCCGCCCGGGCAGCCCCAGCCGTGGGTCTCGCCCACGTGCAGGATGTCGTACTGGTCGGCCACGGGGTTGGGGTCGTCCGACTCGGCGTGATAGGGGTCGGTGGCCAGCGACACGTTGCACGAGTCGATGGCGTAGCCGAACAGGTCGGCCCAGGCCTTGTCGGCCTCGGTCAGGTTGGCGTCGATGCGCTTGAAGTGGATCTCGAAGTAGTAGGCGTCGCCGTTGTGCCACAGGCTGGCCGGCAGGCTCAGGTTGGGGCTGTCGGCGATGCCGTCGCCGTCGGTGTCCCACGTGCCGTCCAGCACGCCGTCATCGTCGGCATCCCAGTACGGCTTGAGCTCGGTATCCCAGTTGAGGCGCACCTCCAGGCCGCCCGGGATGAGCGCCTGGTTGCCGCCCACCTGGACGGAGCTGTTGGTAGTGGTGTTGGGCAGGCCCGTCAGCACGCCCGAGCCGCTGCCGGACTTCATCTTCATGCCCGCGGGCACGTAGCGCACCTTGATGTACTCGATCTGGCTGTGGTCGAGCAGGCCCGCGCTCAGCGACAGGTCGGTGGTGTGGTAGCCCAGCGTCTCATCAAGCGCCTTGCCGTAGCTGTCCCAGCGCGGCACGAGGTTGCCGATGGTCAGCTTGGCGCCCAGGTACATGGGGAAGTCCGACTTGTTCGTGACGATGGCCCGGTAGCCCGAGTTGCGCTCCTCGCGGTACGCGATGGACTTGTCCAGGCGAATCTCCTGGGCCGTCACGGGGTACTGGTTGTAGTAGTTCTTGGCGAACTCGTTCTTCTCGCGCACGGTACCGGTGGCGTACAGGGTCTCCTGGTTGATGTGCGTGGTGGTCAGGTCGTCGGTGCCGGGCTTGAGGATCTGCCCGTCAACGGCGGCCGGGTGGTTGGCGTTGGTCTCAGATCCGTACGCGCCGATGGCGGAGTTGGGGCGGATGGGAGGCAGGATGGAGTTGAGGGACACCGAGCTCGTCCATGAGCGCGTCCAGTCCTCGATGGCCTGCTTCGTCTTGAACTTGGCGTTCATCTGGAACACGCCGCGGTTGGTCGTCTTGCCGCGCAGCTCCACGAAGGCGCCCGTGTTGGCGTTGACCCAGCCGTTGAACTTGCTGTAGTCCACCACCACGTTCACCAAGAAGCCCTTGCCCCAGGCCTGCCAGTCGATGACGATGTTGCCGTCGGCGTCCACCGACACCACGTCGGCGCTGGTGGGGTTGCCCTTCTCGTCGGTCACCTTGGCCGTGGCCCAGTCGGGCAGGCTGGTGACGACGGTGCCGTCGTCCTTGCCCTCGGCGTCGATGCCGTGGCCGTACACCCACTCGACCACGTCCTTGAGCGGCATGCGCTTGAGCTGCGGGTTGGTGGTGTCGGTCTTGTCGTAGTACTCGATGTAGGCGTCCATGACGTCGCCGGCGTGGACGGCCTGCTTGTCGCCGGCCACGCGGTTGCCGGGCTTGAACAGCGCCTCGGACAGCACCAGCTGGTGCGTCTCGTAGTCGACGAACTCCTCGACGGCCGTCGTGCCGTCGAAGCGCTCGCGCTCGTCGGTCAGCGTGTCGGTGGGCAGCGTGCCGATGGTCAGCGTGCCGCCCAGGCTCATGGCGTACTTCGTGTCGTTGGCCACGGTGATCTTGTAGCCCGAGTCGTAGTCGTAGTAGGCCGTCTGCTGGGGCACCGTCACCTTGTTGCCGTTGGTGTCCAGCACGTCGGTCACCGTGGTGCCGGTGGTCGACTGCGTGCGCAGGCCGCTCGTGCTGTGGATGTCGGCGGGCTTGTCGTCGCCGGCCAGGTTGGCGATGGCCTCCACCAGCGGCGTGCCGTCAGCCGGGTAGGGCTTGCCGTCCACGACGCCCTTGGAGTCGACGGCGGTGTCCCACGACGGCTTGGCGTAGGCGGTGGAGAACGTGGCGCCCACTTCCATCTTGTCCTGGTTGACGATGGTGCCGGAGATGTCCATGTAGGCGTTGTCGCTCTGCTTCAGGCCGTAGCCGAAGTCGGTGAAGTACTGCTCGAAGCCGCGCAGGTAGTAGGTGGACTGCCACTCCTTGTTGTCCTCGAGCGACACCACCACGAAGCCGTCGGCCGTCACGCTGATGCCCGCGTCGGCGATCTGCTGGGCCGTGGGCGCGGGGATGGTGCCCGCGGCGATGGCCTTGTTGTCGGCGTCGGTGAGCGTGCCGGTGGCGGCGCGCAGCAGCAGGCCGTCCACGACGAAGTCATGCTCGGTCGGGGTGGTGGCATTGGTGTCGCTGGTCAGGCAGTAGGTCAGGTGCAGGTCGGACAGCACGCCGCCCTTCAGGCGCTGCTCCTTCACCACGTTGCCGCTGTCGTCCTTCACCACGTTGCCCTCGGCGTCCACCTTGTCCTCGAGGGTGGTCTGCCACAGGGCGGGGCTGATGATGATGGACTTGGCCTCGTAGTCGGTGCGGCCGCCCTTCATGTAGGGGATGCGCATGTCGGCCGAGTCGGTCTTGTCCACCGGCTTGCCCTGGCCCATGGACTCCTTGAGCACCCAGCCGCCCTTGATGACGGCGCTGCCGATGGCGAAGTTGGAGTCGTTGGACACGGTGATGCGCCAGCCGGTGCCGGGATCGCCGATGTAGCCCTCGAACACGACGTCCTGCTGGGCGTCGTCCTTCTCGATGAGCGGCTTGCCGTCGGTTCCGTACTGGATGTTGCCGTTGTCGTCGCGGATGTACTCCCAGTTGCCCGTGAGCGCGTTGGGGTCGCCCGGCGTCTGGCTCTCGCGCATGCCGGTGGCCGTCACCTGCAGGTTGTAGGGGGCCTTGCGCGACGTGAACTGCGCCGTGGCGCGGGCCGACGCGTTGTAGCGGCTCAGGTCGGCGCGCAGCTGCTCGTAGGCCGTGGTGAACGTGCCCGTGAGCGCCATGGTGTCCAGCTCCTCGGGCGAGCCCTGCACCTCCACCATCATCTTCTCGGTGGCGTTGATGCCCTGGCGTCCGTTGAACGAGTCGAAGTGGATGGTCATCGACACGAAGTAGCCCTGCTGGCCCAGCGCGTCCTGCCACAGCTCGGGCGTGAGCACCACGCCGTTGGGCGTGGTGGAGCCGTCGGCGTTGGTGATGACGGCGGCGTGGCTCACCAGCAGGTCGGCCAGCTCGGAGCCCTCGATGGTGCGCTGCTCGGTGGTGAGCAGGCCCCCGCCGGTGCCCGGGCGGGTGCGGTAGTTGATGACGATCTTGGCGATCTCCGACGAGTTGAGGATGCCCTGGCTGATGCCGATCTGATCCACGTCGAAGCCGGCGGCCGCGGTGGAGCCGTACATATCGCCCACGGTGAACGTGGCCGGCTCCATCTTGGAGTAGCTCGTGTTGTTGATGGTGAAGCGCCAGCCCGCGCCGTCGCGGCTGAGGATGGGCTGCTTCGTGCCATCGTTGGCGCTAATGGCGGCCTTGTCGTCGTACAGCGTGCCCGCCATGGCCACGGCGGTGGCCGTCACGGTGGGCACGGGCGGGTTGGCCTGCAGGAAGGCGCCCATCACGCGCTCGGTGCTCTCCAGGTTGGCCGAGTAGTTCTGCGCGGCGTAGTTCCACATGCGCTTGCCGTAGCTCACCGCCATGGTGTTGCGGTAGTCGTTGCGCGGGATGACCATGACGCCGGTGACCTTCACCTTCACAGGCAGCGTGATGTTGGCCTCGATGGGCGTGCTGAACACGATGCGCATGTCGCCGGTGAACTTGAAGTTGTCGGTGTTGTCGTCGTCCTCGCTCACGGCCGGGGCCACGCCGGGCAAAGGCGCGATGCCGCGCGCCTCCAGCTTGGCGGCCAGGCTCGACTTCTTGTCGGTGCCGCCCAACCTATATATATGTGTATAGGACTTCGTGCCGTCCGCCTTGGTGTTCTCCTTGGTCTCCACGTAGACGGGCTTGCCCACGTTCACCCAGTCGTAGTCCTCGGCATCCGGGTTGTCCGGGTCGTTGGCCGGGGACGACACCTGCAGCTGCACCACCGAGCTGTCGCCGTTGTTGACGGCGAGCAGGCTGTCGGTGAAGTCGTCGGTGTTGGTGTCGAAGTAGCGCGCCAGCGGGGCCATCTCGTTCGTCTCATCCTCGATGGGACGCGGGCCCTCCACCTCGAACTCCAGGTTGTACAGGCGGAAGTAGTCCGGCAGGCTGTCGAGGATCTCCGGGCCGGCCGTGGCGCTGCTGGAGTTCTCGCCGTACAGCGGCATGTTGCCCTTGGTGGCGAAGTCGCCGATCTCGTAGCTCACCGGGTAGCCCAGGTAGCTGTACGTGGTGGTCATCACCGGCTCGGGGTCCTTCTCCACAATGGCGTTGTTGGCGCCGCGCGTGTAGGTCTCCAGGGCGTTCTTGGCCGCGCTCATGGTGGCCTCGGGGATGCCGAAGGCCGCCGGCACCTGGCCGACGCTGTCCGACCAGGAGTAGTTGCTCGCGCCCAGCTTGCCGAAGCGGATGGTGGTCTGCGGGTTGAGGTGGACGTAGTAGCCCAGGCCCTGCGCGCCCACCGACTGCTGGATGTTGGTGGTGAACGGCACGGCCATGAGGAACGTGTACGAGCCGTTGCCGCCGTTGGCCACGCGCTCGTTGGGGTACAGGTGACCGCCCTCGTCCTCGGGCACGGTGAAGACGACGCGGCCCGACTGGTTGTTGGTGCCGTAGGGCATCGACTTGGTGGTGAGGATGGGATTGCCCTTGTCGTCGACGGGCGAGTCGTAGATCTGCCCGTCGTTGTCGCCGGAGTCGTCGTAGCTCAGCGTGTAGCCGAGCAGGGTGCCCTTATCGTCCTTCACCTCGGTGTAGATGCGATCACGCGCGTTGGCGCGCGCCATGATGGAGTCGAGGTTGCCAAACGTGCGCATGTCCAGGGCCTCGTAGTCCTGAGGCAGCCAGTCGGTGGTGTCGTACAAGAGCACGCCGCCGCGGTTGGGCACGCCCACGTACTGCGTGGACGTGGTGCCGCCGCTGTCACCGCCCGTGTCGAACGAGTCGTTGATCTCGGGCGGGGTGTTCTCGCCGGTGTACTTCCACTGCATGAGGTCCTGGGGCGTGATGCCCTGGTTGTTGTTGAGCTGGGTGTTGGTCACCGTGAGGAAGTACTCGAGCGAGTCGATCTCGGCCGAGCCGGTGGACGTGTTGGTGGTGGTCACCTTGTACACCATGTAGTTGTAGCGGTCGTACAGCACGTTGTTCGAGATGGGCTCGTAGGTGGTCTCCCAGTTCAGGTTGGTCTTGAGCAGCGTGAGCGAGCGGATGGAGTTGACCGTGCCCGTGCCCACCGTGGCGTTGTACTGGCTTCCACGCACATTGTCAGGATAGAAGTAGTACTCCGTGGGGCCGTTCATGCGCGAGTACATGTGGGTGCTGCCGCCGTACAGGATGGTGCCGCCGGCGTTCTCGGGGATCGACCCGAGCATGTTCACCTTCATGGCGGGCGACTTGGTCAGATGGCCGCTCACGTACAGCTTCTCGGTGTACTGCGTGGGATAGCTGTTGTCCTGCTCGCCGTGCCACACGAAGTAGATGACGCCCGTGAGGCCCTTGGAGAAGTTGATCTCCGACAGGCCGTCCAAGTTGGGGTACTTGGCGATCATGTCGGTGATGGCCTGCTTGTCGCCGTACTTCAGGTAGTCGTCCAGCAGGATGCGCTCATTGCCGCCCGTGCCCGGCACCTCCCAGTACACGCTCCAGTAGGCCAGCACGTTGTCGAGCTGGGTGTCGAAGTCGATGGTGAACAGCTGGAAGTTGGTGTCATTGGCCGGCGTGCCGTCCTCGTTGTAGCGGCCGCCCATCTGGTACCAATCCAAGTAGTTATAGGTAGACGCCGTGCCACCGTTCTCGTTGATGTACAGGTACGGCACGCGCAGCTCGAGCGTGGTGCCCATGGCGCGGTAGCCGTCCACCTCGCGCGAGCGGTTGTAGTCGGCCAGCATGAGGCGCTTCTTCTCGATGTCGCTGGCGCTGTCGGGAATGACCTCCCAGCCCAGATCATAGCCGTACGTGTCGCGCGCGGCGGCGATGGCCTCGTCGGGCGTCGCAAAGCCGCCCGGGCCGGGCTCATAGTCGTCGAACTCGTCGATGGTGCCGAAGAAGTCGGGGCCGTAACTCGTGGATCCGCTGCCCGGGTGCATGAAGCCGCCAAAGTAGCCGCTCGTGGCGTTCTGGAAGCGGATGCCCAGCGTGATGTTGGGCGTCTCCTGCGAGTTGACCAGGTAGGTACCCGTGCCCAGCGACGTGGACATGCCGCTGGGGATGAGGTTGGGGTCGAACAGGCTCTCGTTGAGCGGACCGCCGATGGGGCTTTGGGGCGCGATGGAGATGGGGCTGATGCCCGCGCGGCTGACGGAGTACATCATGACGGCCACCGACACCATGACGGGATCCTGCCCGCCCAGGTCGTTCAGCTGGTTCGTGACGTCGTCGAGCGTGGAGACGCTGGCGTTCTCCATGACGAGCAGGCTGTCCTGCACGTCGGCCTCGTCCAGGTAGTCGAGCGCGTTGGGGTAGGCCGGGCCGGCGGGCTGCCAGCCGGCGGGCTGGTCGTCGCCGTCGTCGGCGGGCTCATCGGCGTCGGTCGGTTGGTCGGACTCGTCATCGTCGTCGCCCGCGGTGGCGTCGTCGCCGTCACCTTCGGGGGTGTCGGCGGGCGCATCGCCCTCGTCGTCGGGCTCGGGCTCAGGCGCCGGCGGCAGCGGGAAGCTGAGCGCCTGCGTGCCCAGGGCCAGGCGCTGGGTGGCACGCTCGTCCTTCAGCGTGGCGTCAGCCTTCGTCTGGGCGTTGATGCCCTCCTCCTGCACCAGCTGGGCCTTCATCGCGGGCGTCAGCGCCACGTCCAGGTCGGTGGGCGCAAAGGCGCTGCCGTCCTCGGCCAGGGCCAGCGCGTCGGCGTCGTAGGCCACGGCCAGGTAGATGACGCGCTCGGTGCTCTGCGCGATGCGGGTGGTGCGGGCGTCCTGGCGCGGGCCGTCGTCGGTGGCGTCGGCCGGGTCGCGCAGGTCGATGGCCAGCGATGCGGCGCCCTCGCCGGCGGCAGTGCCATACGTCGGCGTCACGTCCAGCTCGGCCAGGGTGGCCAGCGACTCAGGGTCGGACGGGTCGATGGCGGCGCGCTGCTCGGCGGAAAGCTCGGTCATGTCGAAGGCCATCGTGCGGGCCGCGTTGAGCGTGCCCAGGCCCTCGGCGTCGGGCAGGTCGGTCAGGTCGATGGTGTAGCCCTCCAGCGCGTAGTCGCCCTTGGCGGCGCGCAGCGTGATGGCGAAGGCCGCCCAGCCCGCGCGCTCGCCCATGACGGGCGCGGCGATGGGGGCGATGGAGGCGGTGGCGCCCACCTTGGGCTCCACGTTCACCAGCGTGACGCGGGCGGCCTGCTGGTCGTCCACGGGGATGACGATGTCGTCGAAGGCGGGCTCGCCGGGCTTGCGGTCGGTGTCCACCTCGCGGCCACCCGCCGTGGTGGGGGCGTCGGCGTCCGCGTCATCGGCCGGCTTGTCCACGGTCGGCGCGGTGTAGCTGTTCACGGTGAAGCCGGCGGTGACGGCCAGCTTCTGGTCAGCGGGGACGTCGCCCTGGATGGCGGCCGTGAGCACGGGCATGGTCGCGCCGGCAGCCAGCTGGCCGCGCGTCTCGGCGACGGTGATGCCGTTGTTGTCCTGGGCGCCCTCGTAGCGCAGCACGATGGTGCCCGACAGGCCGGCCTTCAGCTCGGCGGCCGTGTGCTTCAGGTAGCGGCCGCGGTGCTCGGTCCACACCGTCCAACCCGCGGGGATGTCGTCGGCGGACAGCGTCACGCGCATGCCCGCGGCCTCGCCGCCGTTGAGCTTCCACTCCTCCTGCGACAGCGTCTGGTGCGCCGCGCCCTGGTCGTCCACGTAGACGTAGGGGGCAGTGTAGGTGAGGGCCACCACGTCGGTGGACTCGGCACCGCCCAGGTAGCCGCCCTCAAGCAGCACGTCCAGGTTGCCCAGGGTGGTGGCCAGGTCCAGCGTGGCGCCGGCCAGCTGGTACGACCCGTCCGGCGCCTGCAGGGCGCCCGAGGGGGTCAGGCCGAAGGCGAGACGATCGCGCAGGGCGGCCTCGACGTCGGCATCCTTGGCGGCGGCGCGGTTCATGAGGAACTCGCGCTTCGTGTCCTGCAGCTTGTCGGACACCTGGGGCAGCACCTTGTCGGCCTCGACCAGGTTCGCGGGGAGCAGCGCGTCCAGGGCGGCCTCGGCCTCGGCGGCCGGATCGGTGGCGTCGTCGGCATCGTCCGCGGCGGCATCCGCGGCATCGTCAGCAGCATCGTCGGCGGCGTCGGCATCGCCGTCGGTATCGGCATCGTCGGCCTTCGAGGCGTCGTCATCCGACCCTGGGGTAACCGGGGTGGCGGCGCTCTCGCCGAACACCATGGTGCGCGCCTCAGCAATGGACGCGTCGGTCCACATGGTGCTCACCAGCAACACCGACAGCATCACGGCCAGGATGCGCCTGGGGAGCGACATCCGCCGCGGCGCCGTCGTCGCCACGATACCGGCAGAGGTACCCTCGACGGGCGGCTGGTAGCCGTCCCCGCCGGGCACGCCCTGCGTCTTCTCTTCGAACTGCTCGAATTGCTGCC
Organism: Eggerthellaceae bacterium; assembly: GCA_022792415.1. Lineage (GTDB taxonomy): Bacteria > Actinomycetota > Coriobacteriia > Coriobacteriales > Eggerthellaceae > Enterorhabdus. The sequence continues at coordinate 1,299 of JAAWAY010000211.1, read as the reverse complement.
TCATCGCTTCAATCCTTGCTCCCTATGAGGGCTCTTGCCGATGCGCCGCCATCCTGACGGCGCGCCGCCCTCCGCGTCGCCTGGTTTGCCGTCCAGACGACCCTTGGTCTTTCAATCGCTCGAGGCGACGTATGGAGCATCCCGCTAGTACCGCTCAAAGCTTGAAACAGCACCGGGGTGATGCCTTCCTCTTCGCCCCGATTTCCACCTTTGGGCATACGTCGCCCATAGGTTAATTCATTGTAACCCTTTCGTTACATGAAGCCAAGTTTTTTGGGAATCAAATCGTTCTGCGCAATAAATTCAAAAATGCGGCCTCTAGCGGGCAAGTTGTTGATGCTCTCGATGATAGATGACCCTAATTTGGGCCAAGAAAAGCCCCCGATTTCCGCTCGTTGAGATGACAACGCCGCTCATCGATTATCAATAGACTTTCCACAGGTTTTCACACCCTCTCCATATACGCGCGCGTGAAAGAGGGGCGCGGCGGCTGGTGCGGCGCGGCGGGTGCGGCGCGGCTGGCGCGGCGCGGCGGGTGCGGCACGGCGGCGCGGAGCGGCGGCACGACCAGGGGCGCGGCTGGTGCGGCACGGCGGCTGGTGCGGCACGGCGGCGGGCGCGGCAGCGCGGCGGGCGCGGCGGATGCGCAGCCCGTTCCCCACCCAACGAAAACGAACCATCCAATGCGAACCAACGAACACGAGCCCATCCGATGTGAGACGACGAATGCGAGCCCATCCGACGCTAACCGACGGGCACGAGACAGCGAACGTGGGGTAACGATTACGAGGCGGCGATGCGAGCCGGAGTCCCTCCCCTGATCCAACGAACGCGAGGCCAACAAATGCGAGGCGACGACCTCCCCACTACCCCAACGAGTGCGCACAAATGAACACGAGGCGTAGGACGAGGGGATAGCGGCGCGAAGCGAATTGAGGCGAACGAATGTTTCACGTGAAACACTCGCTCACGCGCCGCGGCTTCTCCGCCCATCCGTTCCGGCGCCCTACGGCGCGCTGCCGCCCGATCTGCGACACCCTCTTGTGCACCCCCCCCCCGCACCTCGCGTTCGACGTCCGTTCTCCTTCGGCCGCGCTTCGCGTTCGGCGCCATCCGCGTTCGGTGCCCACCCACCTTCCGTCGTGTTTCGCGTTCGATACCCGGCCGCCCCCCTCACGCTTCGCGTTCGACGGCACCCCGCATTCGGCTGCGCTTAGCAATCGACGCTCACTCGCAATCCGTCGCGCTTTGTGTTCGGCGCCCGTCTGCACTCCCTCGCGCTTCGCGTTCGGCGCCTTC
>JAAWAY010000047.1 GCA_022792415.1 Eggerthellaceae bacterium | reverse complement strand
CTGCATCATCTGGAGCTGCTTGTCGGTGTTGCCCGGCCCCATGGGGATGGCCATGGCGCCCAGGCGCTCGGCGCCCAGCTGGAACCCGATGCCCGCCGTCCACAGGCCGTAGCCCGGCGTGATCTGGATGCGGTCGAGCGGCGTGATGCCCGCCATCTCGTAGCAGCGGGCGAACTGCGTGGCCCAGTCGATGACGTCCTGCTGGGTGTAGGGGATGATGACCGGCGTGCCCGTCGTGCCCGACGAGCTGTGGATGCGCACGACCTCCTCGTCCGGCACGGCCTGCAGCCCCAGCGGGTAGGCGGCGCGCAGGTCGTCCTTCTCGGAGAAGGGCAGCTTCTCGAAGTCGGCCTGGGTGCGGACGTCAGCCAGGTCGATGCCGTCGAACTTGCTGGCGTAGAAGGCGGAACGGTCTTTCAAGGTGGCGAACTGGGCCGTGATGAGGTCCAGCTGCTCGGGGGTCATCTGCATGGCGCACTCTCTCTCGTTGGCAACGTGTCCATTCTATGACAAAGCGCGCGTACTGGGGATGGGGAACGAAGGGCGCCCCGGGAAAGACGGGACGAACGCGGGGATGAGGGAAACAGCGGAGGTGCGGGGCGGGCGGCGGGACGTGACCGCCGCCCGCCCGGTTGCTCGATCAGCCGACGGCGCAGTCGATGGCGCGCAGGTTGAGATCCACGAAGCGCGGCTTGACGCACACCTCGATGGCGGCGCGCAGGTCGTCGGCGGACAGGGGCACGCAGCCCGTGGCCAGCGCCGACGCCAGCAGCACCGTGTTGAGCGCGCGGCGGTTGCCCACCTGCGCGAGGATGGCGGCGTCGTCGACGACCACGAGGCGACGCGCGGGCGCGGGGGCGGACGCTGCGGAAGCGGGCGCTGCCGCGGGCGCGGGGGCGGGGTCGAGCGCGGGGTCGTCAGCGGCGGGGGCGGGGGCAGGTACTGCGGCGGGGGCGAGGGCCGCCTCCAGGGCCGCGATCACGTCGGAGGCGCGGTACGGGTCCTTCGACAGGGCCGCCGTCACGGGCTGGACGGCCGTCGAGGCCGTCACCAGCGTGCCGCCCGGTGCCAGGTAGGGCAGGCTCCGCGCCGCCTCACCTGGCTCGAACGCGATGATCAGGTCGGCCGACCCGAGCATGACCAGGGGCGATTCCACGGCCTCTCCCCCATCGCCCATGCGCACGTGCGACGTCACCGCGCCGCCGCGCTGGGCCATGCCGATGGTCTCGGCCGTGCGCACCTGCCAGCCCTTCGACTGGGCCGCCTGGGCCAGCACCTTGGCGGCGAGCACCGTGCCCTGGCCGCCCACGCCGCACAGAAGGATGCTACTCATCGCGACCTCCCTTCGCCGAAGCCTCGTGGTCGGCATCGCGCGGGGTCGGCGCCGCGCTGGCCGTCGCGGTCGACTGCTCGCCGTCAGCAGCGTCGCCCAGGATGCCGGCCGACTCGGCCTCGGTGACGTCGCCGGCCACCGCCGGCGCGGGCACGGGTTCGTTTCCGCAGGCCAGCGCATCGAACGGGCAGATCTGCACGCACAGGCCGCAGCCGTTGCACAGGCTGTCGTCCACGAAGGCCTGCCCCCTGCCGCGGCTGGCCGGGCCCTCCGCGTCGGGCGAGAACCCGATGCCCGGGCAGCCGATCTCGGTGATGCACTTCTTGCAGCCGGTGCAGCGCTCGCGGTCGACCGCGGCCGCGGGCCTTGGCTTGACCAGCTGGATGCAGGGCGAGCGGAAGATGACGGCCGACGGCCCCTCGAAGGCGATGGCCGCGGCCGCGGCCGCCTCGGCTTGGTCGCGCTGGAGCGGGTCGGCCGTGGTGATGCACCGCACGCCGAGCGCGCGCAAGAGCCCCTCGATGTCGATGGGGTCGCGGCGCGGGCCCATGAGCGTGACGCCCGTGCCGGGGTGCGGCTGCGAGCCCGTCATGGCCGTCGTGGCGTTGTCGAGCACCACCACGGTGACGTCGTGGCCGTTGTACACGGCGTTGGCGATGCCCGTGAGCCCGCTGGCGAAGAACGTGGAGTCGCCGACGAAGGCCACCGCCTTCTTCCCGGGGTCGGCCACCGCGAAGCCCTGCGCCATCGTGATGCCGGCGCCCATGCACAGGCACGTGTCCACCGCGTCGAGCGGCTTGGCGTTGCCCAGCGTGTAGCAGCCGATGTCGCCGCACAGCACCGCGTCGCGACCGCGCAGCGCGCGCTTGACGGCGTAGAAGCTGCCGCGGTGCGGGCACCCGGCGCACAGGACCGGGGGGCGCACGGGCAGGGGGCCGTCGTAGGCCGGGGCGTCCGCCGGGACCAGCGCGGACTCGACGAGGGCCGTAAGCGAGGGCGTTATTTGATTAGTTATTCGATCATTAAATGTTTCACGTGAAACATTTGTTTGGGAGGAAGCGGGGGCGGCTGGGGTGGGGACGGGGGAAGCGGGGGTGGGAGCAGAGGCGGCCTCTGCAGCGACGGCAGGGGTCGCGGGGGTGGGAGCAGAGGCGGCCTCTGCGGCGACGGTAGGGGTCGCGAGGGCGGGGGCGGAGGCGGCCCCTGCGGCGACGGACGAGGCCGCGGCGCGTTCGTCGAAGAGGCGCGCCAGGCGGCGGGCGATGTCGTCGGCATCGTTCTCGCCGCGATCGCGCGCGTCGCCGGTGTAGCGGCCGCGCACCCGCCACGGGGCGTGGTCGTGGCCGGCCAACCTGAGCAGCTCGTCCTCAAGCACGGAGTCGAGTTCCTCGAAGACGACGATATCGCCCAGCCCCGCGGCGAACGCGCGCACCGCATCGGCCGGGAACGGGTAGGGCGTGCCCACCTGGATGAGACGATAGGGCGGCAGGACGACGCCGGCTGCCGCGGCCTCGCGCGCGATGAGCGCCAGCGCGTCGCGCACGTAGGCCGCCGACACGCCCCCGGCCACGATGCCCAGCGGCCGCGGGGCGGGGGCGTCCTGCGTGGGCGCCTCCGGGCACGGGACGCCGGATCGCGCGGCGGACGCGCCGAGGCCGTCGGTCGACGCCGGGCCTGCACCGGACGAGGCCCCAGGGGCGATCGCCCGGTCGTTCTCGGTAGCGGGTCGCGCGGCGGGCGCGTCGGGGCGCACGGCGCTCCAGTCGCCGCCCTCCTCCACCGGGTTGAACGCCGCGAGCCGCGGGTCGTGCGCGAAGTCGTCGGCCATGGCGCGCAGGCGCTCGTTGATCTCGCCGTGGGCCTCCCACGCGCGCTTGGGGAAGATGACCCAGCGCGGATCCTTCTGGAAGCCGCCGTCGGGCACCGGGCGCGCCTCGGTGGCGTCGGCCACGTCGAAGAACGCGGACGCATGGCAGACGCGCGTGGTGGGGCGCACGATGACGGGCGTGCCGTAGCGCTCGGACAGGTCGAAGGCCGCCTGCATCATGGAAAACCCCTGCTCAGGCGTGGCCGGGTCGAGGACGGGCACCTTGGCGAACGATCCGAAGCGCCGCGTGTCCTGCTCGGTCTGGGACGAGATGGGGCCCGGATCGTCGGCCACGAACAGCACCGTGCCGCCGCGGACGCCCACGTAGTTGAGCGACATGAGCGGATCGCTGGCCACGTTGAGGCCCACCTGCTTGCACGTGAACAGGGTGCGCGCGCCGCAGTAGGCCGCGCCGGCCAGCAGCTCGAGCGCCGCCTTCTCGTTGGTGGACCACTCCACGTGCACGCCGCGGGCGGATCCCTCGGCGTGGCGCCGGGCCACCGTCTCGATGAGCTCGGACGACGGCGTGCCGGGATAGCCCGCCACCACGCGGACGCCGGCTTCCAGCGCCGCGTGGGCGAACGCCTCGTTTCCCATCAGGAGCTGCTTCATGTCGATTCCCGTCTTCCTCTTCTTGCACGCATGTCGCCGCGAGCCTGGCCGTTTTTCGCTCATTTTTGCCGATTTCCGAGCGCCAGCGGGCTGTCAGGAACTCGACGGATCCCGCGCCCCCTCAGCCACACCGTCTTGACCTGGGGTTTTGCCGCGCGCCAGACCGGCCCGCTTTCGCGCGCCTCCTGCGAACACTCGGAAGTCGCGCGAAATGAGCAAAATCGGCGGTTTTTTGACCCGCCTTACGCCTCGGCCATCGCCTGCTTGAAGTCGATCACCTTCTGCTGCAGGGTCGCGTCGCCCGCGCCCATGATCTGCGCGGCCAGGATGGCGGCGTTCTTGGCGCCGTTGATGGCGACGCAGGCCACCGGCACGCCCGAGGGCATCTGCACCATGGACAGCAGCGAGTCCAGCCCGCCCAGGTCGCTCGTCTTCATGGGGACGGCGATGACCGGCAGCGGCGTGTAGGCCGCCACGACCCCGCCCAGGTGCGCCGCCTTGCCCGCCGCCGCGACGATGGCCTTCATGCCGCGCTCGTGCGCCGTGCTGGCCCACTCGTGCACCTCGGCCGGCTTGCGGTGGGCGCTCGCCACCTTGACCTCGTACGGGATGCCGAACTCGTCGAGCTGGGCCATGCACGGCTCCATGGCCGGCATGTCCGACTGCGATCCCATGATGATGCCCACCAGCGGCGTTTCCTGCGACATGGATCCTCCTTCGGTCCGGGGCGCGCGCGTGGTGCGGCGCCGGGTCGTTCGCCCCATTCTAGCCCAGGACGGCGGCGCCGGCCCGCAAGCGGGCGCCCGCGGCGCACGAGGGCGGCGAAGCAGGGCGGGTGCGCGGGGGCGCAGGTTTGTCCCCCGCAAAGCAGAAAGCCCCGCCTGGATAACCAGGCGGGGCCTTGAGTGTGGTGGTCGGAGGGGGACTTGAACCCTCGGCACGCGGATTTTCAGTCCGCTGCTCTACCAACTGAGCTACCCGACCAGAAGGCGTCTTTCGCGACCCGAAGAAGGAGCCGCTGCTAACGCGGGTATTCATTCTATAGGTGGGACTCGCAAATGGCAAGGAATTTTTCAGAGAGCAGGCGGCAGGAGGAGCCCGACCAACGCCCCGAGGGCAATGGCCGGTCCAAACGGAATCGCCCGGAGCGCCCGTGGCGGCGTCTCCGTCCTGGGCGAGGGCCCCAACACGTCGCACGCCGGGACGCCAGGCCGCGCGTCCGGCGGAGCACGCCACCCCATCCGCGGCAGAACCACGGACAGCACGAGGGCGGCCACGCAGGAGGCGAGCACGCACACGACTCCGCGGCCAGGCCCCAGGTACAAACCGACCGCAGCCAGCAGCTTGATGTCGCCGCCACCCACGGCGCGCTGATGGGAGGCCGCCTCGAGCAGCACGGCCGTCACCAGAGGAACGCCCCCGAGGAGCAGGGCACCCATCAGGCCCTCGCCGATGTCGGGCGCAAGACGCACCGCTGACGCAGGCAGCACGCCGAGTGGTCCCGGCACCACGTCGAACCGAGCTGCCTGCCAGAGCACCCACACAGCCACCAGGGCCAGCACGAGGGCGTTAGGAATGCGCAGCTCGCGCAGGTCGATCACCGCCGCCACGACCAGCAGTGCCAGAAACATGCCGTAAGCCGCCACTGTGATGAGCATCCCGTCCTCGCTTCCTCGATCGCGCCCGCCTGCAGCGTGTCGCTCCGCATGCCACCTGCATGCACGCCTCCCCTTGAGCGGCACATGCTACGCGCCCGCCCAGCCCATGGCTACCGTCAATGCGCGAAGAAGCGTCAATGAGAGCGCCGGCCTCCTCCCACAGGCGACGCATCCCACCGAAGAGCGACAGCCCTCTCGCCACCGCAACAGCCTCCCCGCCAGAAAGCGCCGGCCTCCCCACCTGACGCGCCCCGCTTCTCTGCGGCGTATCGGCATTCCGCATCAAGGACGACTCCCCCTTCCTCGGCGGGCCGTGCTTCGGGCGGTTGAGCGCCTTCGTTTTGGCGAGAAACGCGACTTTTGCGCAGCGCGCAAGAGGCAACATGTTTCACGAAACATGCCCAACGCCTCCTCCAACGCATAAGGCCAGGAAAAAGCCGAGGCAAACTTCCCCAAGCAAACAAGGAACCGTCCGAGCGATGCATCCGGGGGCGCCCGGAGCTTGGCCGCGGTGCGCAAAAGTCGCATTACTCGCCAAAAATCGACCCTCGAAGCGACCGGAGTCGCCCAAACGCTCTCTGACCATGAGCCCATCCGCGCATCCAACACGTCTGCGGCCTCGGCACGACAGGGGGACGCGGTCGGAACGTGGCAAGGGGGGCGGGGCACGGCAGGGAGATCGGGGCATAGCGGGGAGTCAGGGGCGGCGGGGGCCCGGCAAGGGGATCAGGGCGCAACAAGGAGCCGGGGGCGACAGGGGGCCGCTGCATGTGGGGCCGGGCGGGATCTAGGATGAAGGCGACCGAGGGCTGTGCGGGGCGGGGTCGAAGATGAAGGCAGTCAGGACGCGCCAGGATGGGAATAGGCGCAGGCGATCCGGGAGGGATCCAGAAAGAAAGCAGCCGAGGAGGGCTGTGGTGCACAAGCAACCGAGGGCTGCGCGGGGCGGGAACCCTGGGCGAAGGCAGCCGGGGCCAGCATGACAAAGGGGCGCCGGACCGATGGTCTGGCGCCCCGTTCACGCCCGCTGCCAGGGCGGACGATTGCCTCACGCAGCCGCAGACCGGCCGCCGCAAGGGCTTGCTACTTCTTGATGACCTTGACGGCCGGGTTGTGCGGCGTCTCGGGCGTCTGCAGGGTGCCGTCCGCCTCCATGGCCTTGATCTGATCGGCGGTGTAGCCCAGGCCGGTCAGGATCTCGGCGTTGTTCTCGCCCAGGTCGGGGGCGCGCTTGTAGTCGGGCTTGAAGTTGGACATCGTGAACGGCAAGCCGATGGTCTTGAACTTGCCGCGCGCGCCGCCCTGGTCGATCTCGGGGATGGTGCCGTCGGACAGCAGCTCGGGGTCGTTCTCGATCTCGTACCAGTCGCACACCGGGCCCACCGGGATGCCCGCGGCGCCCAGCTTGTCGGTCAGCTCGTACTTGTCGTACTGCTTGGTGTACTCCTCGATGATGGGGTACAGCTCCTTCTTGTGCAGCTGGCGGTTCTGCCACGGGGTGTACTTGGGGTCGGTGGCCAGCTCGGGATGGCCGATGGCGTTGCACAGCTCCGTGAAGCCCTTCTCGGAGTTCTGGATGACGATGTAGACGTAGGCGTTGGGGTCGGTCTCCCAGCCCTTGGCCTTGTAGCACCAGCCGATGACCTGGCCGCCCTCGGTGTTCTCGGCGCGGGGGATGGCCTTGCCCCAGTCGAAGTTGGGGTACACCTCGTAGTGCGGCAGCGCACCCAGGTTGTCGAGCATGATCTGGTCACGCAGCTTGATGCGGCACAGGTTCATGACGGCGTTGCGCATGGACTGGTACACGTAGCAGCCCTCGCCGGTGTGCTCGCGCTGCAGCAGGGCGGACAGGATGCCGATGGTCAGGTGCATGCCCGTGTTGGAGTCGCCCAGGGCCGCGGCGGACTGGGTGGGGATGTTGAAGGGATCCTCGTTCCAGCCCGTGGTGGAGGCGGCGCCGCCCGCGGACTGTGCAACCGGCTCGAACGCCTTGACGTGCGCGAAGCGCGAGCCCTGGTTGAAGCCCTTCAGCGAGGCCATGACGCACCGCGGATTGAGCTTATGCACGACATCCCAGCCGAAGCCCAGCTTCTCGACGTCGCCGGGGCCGATGTTCTCGACGAACACGTCGGCGTCCTTGAGCAGGTCGGTGAGGATCTTCTTGCCCTCATCGGTCTTGACGTTGAGCGTCAGCGACTTCTTGTTGGCGTTGAGCTGCAGGTAGTACACGCTCCAGGAGTCAGCGATGTCCAGCAGCTCGGAGCGCGTGGGATCGCCGCCGCCCGGGCGCTCGATCTTGATGACCTCGGCGCCCATCCAGGCGAGGAGCTGGGTGCAGGAGGGGCCGGACTGAACCTCGGTCCAGTCGATGACCTTGATGCCCGCGAGAGGGGCGGTGGATTGCGTGGTTGCGTTAGTGGCAGTCACAGGAACACCTCACTTTGGTTTCGTTGTCCTTTTGCCGTCAACCCGCGGCGGCATGCGTCCGTCGTTGAGTGTATGACCCGCTATCGAGGACCCGGCGGGTCAGCGGGTCGTTGTGGTCGAAGGGTGGCTCGCGTGATGCGAAGCCGTGAGATTCGCGGTCGCGGGGGACGGGTCGGCACCCGCGGCCGCGTCGGCCGGATGCGCCGGGCCTCCCTCCTCCGGCACCGGCGTGCCCGCCGTCGTGGCAGCCGGCGCGTCGGCGTAGACGCCCACGGTGCGCGAGAGCTCTTCGTACAGGCGGTCGCAGTCCTTGGCAAGCTCGCTCTGGAGCAGCCCGGACAGCTTCGGCTGGCGATCCTTCAGCTGGGCGTAGCGGTTCTGGCCGTCCAGGAAGGCGGGCAGCTCCGCCGTGTCGGGCTGGTGGGAATCCAGGACGAGCGGGTTCTTGCCCTCCTGGGCCCGTGCGGGGTTGAAGCGCCACAGCGGCCAGTAGCCGCCGGCCACGGCCGCCTTCTGCTCGGGCACCACGTGGCTCATGCCCGCCTTGATGCCCCAGGATATGCAGGGGCACAACGCGATGACGATGGACGGCCCCGGGTAGGCCTCGGCCTCGCGCAGGGCGGTGATGACCTGGCGCATGTCGGCGCCCAGGCACACGTGCGCCACGTAGACGTAGCCGTAGGCCATCAGCATGCGGCCGAGGTTCTTCTTGGGCGTCTTCTTGCCGTCCTGCGCGAAGCCCGACACGCTGCCGAGCTGCGTGGCCTTGGACAGCTCGCCGCCCGTGTTGGAGTAGCCCTCGGTATCGAGCACCAGCACGTTGAGGTCCTCGCCGCTGGCCAGCACGTGGTCCAGGCCGCCGTAACCGATGTCGTACGCCCAGCCGTCGCCGCCCACGGCCCACACGCTCTTCTTGCCGAACATGGTGGCGTAGTCGAGCATGCCGCGGTACGGGTCGTGCGCGGACAGCCCCTCGTCGACGATGGCCTGGCGGATGGCCGCGCCTGTCTCGTAGGAGGCGTCCGGGTCGTCCTTCACCCGCAGCCACGTGGCCAGCAACTCGCGCAGGGCGGGCGACGCCACAGGGGCCGCAGCGCCCGCATCGGCCGCGCTCGCAGGCGCCGCGTCGGCCGGGGCCGCGGCCGCGTCCAGCTCAGCCGGCGGCACCTCGGTCACCACGCCGTCGTCCACCACGGTCACGGGGGACTCCCCCAGCGCCTGGCGCACGAGCGACTCGAGGTGGGCGCGGCGGATCTTGATGCCCTTGTGGATGCCGTAGCCGAACTCGCCGTTGTCCTCGAACAGCGAGTTGCCCCAAGCCGGGCCGTGCCCGCGCCGGTTGACCGTGTACGGCATGGCCGGCATGTAGGCGCCCCAGATGGACGAGCAGCCCGTGGCGTTGGCGATGACCAGGCGGTCGCCGAACAGCTGGGTGAGCAGCTTCACGTAGGGGGTCTCGCCGCAGCCGGCGCAGCAGCTGGAGAACTCGAGCAGCGGCTGGCGCAGCTGCGTGCCGGGCACCGTGTCGGCGGGGATGAGGTCGTCCTTCAGGCTGACGTTGCCCTGCGCGAAGGCCAGGTTGGCCTTCTGCTCATCCACCTGGGTGGCCAGAGGCCGCAGCGTCAGGGCGTGGCCGGGGCAGTTGACGGCGCACGACCCGCAGCCCACGCAGTCCTCGGGATACACCTGGATGCGCAGGTGCAGCCCGTCGAGGCCGGGGAACGTGGCGTCCTTGGTGACATAGCTCTCCGGCGCGTCGCGCAGCTCGTCGTCGGTGGCCAGGTAGGGGCGGATGGCCGCGTGGGGGCACACGAACGAGCACTCGTAGCACTGCACGCATTTCTGGGGGTCCCACTCGGGGATGGAGAAGGCCACCCCGCGCTTCTCGAGCGCCGTCGTCCCGGGCGGCACGATGCCCGCCGGGTCGAACTTGGACACGGGCAGGTCGTTGCCCTGCAGCCGCTCCATCGGCCAGAACACCTCGTCCAGGTAGGCCTCGTCAAGCGGGCCGTCCTCGCGCACGGGCGCGTCCGCAGCCGGCGCGGGCTGCTCGTCGACGGCATCGGCCCAGCTGGCGGGATAGTCGATCTCCACGAGGCGCCCGATGGCCTCGTCCACGGCCTTCAGGTCGCGGGCCACCACGTCGGCGCCCTTCGAGGCGTACATCACCTTGATGTCGTCCTTCAGGCACGCCACCGCCTGGTCGAAGTCCATCACGTCAGCCAGCTTGAAGAACACCGTCTGCATGATCATGTTGATGCGCGCGCCCAGGCCGCAGTCGGCCGCCAGCTGCGACGCGTCGATGTTGTAGAACCGCGCCTTCTTGCGCGCGATGGTTCGGCGCAGCTTGGCGGGCAGGTGCGCCTCCAGCGAGGCCACGTCGCCCCAGGCGGAGTTGAGCACGAACGTGCCGCCCTCGCGCAGGTCGTCGAGCAGCGGGTAGTCGCGCCGCGACGCGTAGATGTCCTTGTGGCAGGCCACGTAGTCGGCCTGGTCGATGAGGTAGGGCGAGTGGATGGGCGCATCGGCCACGCGCAGGTACGAGATGGTGAGGCCGCCGGACTTGCGCGAGTCGAACCACGCGTAGTCCTGCGCGTACTTGCCCGCGTGGTCGCCCACGATGCGCGCGGCCTGCTTGTTGGCGCCCACGGTGCCATCCGACCCGAAGCCGTAGAACACGCACTGGCGCGCGTGGCCCGGGAACGTGTGGATGGTGGGGCCCAGCGGCAGCGACAAGTGCGTGACGTCGTCGTCAATGCCCACGGTGAAGCGGCGCTTCATGGCGGGGGCGGCGCTCCCAGCCGAGGCAGCACCCGCGCCCGCGCCCGCGGCCACCGGCGATCCCGGCGCGGCCATGTTGTCGAACACGGCCTTGGCCATGGTGGGCGTGAAGTCCTTGGACGACAGCCCGTAGCGCCCGCCCAGCACGGCGATGTCGCGCCCCGACCCCAGCACGGCCAGCGCCACGTCCTGGAACAGCGGCTCGCCCTGGCTGCCGGGCTCCTTGGTGCGGTCGAGCGCCGTGACGACGCGCGTGCTGGCCGGCAGCGCCGCCAGCAGGTGCTCGGCCGAGAACGGGCGGAACAGCCGCACCTTCACCAGGCCCACCTTCTCACCGCGGGCCGTCAGGTAGCGCACCACCTCGTCCACCACGTCGCACGACGACGCCATGGTCACTACCACGCGCTCGGCGTCGGGCGCGCCCACGTAGTCGAACAGGTGGTACTGCCGCCCCGTCAGCGCGGCCACCTTGTCCATGTTGGCCTGCACGATGCCGGGCAGCGCGTCGTACAGGGGGTTGGCCGCCTCGCGGTTCTGGAAGTAGATGTCGGGGTTCTGGGCCGTGCCGCGGATGGCCGGGCGCTCCGGCTCCATGGCGCGGGCGCGGAACGCGCGGATGGCGTCCCAGTTGACGAGCGGGCGCATGGCCTCGGCGTCCACCACCTCGATGGTCTCCACCTCGTCGGAGGTGCGGAACCCGTCGAAGAAGTGCACGAACGGCAGCGACCCCTCGATGGCCGACAGGTGCGCCACCAGCGACAGGTCCAGGCAGTCCTGCACCGACGACGAGCCCAGCATGGCCACGCCGGTCTGGCGCACGGCCATGATGTCCTGGTGGTCGCCGAAGATGGACAGCGCGTGGGCCGACAGCGAGCGCGTGGTCACATGGAACACACCCGGCAGGTTCTCGCCAGATATCTTGTACATGTTGGGGATCATGAGCATGAGCCCCTGGGAGTCGGTGATGGTGGTGCCCAGGCCGCCGCCGGCCAGCACGCCGTGCAGGGCGCCAGCGACGCCCTTCTCGGACTGCATCTCCTTCACGTCCACCGTCTGGCCGAAGAAGTTGAGGCGTCCCTCGCTCGCCCATCGCTCCACGGTCTCGGCCATGTGCGAGGCCGGCGTGATGGGGAATATGACGGCCGCGTCCGACAGCGCGTACGCCGCCACCGCCGCCGCGGTCATGCCGTCCATGGCCTTGAGCGTACCCGTCATGATGACCCTCCTATCGCTTCAAGACGAAAGCGGGCGGCCGCCCTCGTGGCAGCCGCCCGCGCACGCGCTTCGCGCTAGCCGAACATGTGCGAGATGATAGGCATCAGCCACACCCACAGGATGGCCGTCGCCGCGAAGCCCACGGTGGACACGGCCACCGAGGACGCACCCTCGCGCACGTAGATGTTGTAACGGCTCGAGATGATGATGCCCGAGAACGCAGGCGGCAGAGCCACGGCCATGACCAGCATGGACAGCTTGTCGCCCTCGCCTGCCATGCCCAGGGCCACGCCGGCCACGATGAACACGGCAGGGGTCAGGATCAGGCGGAAGAACGTGTTCCACAGCGTCTCCTTGCCGATGGAGAACTTCACCGTGGACAGCGCCAGGCCGGCGGCCAGCACGGCCACGCCGGAGTTCGCCTTGGCGATGAGCTCGAAGCAGGGGTCAAGCTCGGACGGGAAGTGCACGCCGATGATGACGAGCGCCACAGCCAGAAGCGGCGACCAGCACACCGGCTTCTTGAGCGCGTTGACGATGGCCGCCAGGTTGGGGTTCATCTTGTGCTCGGGCGTGGGCTTGCGGGTGCCCTTGTTGGACGCGGTGGCCACATCCACCTCGCCCTTCTCGTTGATGATGGTGTCACCGTGCTTGTCCACGTGCCCCACCGCGGGCGCCTGAGCATCGGACGCGGCGGCCTTGACGGCCTGGGCGCCGGTCTGCGCGGCGGCATCGACCTTGGCCCCGGCCTTAGCCGCCAGCGCCTTGGCCTTGTCCTTGGACTGGCCCAGGTTGATGAGGTAGAAGCCGATGGGGATGGTGATGGCGTTCACCACGATGGACACGATGGCGATGACCAGGTTGGTGTCCACAGAGTTGCCGTAGATGGGGTCGAGCACGGCGAACCCGAGGAAGCCGATGGTCGGCGAGCCGGCGATCAACGCGCAGACGGCCGCTTCCTGCGTGGTGTGGTGGAACATGACCTTGCAGAGGAAGAAGCTCAGCATGAACATGCCCACGACGCCCACGACGGACAGGATGGTCAGCGTCAGGTCGCTCACGAGCATCTCGCGCGTGGCCTTGACGATGGACACGAAGAGCGCAGCTGGCAGGGCGATGTCCAGCACGACCTTGTTCAGGCCCTGGCGCTGGTCATCGTCGAAGAAGCTGAGCTTTCCGCAGATGTATCCCAATATCATGATGACCAATATCGGGAGGATGTCAGCAATCAGTATGTGTTCCATGGAGTCCTCCGATTACGTGGGGCGACAGCCCGCCGGAAGGGGGCGCCGCACAATACGGACGACGGGAGCCCGTCCCCGCAGGGGCGGCCGCCGGAAGGTCCGGCGGCCGCAGGCACGTGCGCTACTTGGAGGCCGGCTCCTGGACGAGCTTGCCGTCCACGACCTCCTCGTTCAGGTCCTCGCACTCGGAATCGGACAGCGGGCCGACCACCGGGATGGGGTTGAGGTTGGAGATGTGGCCGCTCTCCACGCCGGCGTGCACGGACAGCTGCACGTTGATGAAGCAGGGCTTCTTGGAGGCCAGCGCCTCGGTCAGCATGGACTCCACCTCATCCATGGTGGTGGCGAAGTAGCCGGTGCCGCCGAAGGCCTCGATCATCTTCTCGTAGTGGGCCGTGGCGTCCAGCGTCAGCGGGCTGGGGTCGCCCGACGCGCCCAGGTCCTCGAAGTCGCCGCGGTAGATGCCGCCGTTGTTGAGCACCATGAAGGTGATGGGCAGGTTGAAGCGGCACGCCGTCTCCACCTCCATGCCGTCGAACCCGAAGGCGGAGTCGCCGTGAATGGACAGCACGGACTTGCCGGTGGTCACGGCCGCGCCGATGGCGTAGCCGGTGCCGATGCCCATGACGCCCCAGGTGCCGCAGTCCAGGCGGTGGCGCGGCAGGTACATGTCGACGATGTCGCGGCAGTCATCGAGCGTGTTGGCGCCCTCGTTCACCAGGATGACGTCGTGGTTCTTGTCCATGACCTTCTTGACGGCGCCCAGCGCGTTGTAGTGGTTGAGCGGCGTGGTCTCCTCGGCGGTCTTGGCGCCGAAGCGGGCGTTGTTCTTGGCCTTGTCGGCGTCGAGCATGCTCGTCCACTCCTGGGAGGCGTGAATGTCATACTTCGACAGGCCGTCGACGAACAGCTGCATCGTGGACTTGATGTCGCCCACCACGGGGCACTCGATGTAGCGCGAGTTGTCGATCTCGGTGGGGTCGATGTCGATCTGGATGAACTTGACGTCCTTGTTCCAGTGGCGGCCCTTGCCGAAGTTGAGCATCCAGTTGAGGCGCGCGCCCACCATGAGCACCACGTCGGCCGTGCGCATGGCCAGGCCGCGGCACGACGCCGTGCACTGCGGGTCATCGTCGGGGATGAGGCCCTTGGCCATGGACATGGGCTGGTACGGGATGCCCGTCTTGTGCACGAACTCGGCGATGAGGTCGTCGCACTGGGCGTACGCGGCGCCCTTGCCCAGGAAGATGAGCGGGTTCTTGGCCTCGGACAGCAGCTTGAGCGCCTGGTCGACGGACGCCTGGTCGGGGATCATGGCCGGCGCCGGGTTGTTGACCGCGTACAGCGCGGCCTCGGCGGCCGCGGCGTCCATGGTCTGGCCGATCATGGTGTCGGGCATGGACAGGTACACGCCGCCCGGGCGACCGGAGCACGCCGCGCGGATGGCGCGGGCCACGCCCAGCGGGATGTCCTCCATGTTGTCGATGCGATAGGCGGCCTTGGCGAAGGGCACCGCGTAGGCGCGCTGGTCGAGGCCCTCGTACTGGCCCTCCATGAGGTCGACGGTGTCACGGGACGACTCGCCGCTGATCATGATGACCGGCCAGCCGTTCTCGGTGGCCTCCTTCAGCGGCGCCAGGCCGTTGAGGAAGCCGGGGGCCGACACCGTGAGGAACACGCCAGGGCGCCCGGTCAGGAATCCCTGCGCCGCCGCCGCGTTGCCGGCGTCGGCCTCGTGGCGCATGCCGATGTAGCGGATGCCCTTGGCCTGGGCGATGCGAGCGAAGTCGGTGACGGGGATGCCCACGACGCCGTACATCTTGTCAACGCCGTTCTTGATCAGGGCCTCCACCAGATAATGCGCGCCATCGGTCAGGGTGGCCGTCGACGCGGGCGCGGTTGCCTGGGTGGTTGCTTCCATTGCGTGCCTCCATTTCGCTGGGTTGTTTCGCAGGTGCGGGGCTCCGGAACCCATCGAAGGCGAGCTCAACAGGACCCAGGGGCCGCTCATCCAGTGTATGGAGGCGTGATCAGGGCAGCGCAGGGCGGACGGCACCCGTTACCGTCTCGGGACAGCCGCGTTTTCGTCTGGTACTTTCCCGGTCATCGAATCGACCGGAACCGCGGGCGGGGCGCCCTAGCCGAAGATGAGCTCGCGCTCCTCGCCGGTCAGGGCGGCGCGCGCCTGGTCGCGCAGGTTGTTCACGCCGATGAAGAACTGGCGCATCATCACCACCGTGAGGTAGCGCCCCTTGGCCGTGAGCGTGATCTCGTCCGCGTCGTTGGTGGCGAAGGCGCCCGCGGCCGCCATGAAGGCCATCTCGGCCGGCAGGCCGCGCTCCACCGACACGCCGAAGTCCTCGCGAAACTGCCGCTTGTCCAGGCGCAGGCCGAACAGCTGCATGAGGAACCGGTAGCGCATGCGGTCGCGCAGCGAGAACGTGGCCTTGCCCATCATGGACATGCGGCCCTCCTCGATGGCGCGGTTGTAGTCCACCACCGAGAACGTGTTGACGTAGAGGTTGCTGCCCAGGTACGTGATGCCGCCCGACCCGATGGCCGGGTACTCCTCGTAGTCCACCACGTACTCGTCGATCATGGCACGCGGCTCGTCGGCCACCGGCGCGCCGGGCTCCATGAGCATCGACCCCTCGCCCACGCGGCCCGCGGCCCCGCGGCGATTGAACGTCCAGGCGCTGCCGAAGTCGAACAGGCCGCGCTCGCCCTGCGCCCCCGGCGCGCCGGTGTCCACGCCGGGCACCTCGCCGGTCAGCAGCTCGCAGATGATCTCGTAGAAGCGCTGCTCGCGGGCGGAGTCCACCTTGCCCACGGTGCGCGCGAGCGACTTGGCCACCGACGGCGAGGCCATGAGCGGGTAGAACGTCGTCTGGCTGGCGCCCGACTCGATGACGCGCTCGATGTCGCTCACCAGGATGTCCTCGGTCTGCGCGGGGAAGTTGAAGATCATGTCGGCGTTCATCGACGTGAAGTAGGGGCTCGCGTCCTGGATGCGCTCCATGATCTCCTGGCCGCAACCGTACTTGTCGTAGCGGTCCATCTGCTTGAGCAGGCCGTCGTCGAACGACTGCACGCCCACGGACAGGCGCTGCACCCTCCCCTGCAGCTTGTCGAGGTAACTGGGGATGAGGTGGTTGGGGTTGGTCTCGCTCGACACCTCCTTGACGGAGAACGTCTCGCGCGCCAGGTCGATGGTGTCGCACAGCTCGTCCAGCAGGATGGTGGGCGTGCCGCCGCCGATGTAGACGCTGTCGAAGTCGTAGCCCAGGTCCTTCAACATGAGCATCTCCTTGCGCATGTTGGCGAAGTAGGGCCGCGCCCGGTCCTCGGCGAAGGGGAACCGGTTGAACGAGCAGTAGGGGCACAGACGCTCGCAGAAGGGCACGTGCATGTACAGCATGTAGCGCTGCCCCGGTACCGGCGCCGGCATCATCGTGTCGTCGGTGGGGCTGAGCTTGAGGTAGCTCTTCGTGCACTCACGCATAACCGTGGTCAGCATACGTTCTGAAAGCATGGATCCTCTTTCTCGGAAAGGCGGGGGCGGGGGTGTTCACCAAGCGAGTTCCGCAGCGACTGGAAAAGCCCAGTGGGCTTTTCCATCAAGCGAGGACTGTCTGAGCGACTGAACATCCCCGCCCCCGCCGGCACGCGAAACGGAGCCGATGCGCCTACTCCCAGGCGCTGCGGCCTTGCAGGGCCTTCTTGCCGATGTCGTGGCGCAGCTGCTTGCCCTCGAAGTTGATGAGGTCGCAGGCCTCGTAGGCACGTTCGCGCGCTTCCTCGAAGCTGTCGCCCAGGGCCACCACGTTGAGCACGCGGCCGCCGGACGTGACCAGCTCGCCGTCGGCGTTGACGCGGGTGCCGGCGTGGAACACCGTGACGCCGGGGATGGCCTCGGCCTCCTCGATGCCCAGGATGACCTTGCCCTTCTCGTAAGATCCGGGGTAGCCCTCGCTGGCCAGCACCACGCACACGGCCCACGTGTCCGACCAGGCCAGGCGCACGTCCTCAGGACGACCCTCGGCCACGGCGACCATGACGTCCACCAGGTCGCTCTCAAGCCGCGGCAGCACCACCTGGGTCTCGGGGTCGCCTAAGCGCCCGTTGAACTCCACGATCTTGGGGCCCTCCGGCGTCAGCATGAAGCCGCCGTAGAG
>JAAWAY010000046.1 GCA_022792415.1 Eggerthellaceae bacterium | reverse complement strand
CGTCGGCCGGGTCATGCCCGAACAGGCGCATGACGCCGTTGGTGATGCCGTTGAAGATGACCATGATGGGATAGGTGATGCGGTAGAACACGCGCAGCGGGCCGGCCGTGTGCAGCGCGTACTTCTCGGTGGAGAAGATGGCGAACGACTTGGGGATGAGCTCGCCCACCACCACGTGCAGCGTGGTGATGATGAAGAAGCCCACGGCCACGCAGATGGGGTACACCGACGCCTCGGGCAGGCCGGCCGCCAGCAGCGGGGCCTCCAGCACGGCCGACACCGCCGGCTCGCCCAGCCAGCCGATGGCCAGCGACGCGAGCGTGATGCCCAGCTGGCAGGCCGACAGGTACGCGTTGATGTGGGTGGTCACGTCCTGGGCGGCCAGCGCGCCGCGGCGCTTCTCGGCCACGGCCATGTCGATCTGGCTGCGGCGCACGCGCACGAGCGCGAACTCCGCCACCACGAAGAAGGCGTTCATGAGCAGGAAGAACACCACCAGGAGCAAGTTGATAACAACGGTGACCATGAGAATCGCCGATCCCTCTTGACCTCAGCCGGGGACACCGTCCCCGCACATGCGAATACTGCTCCCTAAAACTTAGCGTAAACCTAAGCAATACCGGGAAAGCGCAGCCGAATTGATACATTATCGGCACACCGCGCCGGGCCGCCGGACGGCTGGGCACATCAGGCGCGTCGGGCACACCGCGCCGGGCCGGCGGGCCGCCGCGCGCGCCGGCGCACGCGAGCGCGCTAGGGCCGCAGCCCCAGGCCGCCCTCCACGGTGATGGTCTCGCCCGTCACGAACTTGAAGTCGGGGCTGGCCAGAGCCACGCACACGCGCCCGATGTCCCACTCGGCGTCGCCGAAGCGCCCGCTGGGCGGAACGGCCACGTTGGCGGCGAAGACGTCCGGGTAGGCCTGCTGGAACTGCTCGAGCTGCGACGTCCACGCCAGCGGGCACACGACGTTGACGTTGATGCCGTCGGGCGCCCACTCCGTGGCCGCGACGCGCGACAGCCCGCGGATGCCCTCCTTGGCGGCGGCGTAGGATCCCTGCCCGGGGCTTCCGCCCAGCGCCGCGCCCGACCCGAAGTTGATGACCGACCCCTTGGCCTCCTTGAGGTAGGGGTAGCACGCGCGCATATAGTAGAAGGTGGCGAACAGCCCCGAGTACAGGGCCAGCGCGAACTGGTCGTCGGTGTGCTCGGCCACCGGCACGCCCGAGGCCGACGCCTGTGCCACGTTGATCAGCACGTCGATGCGGCCGAACTCGCCGATGGCACGATCGACCACGTTCTGCACCGTGGCCTCGTTGTCGCCCCGCGCGGAGATGTCGGCGCGCACGGGCACCACCTTGACGGGGTAGGCGGCCTCCAGCTCCTCCTTGGCGCGCTCCAGCTTGCCGACGTTACGGCCGGTGATGACCAGGTTGGCCCCCTCCTTGGCGAAGGCCAGGGCCGTGCCGTACCCGATGGAGCCGGGCCGCCCGCTCTCGAGCTGCGCGAATCCGCCGCCGGTGATGAGGGCGGTCTTGCCAACTAGGAATCCCATGATCGACGTCCTCGATTCTCTTCCGTTTAAGCGATGATGGTGACGACGCGCTCCAGTATAGGGAGACGAGAAACGCCCCATTCCGCAGCCTGATGGGGTGTTTCCCCGCCGTTGGCACTCCGTTAGCTCGCCCCCGCCGCTCGCCCCCGCTGACGCGCCGCCCGCTGCCGTGGCGCGCCGCGCACCCGCCGCCCACGGCGCACTTGGCCGCCTCCGCCCAACAGTCAGCCTACAGATGCCCCGTTCAGGCGCATACTTTGCCAGTTCTCTGGTAGGTTCGGTGTAACTCTGCCATCCAACAACGACAGTCAACGCGGGCTGCCACGCCAACGGTGGTTCGCGTCAGCTTGGCACAACGTGGAAGAAGAAGGTACGACGTGGCACTCACACGCAGACAATGGCTCATGCTGAGCATCCTGGTAACCGGCTCGTTCATCACCGTCCTCAACCAGACGCTGGTGACGCCGGCCATCCCCTCCATCATGGAGGAGATGTCGGTGGACGCGGCCACCGCGCAGTGGCTCACCACCGGGTTCACGCTGGTCAACGCCATCATGATCCCCATCACGGCCTACCTGCAGGATCGGTTCTCCACCCGCCGGCTGTTCCTGGTGTCCATGGCGCTGTTCGCCGTGGGATCGGCCATGACCGGCTGCGCGCTCAGCTTCCCCGTCATGCTCACCGGGCGCCTCATCCAGGCGGCGGGCGCCGGCCTGCTCATGCCGCTGACCATGACCGTGCTGCTGGTGACGTTCCCCGTCGACAAGCGCGGCTCGGCCATGGGCATCTTCGGCCTGGTCATCGCGTTCGCGCCCGCCATCGGCCCCACGGTGGCCGGCATCGTCATCGACCAATTCGACTGGCACGTCATGTTCTTCGCCATCACGGCGCTGTCGCTGGCCGTCATCGTGGGCGCGCTCATCATGATGGACAACAAGCCGCCCGCCAACAAGGGCGACGCGCACCTCGACCCGCTGTCGCTCACGCTGTCCACGCTGGGCTTCGGCCTCATGCTGTACGGCTTCAGCGCCGTCGGCTCCACGGGCCTCACGGTGTTCACGGGCGTGTCCATCGTGCTGGGCGTCATCGGCGTCGTGTGGTTCTTCATCCGCCAGACGCACCTGGAGCACCCCATGCTGCGCGTGCAGGTGCTGGAGAACCGCCGCTTCCTCGTGGCCACCATCATCGGCATGCTCGTGCAGGGCGCTCTCTTGGCCGCCGGCATCCTCATGCCCATCTACGTGCAGACGCTGCTGGGGTACTCGGCCACCATGTCGGGTCTCGTGCTCATGCCCGGCGCCATCCTCATGGGCATCATGAACCCCGTCGCCGGCAAGCTGTTCGACAAGCACGGCCCCCGCAAGCTGGGCGTCACCGGCATGGTGCTGCTCACCGTCACCACGCTGGGCTTCGCCATGCTCACCCTCAACACGCCCATCTGGTTCCTGGCCGTGCTCTACACCGTGCGCATGTTCTCCATGGCGCTCGTGAACATGCCCATCACCACCTGGGGCATGAACGCCCTGGACAACAAGGTGATGAACCACGGCACGTCCGTCAACAACACGCTGCGCCAGGTGGCCGGCTCGCTGGGCACCGCCGTCATCATCTCCGTGTCGTCGCTGGTCACCAACACCGCGCAGCAGTCGATGGCCTGGGCCGACGCGCAGCTGCTGGGCATCAACGTGGCCTTCGCCGTGTGCGCGGGCCTGTGCCTCATCGGCGCCGTGCTCGCCATTCTGCTGGTGAAGGACCGCCCCGCCGACCAGGCCAGCGAGGACCGCACCGGCGAGCGCCGCTCGCTGCTGGAGTCCATCATGAAGACCGACGTGTACGCGCTGGCCACCACGGCCACCGTGGCTGACGCCATGCGCCTGTTCGTCGAGAAGAACATCAGCGCCTGCCCCATCGTGGACGCCGAGGGCCGGCCGGTGGGCTTCGTGTCCGACGGCGACATCCTCAAGCGCCTCACCCCGCGCGGCGGCCAGGTCATCGACCCCATCGTCATGATCATGAACTCCGCCTACGACGACCGCGACTACGATGAGCGCCTGGAGGAGCTCATGGCCATGCCCGTCACCGAGATCGGCGCGCGCCGCTCCATCGGCGTGGGCATCCACTCCACGCTGCCCGAGGTGTGCCGCGTGCTGGCCGAGAACCACCTGAAGAAGGTGCCGGTCATGGAGGGCGACGTCATCGTGGGCATCATCAACCGCAGCGACATCACGCAGTACTCCATGCAGGCCTACCTGGACCACCGCCCCGACGAGGCCGTGTACTGCGGCCCGGACGCCGACGGCGACGAGGTGTGCGAGGTGGGCGCCACGGCGGCCAAGGAGTAGGGCTGGCGCCGGGCCGCCGCTACAGCGCCACCGCGCCCGTCACCAGCAGGTACAGCGACACGGCCGAGGCCACCACGATGAGCGCCACCACGGCCTTGTCCACCCAGCTCTCCAGGAACCGCTCGCCGCGCTGGCGCTTGCCCCAGATGTAGACGGGGATGCCCGGTAGGTACAGCAGGCTCATGAGCGTCAGCCCCACAGCGCCCGACGCATACGCCAGGAAGAAGCTGTACACCACGCCCACGATGCCCATGACGCGCCACACCCACAGCGGCGCGTTCAGGTACTTCGCGAACAGGCCCTTCTCCGTGAACGTCAGCTTGGCGAAGTACGCCGCCGACAGCAGGTACGGCAAAAGGATCATGCCGGCGGACAGCGTGTAGAAGAACTGGTACGACTCGTCGGAGAACAGCATGGAGATGAGGAACGCCTCAATGATGAGGTTGGTCACCACCAGCGTCACCACCGGCGCGCCGTTCTTATTCACCTTGGCGAACTGCTTGATGAACACGCCGCCCTCGGCCGCCTCGTAGGGCGACTCGCTGGCCAGCACCGTGTAGCCCAGCATGGCGCCGATGAGCGACAGGGCTACGCCGAAGTTGATGAGGAACGCGCCCCACGGCCCCACGGCGTGCTCCATGACGCCGGCGAGCGCCGGGTTCTCCAGCCCGGCCAGTTCGGACAGCGGCATGACGCCCATGGACAGCACCGACACCATCAGGTAGATGGACAGCACGCACACGAAGGCGATGATGGTAGCGCGCCCCACGTCGTGGCTGCGCTTGGCGCGGCCCGAGATGGCCACGGCGCCCTCGATGCCCACGAACACCCAGATGGTGACCATCATGGCCGACTTCACCTGGTCAGAGAACGTGAGCGAGGGGTCGGCGCCCGTGTGCAGGTTGGCCCAGAAGATGGCCGGGTCGAACTTCTGCGCGAAGATGATGGCGATGATGGCCACGAAGATGGGCACGATCTTCGACACGGTGATGATGGCGTTGATGGCCGACACCTCGGTGATGCCACGGCTCACGAGCCACGCGTAGAACCAGATGAGGGCCGATGCGGCGATGACGGAGGGCAGGTCGGTGCCGTGCCCGAACACCGGGAAGAAGTACGCGAGCGCCCCGAACAGCAGAGCCGAGAAGCTCACGGTGCACAGAAGCGCGCTGATCCAGTAGCCCCACGCGCTCGTGAAGCCCAGGAAGTCGCCGAAGCCGGCCGACGCGTAGGAGTAGATGCCGCCGCGCATGTCCGGCTTGACGCGGGACAGCGCGTAGAACGTCATGACCAGGCACAGCACGCCCACGCCCGAGATGGACCACGCCGTGAGGATGGCCGCGCCCGAGGCGCCGCCGGCAGCCTGGTCGCCGGCCAGCGTGAACACGCCGCCGCCCACGATGAGCGTGATGACGGTGGTCACCAGGCGGAACAGGCCCAGGCCGTTAGGGTTGTCGACGGCCGAGGTGCTCAGGCCCGATGACCCGGCGGTCGGCGCCGACGCGGGGGCTGAGGATGCGGGAGCAGGGGAGGTGGTGCTCATGGCGGGTTCCTCTCTATCGGCTGCGCGCCACGCCCGGCACCGGGCCGCCGCGCGCTGCGCCACGGGCCGCGCCAGGGGGCGAGGGTGGTTGCATCCATGATAGGAGGGGTCAGCGTGGGCGGCCCGCGCTCCGCCCGGTTGTCAGCCCGCCGTTGCCGATGTGAAAGGCGGGGCGCTACGCCCCGAACACCACGCGCTTCACGAGCACCTTGGCCAGGGCGTCGCGGTCGAGCGCGCAGCCGATGCCCGCGTCGAACCCGCCGGTGTTGAGCGTGATGTGCCCGCGGTCGACGCCGTAGGCGGGCGTCGTCACGTCCGTGGGGAAGTAGCGGCCCGTGCCGCCGATGTCACCGGGCATGATGATGCCGGGCAGCGTCTGGAACGCCGCGTGGGCCCGACGCGAGATGCCCGTGTCGTACATGCCGCCCATCCACACCTCGCGGCCCATCGCCTGGGCGCGGCAGACGAACTCGAGCGCGCGCTGGATGCCGCCGAACTTGCCGATCTTCACGACGAGGCAGCGCAGCTCGGGATGGGTGAGCGCCTGCAGGGCCTCGGCGCCGTTGACGAACGACTCGTCCAGGCACAGGGGCGTGGCCATGGTGCGCTGGAGGCTGGCCAGGCGCCTGAACGAGCGCTCGCAGCCGCCCAGCGCGCGGTCGACCGTCAGCGGCTCCTCGATCCAGCCGATGCCCAGCCCGTCGTAGGCGCGCAGCTCCTCCACGTCGCGCGCGGTGAAGCTCTGGTTGGCGTCCAGCGTGATGATGAGGTCGGGGTATGCCTCGCGGACGGCGCGGACGCAGGGCAGGCCCTGGCCGGGCGACACCTTGATCTTCACGCGGCAGTAGCCGGCCTCCACGCAGGAGCGCACCGCCGCCACCGTCTCCTCCGGGGTGCCCAACCCCACGACGGCCCCGGCCGCCACCTGGGCCATCCCGCCCGACACGAGCGCCGTGCGCGGCCCGTGGATGCGCCCGCCCGCCAGGCGGTCGCGCTCCTCGCCCAGCAGCTGCCACAGCGGCTTGCCCTCCACCTTGCCGTACAGGTCCCACAGGGCCATCTCCAGCGCCGAGCTGGCCATGGGGTGCGCCACGGCCTCCGGCAGCGCCGAGAAGGCGTCGGCCACGTCGCGCGGGTGCAGAAACGCCTCGTCCAGCACCGCCGGGATGAGCGTGCGCTGCAGGACGCGCGCGTCCTGGCCCAGCGTCTCGGGCAGGTACCAGTCGGTCGAGAACGACGTGCACTCCCCCAGGCCCACGCGCCCGGCGTGATCCACCACCTCCACGATGATGAGGTCGCGGTGCGTGAGCGTTGCCTTCGCCGTGCGGAAGGGCGTCTTGAACGGCAGGCGCACATGGTTGAGCACCACACGGCGCACCTCCAGCCGCTGGGCGTACAGCGTCTCGGCGGCGGCGCGGTCCACCTTTCCCAGCGCGGTGCGCGGCAGCTCGTCCACCACGCAGATGTGCTTGGGCTGGTAGATGCGCGACAACCGCCCGGCCAAGCCGCGCCGCAGGCTGGCGGACGACACGGGAGGCCGCGTCCCGCCCTGCGCGCCATCGTCCTCGGCGTGCTCGTGCCCGGTCCGCTCCCACCCGGCGGCGATGTCGGCCTTGACGGCGGGGATGGCCCCCGACACGCCCTTGACGAACCCGCTCTTTCCCACGCGCTCCACCATCGCCACGGGACGCCGGCCCCAGCTGGCGTCGGGCACGCCGAACACGTAAGCGTCCCCCACCCCGGCCTGCGCCCGCAGCGCATCGGCGATCTCGACGGGGTAGACGTTCTCGCCCCCCGACACGAACATGTCGTCGGTGCGCTCGCGCACGTAGATGGCTCCGTCGTAGAGGGCCGCGGTGTCGCCCGTGAGGAAGTAGCCGTCCACGGTGAAGGCGCCGCGCGCGTTCAGGTAGCCCGAGAACACCCCGGGGCCGCGCACGGCCAGGCGGCCGAAGCCGGCCTCGTCCGGGTCGACGATGCGCGCCGAGTAGCCGGGCAGCAGCTTGAGACCGCCGGTGAAATCGGGTGTGACCAGCGTGTTGGCTATCTGGCTGGACGTCTCGGTCATGCCGTAGCTCGCGTACACCCGCGCGCCGGCTGCCAGGGCCCGCTCCACGGTGCGCCCGTTCAGGGGGCCGCCGCCCAGCAGGATGCACTGATAGCCCGCCAGAAGGCCGCGGGTGTCGGCCGCCAGCAGGTCCTGGAGCATCTTGTCCACCACCGACAGGTGCGTCACGCGGCGGCTCTCGCGGTCGCGCAGCACGCGGGCGGCGTCGAAGTGCTCGTACAGGCGCAGGGGCGTGCGGTTGAGCACGCTGCGTACCATCACCTGGAACCCGCCGATGTGGAACAGCGGCAGGACGGCCTGCCACATCCCCGTGCCCGGCTGGCTCAGCACGCGGTTCGACGCGCTCGCCGCGCCCTCCAGCTGGCTCCACGTCAGGTCGACCACCTTGGGCTTACCCGTGGTGCCCGACGTGAACATGATGAGGGCGCTGCGCTTGTCGTCGAACAGGTGCGCCTCGCGCTCGGCGAAGTGGACGGTGTCCTCGATGGCGTCCTGGCGCGCGCCCATGATGGGGCCGCTGCGCGGGCGCCGCCGGGCGGACGCCATCGCGATGGGGCCCGACCCCAGGCCGGCCCCGCCCGCGGACGCGACGCGCGCCGGCACGGGCATCCCGGCCGGGGCGTCCTCGTCGTCCACGGCCGCCGCCTCCTCCGCGCCGCCCTCCAGCAGCGCGCCGGCGTAGTCCATGAGCCGCCGGGCCCGCGCCTCGTCCACGCGGCACGCCACGCGCAGCCCCTCGCGCTCCAGCTCCAGCAAGCGCGTGAGTTTCTCCGTGGCCGTCAGGCGGTGGTTCAGGCACACCAGCGAGAACGACCCGTAGGCCGCCGCCAGCGCCAAAAACACGTACTCGGGGCAGTTGGGCAGGTCCACCGACACGTAGTCGCCGCGGCGCACACCCTTGTCCATAAGTCGCCGCGCCAACGCCGCCGCCAGCAGCCGCGCCTGCCGATAGGTGTAGCTGACCTCGCCTCCGCCCTTGGCGACGAAGGTGAGGAAGACCTTATCGGGATAGGTGCGCGCAGTGCTTTCGAAGACGTCGATCATCGGCGAGGACTATCAGGGGAACTTGGGGAACTGCTCGAAGTCGGGCGCGCGCTTCTCCTTGAACGCGTCGCGGCCCTCCTTGGCCTCGTCGGTGGTGTAGTACAGCAGCGTCGCGTCGCCGGCCAGCTGCTGGATGCCCGCCAGCCCGTCGGTGGCCGCGTTGAACGATGCCTTCATGAAGCGCAGCGCCGTGGGGCTCATGGCCAGCATCTCGCGCGCCCAGGCCATGCACTCGGCCTCCAGCTCGTCGAAGGGGACCACCTTGTTCACCATGCCCATGGCCTCGGCCTCGGCGGCGGTGTACTGGCGGCAGAGGTACCAAATCTCGCGAGCCTTCTTCTGCCCCACGCACGCGGCCAGGTAGCCGGCGCCGTAGCCGGCGTCGAAGCTGCCCACGCGCGGTCCCGTCTGGCCGAACTTGGCCGTGTCGGCGGCGATGGTGAGGTCGCATAGGATGTGCAGGACATGCCCGCCCCCGATAGCGTAGCCGTTGACCATGGCGATGACCGGCTTGGGCACCACGCGGATGAGGCGCTGCAGGTCGAGCACGTTGAGGCGCGGGATGGAATCCTCGCCCACGTAGCCGCCGTTGCCGCGGATCTTCTGGTCGCCGCCCGAGCAGAACGCCTCGTCCTCGTGGCGGCCGCCGTGGTTGGCGCCCGTGAGGATGATGACGCCGATGGACGCGTCGTCGCGCGCCACCGTGAAGGCGTCGTACATCTCGTTGACGGTGAGGGGGGTGAAGGCGTTGCGGCGCTCCGGCCGGTTGATGGTGATCTTGGCGACTCCGTCGCAGGTCTCGTAGATGATCTCCCGATAGGGCTTACCTGGCTGCCAGTCGATGTCGCCCATGAAACTCCCTTCACGCCCGCGGCCGTGCCCCGGGACCCGGGTCCCGCGCGACCGGCCAGGCACCGTGCCTCGTACCGCAAAAAACCATCCCACGCGCGACAGGTTGTGCGGCGAGGAATGGCTGAATACCACACCTTGTGGCTTGATGGCTATATAGTACCGCGCTTTGTGTCCCGAAGAAACCGCGCAGGGGCATTTTGCGGGCAATTTCTTGGAGTCTGCGCAAGGGGCGGCGGAGGCGCGTGGACGCAAGGCGGGAGCGGCCTCCGGGAAGGTGGGGTGAGGCGCTTGGCGAGGGGGGCGAGGGCGTGCGGAGAAAGCGGCCGCGGGGAAGGTGGATGGGGGCGCTTTGCGAGGGGGGCGAGGGCGGGCACTCCGCAAGGGCACGGGAAGGTGCGGGGCGGGAACGGGGGAAGGCGCGGGCGTGGGGGGGGGTGAAGGCGGGCACTCGGCGAGGGCTGTCCGCGTCGCGGTACCTTTAATGCGGATTTCTAGCCAATTTCGGGGCGCGGACGACAGCGTCCCCTGACCTCTGTTGGGCGCCTCGATCGCCGTCCATCGTCGCGGCTGGTCAGATTCATTCTCAGGGAGGGATAGTGCTGAGGTTGCTCCGCACACCAGAGCCGTGGCCCCTTCAAAGGCCGAAATTCCGTTGTCCGCGCCCCGAAATTGGCTAGAATTCGCCACCCGACGTGTCGTCCGACGGGCCGTCCGACGGCACCCCGCGCCCGCGCTTCCCCTCAGAACGCAGGGTCATCCCCCGGCAGGCCGCAGAGAAAGCTCCGCAGGACGCGCGCGAAAGTCTCGGGCTGCTCGAGATGCACGTTGTGCCCCGCACGCGGGACGACAACAACGCCGCAGGTCGGCCGTGCGCTACTTGTGTCGCCTGCGCCACAAGTCGGTCGCACGTCGCCCTCGTCATCCACAGCCGTATCGCCATCGCCGCCCACTCCGAATTCCGGCCGTGCGTCGCAAGTCGATCGCGCGCCACTCTCGCCGTCCGCATCGCAGGTCGCGCCTGCGTTGCTCTCGCCGCCGTCTCCGCAGGCCACGCCCACGTCGCTCTCGCCGCCCGCGTCGCAGGTCAACGCCGCGCCCACGCGCCCCGCCACCTCGCGGTACCGGCCGTCCAAGTCCCCGGCCACGTACAACACGGGCAGGCCGTCCGCCGCCGCAGCCGCCAACACCGCCAGCGACGCTGCCTCGCAGGACTGCCGGTGCGCCCCCGACCCCTCCAGCGCCAACGCCAGGGCCTCCGCGTCATTCGCGGCGCGCTCCCCCGCCAACGCGTCTCGCACGCCGGCGGGCAGTTCGCGCTGGCTGGCGAACAGCGGCAACGCCGCCCACTCCGCCATGAAGGACTCTGTCCCGCGGCTTCGGGCGTCGTCCGCCCACGTCGCGTTGCGCGTCGCGAGCGCCGCCCGCGCCTCCTCATCACGAGGCCCCAGCCCCGCGCTCTCCAACACGAGGCCGGCGATGGGCGCAGGACCGCCTGCCGCAAGACGGTCGTCATCGAGCGCGACGCCTCCGGGCGCGGCACCGTCGAGCGCAAGGCGGTCGCCCTCGAGCACGACTACGCCGGACGCAGGATGGCCGTCATCGAGCGCAGCGTCTCCGGACGCAACCCGTCCCACCGCCGAGGGCGCCCCGTAGGGTGTGACGCCTCCAGACGCAAGACGGTCGTCCTCGGACGCGACACCCGTCTCGCAGCAACCGCCCTCTTCCGAGTGTTTCACGTGAAACACTCGTTCGCCTTCCCACGCGATGCATCCGCGCACGAGCGCCTCCAGCGCCACGCGGCCGCCCATGGAGTACCCGACCACCACCGGCGCCACGCCCTCACGCGCCACGATCGCACGCACGGCGCAGGCCGTCAGGTCGCACAGCGCCTCCAGCGAGAACAGCTCCGGATCACGATCGCCGCGTCGCGCGCCGAACCCGGGCCAGTCGATGGCGTAGACGCGCCCCGCGCGCGCGACCCCGCGCCCCGCGTCATTTGCGTCCGAAACAACGCGCGCGCAGCCACCCGACCCCGCACCCGCGTCCCTCGGCGCACGGCACGACTCCGCGTCCACAGCCGCCACGACACCCGCACCGTCATTCGCATCGCACCCGATCAGCCGAGCAACCTCGTCCCACGTGCGCGCACTCTGCCCGAACCCGTGCAGCAGCAGAAGCGGTCGCCCGCCGCGTCTCCCCTCCTCAGGCTGCCCGCCGCGGCCAGCCGCCTCGGGTCGTCCACCCGCCGCCGCCTCCGTGCGCTCCATTCGCCCGCCTACCCCTGGTAGGGCGCGTAACGGGCCCGCACACCGTCGAGCGGCACGTCCACCTCGATGAGGCTGAGTCCCGGCGTGCCCGCCAGCCCGCCATAGGCCGCCACCAGGTCATCCACCCGATTCACCCGGCGATACGGCACGCCGAAAGCCTCGGCCGCCGGGCCGAAGCGCGCGTCGTGGGGCACGAGGAACAGGCGCTCGAAGTACGGATCCGCCGACTGCTGGGGCAGCATGTCGAACAGTCCGCCGCCGTTGTTGTTCAGCAGCACGATGGTGAGCGAGGGCACCGTCCCGTCTGGGCGCGGACGCGCGTGCAGCAGCTCACGCTGCAGGTGCAGGGCGTTCAGGTCGTGCAGGAACGTCAGGTCGCCGGTCACGAACGTGGCCTGCGGATAGGCCCAGGCAGCGCCGATGGCCGTCGACGTCACGCCGTCGATGCCGTTCTGCCCGCGGTTGGCCAGCACGGCCAGCGGGCGATCACCCGACCCGGCGGCCGGCTTCAGCAGGAACGTGTCGAGCGCGCGCACCGTCAGCGAGTTGGCCGAGAACAGCAGCGACTCGGCGGGTACCAGCTCGAGCAGGGCGCTCAGGTACGCGCCCTCGAACTCGTCCCCCGCCTGGCGCGCCGCCTCGATGCGCGGCCGCTCCGCGTCGTTGAGCGCCACCCACCTCTCCAGGAAGGCTCCCTGCGCCGACGCCCCCGCGATACCGACCTGCGCTTCGCCCGCCGGCACATCCGAAGCGCCCGCGGCATCCCACGTCGCGCCCGCCGCGCCCACCGCGCCCTCAACTGACGCGCCAGCCGCGCCCGCCGACACCGCCGGCTCCCCCGCGGCCCCCGCAGCCGCCGCCGCGCCAGCACGCGCCTCCATGGCGCGCACCAGATCGAGCGGCTCACAGGGCACGTACAGGTCGGTCATCAGGTTGAAGTCGCGCGTCTCGGCGCCGTCCACCACCACCTGCAGGGGCCGCGCAACCGCCAGCGTGGTCGTGGCGCGCTTCGACAGCGGCCAGCGCCCGAAGCGGATGATCGCGCGCGGCAGCGGGCAGTCGTCTCGTGCGAACAGGTTGTCGTAGCTGTCGATGACGCAGGCGGCGTCGACCGATCGCAGTCCCGAAAGCGGGTCAGCCAGCAGCGGTAGCTGCCAGCGCGCGGCCCAGCGCGCCACCTCGCGCGCCTCGGCCAGCGTCTCGCAGGTGCCCTCGCCGGCCAGCACGGCCACGTCGCCCTGCGCGATGAGACGCATGACAGCGTCCACGGCCCCCGCGTCCGGGACCGCCGACGCCCCGGCCAGCGGCGCGTCGCCC
Organism: Eggerthellaceae bacterium; assembly: GCA_022792415.1. Taxonomy (GTDB): domain Bacteria; phylum Actinomycetota; class Coriobacteriia; order Coriobacteriales; family Eggerthellaceae; genus Enterorhabdus. Next base: position 36,718 of record JAAWAY010000046.1, on the reverse strand, counting down.
AGCGGGCTGCGGCCGGCCTCGAACAGGTCGTCCACCGCGAAGTCGGGCTTCAGCGGCTCGGGCAGGGGGAAGTTCAGCTGCACGGGCGCGCACCCCTGGGCGCAGCCGCGCGACGCCACCACGGCGTCCCCGCCAGCGACGCCGGCAACCGACGCTCCCGACGAGCCCCCCGCGACACCGGCCTCGCCTGCATCCGCGCCCGACCCGGCACCGAGCGCCGCCCCGCGGCGCGCGTCCGGCACGCCTCCGCCGCCCAGCGCGGCCACGCACGCCTCGCGAGCCGCCTGCCGCGCGAAGGCCACGGCCGTCGACGATCCGTCCGGCTCCGGCATCTGCCGGAACAGCCGCACCGCATCGCCGAACATCTTCACCTGGTCGGACGTCTGCGGGGCTCCCAGCCCCAGCAGCATCACGGGTCGGTCGGCCGACAGCACCACCAGCGGCACGCGGGACGTCTGGGCCTCCATCACCGCCGGGTAGTAGTTGGCCGGGGCCGTCCCCGACGTGCACACGAGCGCCGCGGGACGCCCGCTCGCCTTGGCCAGGCCCAGCGCCAGAAACCCGGCGCCGCGCTCATCCACGTCCACGTGGACGCGCAGGTCGTCAGGCCGACGGCAGCTCAGCTCGAACGCCGTCATCGCCAGCCCGGTCGATCGCGACCCGGGGCTCACCACCACGTCGCGCACGCCGCAGCGCACCAGCTCGTCGAAGAACGCCCCCAGGTAGCGCGCCGTGCGCTGCCCGTGCGTCAGGTCATCGTTCGTCATGCCGCCTCCCTCGTCATCTCGGCGCCCGCGCCTCTCACGGAGAATACGCGTACAGATGTTTCACGGGAAACACCCGCGCCGCGCCCTACGCCCCGTCGAAGGCCGAGAGCACCGTCTTCAGCTTCAAATCGATCTCGTCGAACTCCGCGTCCGCGTCGCTGGCGCCCACGACGCCGCACCCCGCGTACACCCAGCCGATCTCACCGTCGAACACGCCGGTACGCAGCGCCACGGAGAACTCGCCGTCGCCCTCGCTGTTCACGAAGCCCGCCGCGCCCACGTAGAAACCGCGGTTGTACGGCTCGATGGCGCGCAGGAGCATGGTGGCCTCGCCCACGGGCAGCCCCGCCGTCGCCGGCGTGGGGTGCAGGTCGCCCACCAGGTCCCACAGGTCGACGCCCTCCAGCACCTGGGCGCTGGCCGGCGTGTGCAGGTGCTGCACGTGCGCGAGCGCCATGATCTGCGGCTCGGCGGGCACGTCCACGTCGTAGCACACGCGCTCGAACACCCCGCGGACGAACCTCACCACGCAGTCGTGCTCGTAGCGGTTCTTGGGGTCGGCCATGAGGGCGGCCGCCAGCGCCTCGCGCTCGGCCTCGTCGGCGCCGGCCGGGCAGGTGCCCGCCAGGCACATGCTCTCCACGCGGCGTCCCTGCTTGCGAACGAGCAGCTCGGGCGTGCACCCGCAGAAGAACACGTCGGCGTAGCGGTACAGGATGACCGTGCCGCGCGCGTCGCCGTCGATGAGGTTGACCAGCAGGTCCTTCGACGAGAACGGGTGCGCGGCCACCAGCTTCTTGCGCCGGGACAGCACCACCTTCTCCACGCGCCCCGCCTCGATGGCCTCGGCGGCCTGGCCCATGGCACGGCGCCAGTCCTCGCGCGAGTCGTCCTCCAGGGTGAAGGGAATGCTCACGCGCGTGCGGACGGGCGCCTGCGCGCACAGCCGCAGGAACCGCTCGACGCGCCCGGGGTACACCGGGCCCAGGGAGTTCACCTGCAGAAACCGGCCGCGCTCGTTCTCGATGAGCACGATCTCGGGCAGCATGAACCGCAGCTGCGGGAACGAGCTGAACAGCTCGTCGGCCGGCGCGGGGTTGTCCGCGTCGAACCGGTTGAACGAGAAGAACACCGAGGGCTCGGCGGCCGGCCCCTCGTAGTCGTAGTCGACGTCCTCGAGCGACGGCAGCGCCACGCAGCGCCCCAGCCCCAGGTAGCGCGCGGGGCGCTCCTTCGCGTAGTACGCGAACTGGTCGGTGAACCCCTTCTGCATCAGGCAGAACGCGTCGACGATGTCCGCGTCCACCGGCACGGAGTACGAGTAGATCCTGGTCATGGCCACCTCGGAGAATTCGAAGTAATCAGCTAAGCATCAAAAGCGCGACAGCATGACGAGCATTCTAGCACGGCCCCTATACTGCATCCCAACCACACGGCGGGGTGTCAGAAGCCGGGGGCGCCAGGCGCGACACCCGACGCTTCGGCACCCCGCCCTGCGCTGCCCGTCCGCGCCCCGACCACCAAAGGAGCCCCCATGAAGATCATCAGCGAGTTCAGGGAATTCATCAACCGCGGCAACGTGATGGATATGGCCGTCGGCGTCATCATCGGCGCGGCGTTCACCGCCATCGTCACGTCGCTCACCAGCGACATCATCAACCCGTTCATCAAGCTCATCACCGGCGGCAACGGCACCGAGGTGGCCGGGCTCACCATCCCCGTCCCCGGCACGGAGAACGGCATCGACTTCGGGGCGTTCATCAGCGCCATCATCAACTTCCTCATCGTGGCGTGGGTGGTGTTCCTCATCGTCAAGGCGTTCAACAAGATGAAGGACACCGGGTCCAAGATCCGCACCAAGGACGGCGTCGAGGTCGAGGAGAAGGCCCCTGCCTGCCCCTTCTGCCTGGAAGAGGTGCGCGAGGGCGCCACGCGCTGCCCCCACTGCGCCGCCGAGCTCCCCGAGCCGGCCATGCCCACCTTCACCCCCGCGGAGTAGTCAGGCATACGCAAGGAGGCCCTCCTCTCGGAGGGCCTCCTCTTGTTTCGCAGTATGCCGCGCGGGCGCGTTAGCAGCAGCCCACCTCGTGCTTCACGCGGTCATGCTCCTCGGCGCGCTTGGCGTCGTTGAAGCGGTCGAGCGTGCCCACCAGGTAGCCGGTGATGCGGCGGATGCGGTCGAACTTCTCGGGAGCCAGGCCGTAGTGGATGCCGACGTCCTCGCCGTCCACGTCCAGCGTGAGCGACTCCAGCTTGCCATGCGGGTACTTGTCGTAGGCGCGCTGGATGTAGGCCTGCACCTCGGGGTCGGTGATGGGGGCATCGTCCTCGTGCGCGTAGTTGACCTGCACCTTCACGCCGTCGACCAGCATCGTATCAGCCATGGTAACTCCTGTTCCTCACTGCGTTTTCGGTTCGTTTCCCCTGCAAGCGGGCGCTCCTGTGAGACACCACATCTTGTTGAGGTTCGGCCATCCTAGCACAATATGTGGGTGGTTGCCTAGCTTCTTTACCCGTGTTCCCGAGAAGTTGCCGAACGGCCGTCGAATGGCGCAGCCGGGCGGGCGCGGCACTCCCCCACGAACGAACGCCCACCAGGTGGCGCGGCCGGGCCGGGCGCGACACCTCCAGGCGTGACCCCCCATACGCACGAACGCCCGCCAGCCGGCGGGCGCCCGCGCTTCGCGTACCTCGCGTTCTAGATCTTGTACATCATCTGGAAAACGTCCTCGCGCTGGATGATGATCTGCACACCCAGGTCCTCGCCCACCTTCTCCAGCCTCTCCTGGACGGTGTTGAAGTCGCACACCTCCGGGGCGAGCGTGGTGAGCATGGTCATGGAGAAGATCTCGCCCTCCCCCAGGATGGTCTGGCTGATGTCGTCGATGTTGGCGTCGCATTCCGCCAGCGCCGTGGCGACGGCGGCGACGATGCCGCTGCGGTCCTTGCCGAGTACCGAGATGACACACTTCATGGGAGTCTCCTTGGGTCGCGCCGCGGGGCGCGGCGGGGTTGACGGTGCGGCCTATTCTAGCGCATGCGCCCCGCGCCACGGCGGTGCCCGCGCCCGGCGTGCCAGCGGGCCGGCGAGCCACCCCGCGCGCCACGCCCCCGCCCCCGTCGGTCACCTGGCGATGAAGGCCGCGCAACGAAATCGTCACACCTGCTGCCGCCGAGAACCGCCGCCCCGCCCCGGTGGCTAGCATGGGCCCTGGCGGCCCTGCCGCGCGCCCGCGCGCCGCGGCCCCCGCCCGTCCGGCCCCGTGCCCCTGGCACTCCGCGCCGCATCGGACGCGCCGCCCACGCCCATCAGCCCCCGTTCGCGAAAGGAGCCGGCATGCTCACCATCGGCAGCCACCTCTCCACGCACTACGGCTACCTCCGCATGGCGGAGGAGACCGTCTCCATCAACGGCACCACGTTCCAGTACTTCACGCGCAACCCGCGCGGAGGCGCCCAGCGCGCCCTCGATCAGAAGGACATCGATGCCTTCAACGCCTACGTCGCTGACCACCCCGTCACCGACTTCCTGGGCTATGCTCCCTACGACGTCGACCCGGGCGAGGCCGACCAGGCCAAGCAGGACTTCGCGCGCATGGTGATGCTGGAGGACCTGGCGCGCCTGGAGCTCATGCCCGGATCGCGCTACCTCGTGCGCCCCGGCTCGGTCGGCGACCTTCCCGCCGGACAGGGTGAGGCCAACGCCGCCGCCACGTTCAACCACGTGCTGCAGGCTCACCACGACGTGCCGGTGCTGCTGGCCACCATGCCCGGCGAGGGGACGCAGATCGGCTCGACGTTCGAGTCGCTGGCCGCCATCCTGGGCGGCATCGACGCGGCGTACCCAGTGGGCGTGCTGCTGGACGCCTCGGCGGCCTACGCGGCCGGCTATGACGTGAAGAACGACCTCGACGACGTGCTGCAGAAGTTCGACCAGGTCATCGGCTTGGACAAGCTGAAGGCCGTGCACCTCAACGACATCAAGGAGGCGCTCGGCTCAGACGCCGACCGCCACGCGCGCATCGGCGAGGGCCAGATCGGCTTCGACGCCCTGGCCGCGATGACCGTGCACCCGGCCCTGCGCGACCTGCCGTTCTACCTGGAGGAGCCCAAGGCCGACCTCGTCATCTACGAGAAGGACATCGCCCGTTTCCGCGCCTACTACCAGGAGCACGTGAGCTAGCCCGGACGCACCGGGAGAGGCGGGGCGCCACGACCGCCGGCAGCGACGGCGTGGCCCCGCTCGCGCCAACGGCCAGCGGGCTAGGAGCGCAAGATGAGCGACATCGCCTCGGCGCGCGTGGCGGCGTTCTCGAACACGCCGCGCATGACGCTGGTGACGGTCTTCGACCCGGGCTTGCGCACGCCGCGCATGGACATGCACATGTGCTCGGCCTCCATCACCACGATGACGCCCTGGGGGTTCAGCTCGGCCACGAGCGTGTCGGCCACCTGCGTGGTCAGGCGCTCCTGCACCTGGGGGCGCTTGGCGAACGCATCCACCAGGCGCGCCAGCTTGGACAGCCCGCACACGCGCCCGTCCTCGCCCGGGATGTAGGCCACGTGGGCGTGCCCGAAGAACGGCACCAGGTGGTGCTCGCACATGGAGTAGAACGGGATGTCGCGCACGAGCACCATGCCGTCGTGGTGCTCGTCGAAGGTGACCTGGAAGTGGCGCGACGGGTCCTCGGCCATGCCGGCGAAGATCTCCTCATACATGCGGGCCACGCGCGCCGGGGTCTCCAGCAGCCCCTCGCGGTCGGGATCCTCCCCGATGCCCTCCAGGATGAGGCGCACGCCCTCTTCGATCTTGCTCGTATCCACTGCCACGCTCCTTCGGTCAAACGAACGGCGCCCATCTTACCATGCGGGCACGCGGCAGGGGCCACGCGTCCCTCACGCCAGGTCGAGCTCCAGGCCCACGGGGCAGTGGTCGCTGCCGAAGACCTCGCTGTAGATGGAGGCGCCCTCCACGCGATCGCGCAGCGCGTCGCTCACCAGGAAGTAGTCGATGCGCCATCCCGCGTTGTTCTGCCGCGCCTTGAAGCGGTAGCTCCACCACGAGTACGCGCCGATCACGTCGGGGTGCAGCAGCCGGAACGTGTCGGTGAACCCGGCCTCCACCAGCTTCGTGAACTGGCCGCGCTCCTCGTCCGAGAAGCCGGCGTTGCCGCGGTTGGGGCCTGGGTTCTTCAGGTCGATCTCCTGGTGCGCCACGTTGAAGTCGCCGCACATCACCACGGGCTTGGGGTCGGCCATCTCACCGGGCGCGGTACGCGGCAGGTCGGCAGCCGCATGCCCCACGCCGTAGCCCTCGTCGCCGTCCCGCTCCACGGGCACGCCGGCGGGCAGCACGCCCTCTTCCAGCCCCTTGCAGAAGTCGCGGAACGCGTCGTCCCACTGCATGCGGTGGTCGATGCGTGCAAGCTGGTCCTGGGCGTTGGGCGTGTACACGTCCACGAACCAGAAGTCCTCGAACTCGGCCGCCACGATGCGCCCCTCGGCATCGAGGTACTCGTCCCCCAGCCCGTGGAGCACCTGGCGCGGGCGCTCCTTGCAGAACACCGCCGTGCCGGAATAGCCCTTCTTCTCGGCGTAGCTCCAGAACTGGTGGTAGCCGGGCAGCTCCAGATCCACCTGACCGGGCTGCAGCTTGGTCTCCTGCAGGGCGAACACGTCGGCGTCGAACTGGTCGAACGTGTCCTGGAAGTCCTTCTTGAGCACGGCGCGCAGGCCGTTGACGTTCCACGATATGAGGCGCATGGGCCATCCTTTCCGTCGGTCGGGCCTGATTATAGCCCGCGCATCCCCGTTCGCCTTCCTACTTATGGTACGGCTCGCCGCGCGAGATCTTGAACGCCCGGTACAGCTGCTCCAGCAGCACCACCCGCGCCAGGTTGTGGGGCAGCGTGATGGGCCCGAACGACAGCGTCTCATCGGCCCGGGCGCGCACGGCCGCGTCCACGCCGTCGCTGCCGCCGATGACGAAGGCCAGGTCGCTGCGCCCGCTCAGGGCCAGCTCGTCCAGGTGGCGCGACACGTCCTCGCTCGAGCGCTGCTTGCCCTCGATGGCCATGAGCACCACGTGCGCCGACGCGGGCAGCGCCGCCAGGATGGCCGCGCCCTCCTTGGCGCGGGCCGCGTCCACGCCGCCGGCACGGGCCGGGTCGACGTCAGCCACCTCGGACACCGTCACGCGCGCGTACGGCTGCAGGCGCTTCAGGTACTCGGTGCAGGCGTCCGCCCAGAACCGCTCCTTCAGCTTGCCCACGGCCACGATCGTTATCTTCATGCCGGCTCCCTCCACGCAGCGGGGGCGCCCCTCGGCGCCCCCGCGAATCACCTCTGCCCGCTCACCGGGCCGTCATCGCGCCCGCGGCGCTACGACACCCAGTCCTTCCCGATGACCACCAGGAAGTCGCTGCTGTAGATGTACTCGTTGTTGTTCTTGACGATGCGCCCCTTGCCCAGCAGGTCGGCGATCTCCTGCGCGTCTTCCTTCTGGTCGTCGTCGCCGTACACCACCACCGTCTCGGCGTAGTCGTTGTGGTTGGCGTTGCCGGCCTCGGTCTTGTAGCCCAGCTCGGTGATGGCCTCGGCCGCCTCGGCGCCCACGCCGGCCACGCCGCAGCCGTTGCGCACCGACACGGTGCCCGACCGCTTGGCGCGCGACCGGGCCGTGTTGCTCTCGTCGCTCGACAGCGCGCCGCCGCCGGCGTTGGCGATGACGATGCCCGTGGCCTCGTCCACCACGTCCTCGGTCGTGGGCGGCAGGCCCTGGTTGATGCGGTCCATCATCTTCTTCCACTCGGCCTTGTCCAGGATCTCCCACCAGATGTCGTTGCTGTACTCCGACGTGGTGGGCTCGACCGCGCTGTAGAAGTCGGTCTCCATGTTCATGCCGCGCAGGTTGTTGGCCAGGTTGATGATGTCCATCACGCTCATGTCGGTGGTGACGTACTTGGAGAGCGCCTCGATGGTGGCCGCCATGGTGGCCACGTCGCTGTTGAGGATCTTCTTGCCGATGGCGCTCACCACCATGCGCTGGTTGGCCGCGCGGTAGCCGTCGCCGTCGCCCAGCTCGTCGTAAGTGTGGCGCGAGCGGCACAGCGTGAGGGCGCCGTCGCCATCGAGCGTCTGCAGCCCGGCCTCCAGGTACCCGGCGCGCGGGTCGGAGATCTTCACGGGCACGTCCACCTCGATGCCGCCGAGCGCGTCGACGATGTCCTTGAAGCCGTCGAAGTTGATCTCAGCGTAATGCGTGATGGGGACGCCGGCCAGCTGCGACACCGTCTGCACCGTCAGCGGCGCGCCGCCGATGGCATGGGCCGCGTTGAGCTTCTGGATGCCGTTCTTTCCCATGTCGATCTTCGTGTCGCGCATGAGGGACACGCACGTGACCTTCTTCTGCTTGGGGTCGATGCGCAGCAGCATGAGGCTGTCGGTGCGGTACTGGTCGCCCGCGTACTCGGCGGACTGGTCGCGCTCGGCCGAGCCGTCCGTGCCCATGAGCACCATGTAGAACGGATCGCCCGGCGGCGTGGAGCTGTCCAGGATCTTGAGCATCTCCGGATCGACGTTCTTCTGCATGTTGGACTGGATGTTGCTGACGTACGCGAACGCCGCCCCCGCCCCGCCCAGGACCAGCACCAGCACCACGATGAGCGACACGAGCGCTATCTTGCGGCGCTTGCGCTTCTTCGCCTTGCCCACGGAGTAGGCCTCGTTGTGGGCCCCGCGGGAATAGGGGTTGCCCGCATCATGGGCGCCACGGGAATAGGGGTTGTCGTCATAGGCCGCCGCACGGGCCCCGGCGTCATCGGCGCGCTGCCGCGAGTGGGCGCGGGCCGACTTCATGTGCGATCCCACCGGCGAGAAGCTGGACGTGGAATAGCGCGCGCGAGAGCCGCCCGACCGGGCGCCTGACCCGTAGGAGTTCCGGTTGTACGATTTAGCCATGGTGCGAGACTCCGTTTCTTGTATCCCGAGCGCTATGGCAGAGGGCAACGTAGTACTTCATAGAGCGCTATTTTCACCCGACCGCTGCTTTCTTGGCAACAAACGGGCTGGCCATCCCATGCAAAAGCCACAGGACATCGCCAACTGCTCCACAAGTTCACCACGGGCCCGCGGGCGGACGAGAGGCACCGCCGGGACGCGGGACGTCAGACGCGAGGCACCGTCGCCATCACAAGGACGCGGGACGCGCCCTGGCTACCCCTCGGCGTCGACGCCCAGGCGCTGCGCCATCCAGCGGTTGGCCGCCAGCTCCACCGCGTCGTCGAGCGGGGCGAGCACGCCGACTCCGGCGCCGGCCGGCACAGACGCACGCCCATCGACAGCCGGCTGACTAGCCGCATCGCCCTCGCCGGCCGCGGCCAGCCGCGCAGCGCGGCGCTCGAGCGCGCGGGCGAGCAGCCAGTCCGCCACCTCGGGGTTCTTCGACAGCAGCGGGCCATGCGAGTAGGTGCCCACCACGTTGCGGTACCGCACGCCGTCGGCGCGGGACTCGTCGTTGTTGCCGTGCCCGGCCTTGGACACGACGGTGCCGAACGGCTCCACGCCCTCGTCAAGGTACGTGCGCCCGGCGTGGTTCTCGTATCCCACGACGGGGTGCGACGCCAGGGGCGACGTCATCACCAGGTTGTCGGTGAGGCGGTCGGCCGACGTGCCGGGGCGGCGCGTCTCCAGGCCCACGATGCCCAAGCCCTCCACCAGCTCATCACCCCACAGCCACTGGCGGCCGAGGATCTGGTAGCCGCCGCAGATGGCCAGAAGCGGGCCGTCGTCGGCCACATAGGCGGCCAGGTCATCGCGCATGGCCAGCAGTTCCTCGCTCGCCAGCTTCTGCTCGCGGTCGGGGCCGCCGCCCATGAACACCAGGTCCACCTGGCCCAGGTCGACGGACTCGCCGTGGTGGACGGCGCGCACCTCCACCGGGATGCCGCGCCACGCCAGGCGGCGCTCCAGCACGCGCACGTTGCCGCCGTCACCGTACAGGTTGAGCAGGTCGGGGAACAGATGCGCGATGACGACCGGCGGCTGCGCGGCAAGGGCCTCGCCCGCGGCGGCACCAGCGCCGTCCTCGTCCGCGGCAGCGTCGGCGCCGGTCGCGCCGGCAGGCGCCATGACCCCGTCGGACGCCTCGGGACCGGCGGCGCTCGCGAGAGCCTCGCCAGCCGCCTCGGTCGCGCCCCGGGCCGCCGCGGGCAGGCCCTGGGCCGCCAGGCGGTCGAGCGCGTCGTGCACGGGCGGCAGCGCCGTGTAGTTGGCGATGGCGTACACCGCCGCGTCCTGCGGCAGCGCGCCGTCGGCCGCCAGCGCCGGCAGCACCGCGAACACGTCCTCCACGCCGTCGATGAGGCGCGCGTCGATGCCGGCGTACTTCAGGCGCACCTGCAGGTCGTGCGCGCGGATGCCCCCCGCGAACACCACCGTGCGGTCGTGGCCCGCCAGCTCCTCGAAGTCGATGTCCCAGATCCAGGATATGTCGTGGCCGTCGGCCACCTTGTCGTTGATGAAGAACGCCACGGCCTTGGGCCCGGCGTCCTGCTCGATGATCTTGAGGTTCTGGTTGAAGCCCGTGGGGTTCTTGGCCAGGTTGAGCAGCACGCGCCGTCCGCCCAGCTCGTAGGCCTGCAGGCGCCCGTTGCGCGGGTCGAACGCGTCCACCGCCCGCTGGAACACGGCGCCGTCCACCCCCGTCAGCTGCATGACGGCGTCGGCCGCCAGCAGGTTGTACACCAGGTAGGGCGTGCCCTGGGCCGCGTGCAGCCGGTCGGCGCGACCCGAGGCAGCGTCGGTCACCGTCAGCGCGGTGCCGTCGGCCCCGATGGACACGTCGGTGGCGGCGAACGCCAGCGCCGGGCGCGCGAAGCCGCAGGCCTCGCAGTAGTAGTCGCCCAGCTGGCCGTACTGGCGGTAACGGTACGACACCATGCCCGAGCACCCCTGGCACATCTGGGCGTCGGCCACCGTGTTCTGGGCCAGGCCCAGGTCCTCGGCCACGCCGAAGGGACGCGTGTCGTTGGGGACGCGGCGCGCGATGGCCTCGCACAGCGGGTCGTCGGCGTTGTACACCAGCGTCGTGCGCGGCGACGACGCCAGGGCCGCGGCGATGCTGTCCTGGATGCGGCTGATCTCGCCGCAGCGGTCCAGCTGGTCGCGGAACAGGTTGAGCAGCACCACGTAGTCGGCCTGCAGCTGCGGCAGTGTACGGGCCAGCCACAGCTCGTCGCTCTCGAACACGCCCCACTCGGCCGGCTTGGCCTGCAGCAGGGCCGACGCCACGCCGGGCCCCATGTTGGCGCCGGTGCGGTTGCAGATGACCGTGCGACCGGCGGCCTCGAACGCGTCCGCGATGAGGTTGGTCACCGACGTCTTGCCGTTGGTGCCCACCACCACGACGCTGCCCTCGCGCACCTTGCCACGCAGGTCGGCGATGAGCCGCGGGTCAATGCGTAGGCCCACCTTGCCCGGCAGCGTGCCGCCCGGCCGGTGCGCCACGTTGCGCAGGCCCCACGACAGCGCGTTGCCCACCGTCTTAGCCACTACCAGCTGCACACCCATGGAACGTCCTCTGCTCTCGGGGCGCGGCGCGCCCGGGTCGCGGGAAGGCTCCGGCCGCGGCGATGGCGGCGAGGCGCGCGTCGCCTCGGACGCCCGACCCCCCGTGGCGCCCGGCGAGGGCGGGACGCGGGGGATGGGCCGAGGCGCGCTCAGGGGAGCCTCCCCTTCGTTTTCATCTCATTGACCGTTCAGTATAACGGCAGGCCCAGGGCCCATACTAGAATCACCCAATCACCAGACGGCGCCTGCGCAGACGCCAGGAGGCCCCATGGACGCAAGCCAGATCATCTCCATCGCCGTGTTCGTCGTGGCACTGGGCCTCATCATGTCCGACAAGGTCAACCGCGCGCTCGTGGCGCTGGTGGGCGCGGTTGTGCTGCTGGGGCTGCACATCGTTACGTTCGAGCAGGCCCTCACCCACGTGGACTTCAACACGCTCGGCGTGCTCATGGGCATGATGATGTTCGTGGCCGTGGTCAAGCTGTCGGGCGTGTTCGAGTTCCTGGCGGTGGCGTGCGCGCGCCTGGCCAAGGGCGACCCGTGGCGCGTCATGCTGCTGCTCGTGCTGCTGACGGCCACGCTGTCCGCCTTCCTGGACAACGTCACCACGGTGCTGCTGGTGGGACCGATGACGCTTACCCTCTGCCGGCTGCTGGACGTCGATCCCGTGCCGTTCTTCCTCACCGAGATCATGGCCTCCAACATCGGCGGCACCGCCACGCTCATCGGCGACCCGCCCAACATCATGATCGGGTCGGCGGCAGGGTTCACGTTCCTCGACTTCATCCTGAACGACGCGCCGGCCGTCGTGCTCATCCTGGCCGTGATGCTGGCGGCGTTCTACCTCCTGTACGGGCGCCGCATGGCCGTGGAGCCCGAGGCGCTGGACGCCATCATGGCGCTCGACCCGGCCGACTACATCAAGGACCGCCGGCTGCTCGTCGTGAGCGCGATCATGACGGCGCTGGTGGTGGCCGGGTTCATGCTGCACGGCACGCTCAACCTGGAGTCGAGCGTGGTGGCGCTGGCGGCGGCGGGCGTCATCCTGCTGGTGTCGGGGCGCGGCATCGAGTACGCGCTGTCGCAGGTGGAATGGGTGACGCTCACGTTCTTCCTGGGGCTGTTCGTCATCGTGGGCGCCCTGACCGAGACGGGCGTCATCGACCTTCTGGCCAACGCCCTCATCGGGCTGACCGGCGGGCACGTGTTCCTCACCATGCTCGTGCTGCTGGTGGGGTCGGCGCTGGTGTCCAGCTTTTTGGACAACATCCCGTTCGTGGCCACGATGATCCCCATCCTGCTGGCCATGGGAGCGTCGGGCATGGATGTCACCCCGCTGTGGTGGGCCGTGTCGCTGGGCGCGTGCCTGGGTGGCAACGGCACCATCATCGGGGCGAGCGCCAACGTGGTGCTGGCCGACATCAGCCGCCAAAACGGCCACAACATCACGTTCGCCCAGTACCTTCGCGTCGGGTTCCCGCTCATGCTGCTGAGCGTGGCGGTGGCGGCGCTGTACCTGGTGGTGCGGTTCCCGGCGGGGTAGCTGGGTAGGCGCGGGACTGCGAGCGGGGGCGCGGGACGGGCGCCGGGAGCGGAGCCGCAGTGCGACCGCCCCACGCGCAGGACCGCGGTGCGGCCGCACCCGGGCGCAGGTTCGCGATTCGGCGCCTTGCGCGTCGCGGGCCGATTCGCTATACTACGTGTTCGCTTCGCAAGAAGCACCACGCCAACGTGGCTCAGTTGGTAGAGCAGCGCACTCGTAATGCGCAGGTCAGCGGTTCGAGTCCGCTCGTTGGCTCCAGAGTTTGCGCAGGTCAGCAGGTATTTTCGCTTGCTGGCCTGTTTTGTTTTCAATGGTCTTTGTGTCTTAGGCGTGCCGATCGTCTGCGAATCGCCACCGGGCCGACTTCCCACCCCCGCTACTACCCCGGCTTGAGAACCGGCTTGCATTTCGCGCCTCCGTCGCAATCAATCCTGCGCAGGACACATCGGCGGAGGACGTACCGCCGCACATCGCCACCCCCCCCCACCAAATCATCCCGCTTCCAGCCCGTCCCAGCAATGCCCGCCATCTCTCGATCGGCGGCGTTTTATCCAATTTCGGGGCGCGGACAACAAATTAAGGCGCTCTTCGGACTCAAATCCACCCTCTCTCAGAAGATCGAAGGGGGCTCAACTGCTCGCCACGTCATTGACCTGGGAAAACGCGACATGCCTAATCTAGCTGAGGAAGAAGATGGCGCACGCTTGTTGTCAGCGCGGCAGAATTGGATAAAACGCCGATGAAAACCAAAGGACCCTCTCGCCCGCCACGACCTTACGCCGCGCCCCTCCCCCCATCCGGAAACATATCGGTTTCGCATCAAGTGCGCGCCACGACCGTATGCGCTGACCTTCACACCCCATAATGGACGGCGAGCATGTCCGGGCCGCGCGGCCCGACAACCAGGCGCACGGGAAGCCCGCTCGCACGACCGGCCCGCGCGCCCGCCAGACGGCACACATCCGGCGGCACCAGGCCGCCTCATCAGGAAGGAGCGCCCATGGGACGTTCAGGCGGCGGGGGTCGCAGCGGGGGCGGGGGCTTCAGCGGGGGCTTCTCCGGAGGCAGCCGGTCGACCGGCGGGTTCTCCGGCGGCAACCGCGGCGGCGGCCGCAGCTACACCGGCGGCTCGCGCGGCGGCTCGCCCTACCGCGGCGGGTTCGGCGGCCTGGGCGGCGGCTTCCTCGGCGGGTTCCCCACCATCTTCGCACCGCGCATCAACGTGGGCGGCTCGGGCGGCGCGCCCGTGCAGCCCGGCACCCCGCAATCGCCCTACGCCACGCCCGACACCGACCCGCGCTACGCAACCGCCGGCCCCGGCGGCCCCGGCTCGCCCACGGGCCCCGTCCCCGCGCAGGGGGCGGCGGGCCAAGCCGGCAAGTCCGGCTGCGGCACGGCGTTCATCATCGTCGCCGTCATCGCGCTGGCGCTGCTCATCTTCGCGGCCTTCGGCGGCGGCTGCTCGTCGGGCGAGATCACGCGCTCGTCGGTGGAGCGCGAGGCGCTGCCCCAGGACGCGGCCCTCGTCACGCCCTACTACACCGACGCCGACGGCGACTGGGTGCGCACGCCCCGCGTGCTGGAAGACGGCCTGAGCCAGTTCCACGACGAGACCGGCGTGTGGCCCTACGTGTACATCCTGCCCAACGGCACGTCACGCTCGTCCGACCAGCTGGCGCAGTACGCCGACCAGCTCTACAACGAGCTCTTCGACGACGAGGCGCACTTCCTGCTGGTGTTCTGCGATGACGGCAGCGGGTCGTTCACGGCGGGCTACGCCGTGGGCTCGCAGGCCAAGACCATCATGGACAGCGAGGCCGTGGCCGTGCTGGCCGACTATCTCGACCGCTACTACAACGACACGAGCCTGTCCGAGGAGCAGATCTTCTCCAAGGCCTTCGCCGACACCGGCGAGCGCATCATGACGGTGACGCCATCGCCCGTGGTGCCCGTGGCGGTCTGCGTGGCGCTGGTCGCGGTGGCGGTCATCGTCGCTGTCGTCATCAAGCGCCACCGCGACCAGCGCGAACGCGAGTCGCAGCGCATGGAGCAGATCCTCAACACGCCGCTCGAGAAGTTCGGCGACACGGCCACCGAGGACCTGGCCTCCAAGTACGAGGCAGCCTCTGCCCCCAGCGCGCCGGCAGCAGCCGCGCCGGGCCCGGACGGCACGTTCGGCGACCCTGCGCTCGACGCCGCCGCCTCCAAGTACGAGGTCGCGCCCACCCCCAGCGACAAGGGGCCCGACGCCTAGGCGCGCCCCTTCATCAGCAAGCCGCGCCCGCGCGCGGGAAACCGACCGGCCTGCGGGCCAGACAGGAGCACAACCTATGAGCGGAATCCTCGATCGATTCACCTCCATCGTCAAGGCGAACATCAACGACCTCCTCGACAAGGCGGAGGACCCCGAGAAGATGGTCGACCAGTATCTGCGCGAGCTCACCGAGAGCCTGGCCGAGGTGCGCGAGGCCACGGCCGGCGTCATGGCCGAGGAGGCGCGTTGCAAGCGCGCCGTCGACGACAACCAGGCCGAGATCGACCGCTACGACGGCCTGGCCCGCAAGGCGCTCGAGGCCGGCAACGAGGGCGACGCCCGCACGTTCCTGGCCAAGAAGCAGCAGCTCGAGGCGCACAACGAGGGCCTGAAGATCGCCTACGCCGCCGCCCAGGACAACGCGTCCAAGATGCGCCAGATGCACGACAAGCTGGTGTCCGACATCGAGACGCTGCAGGGCCGCCGCCAGGCCATCAAGGCCAAGGTGGCCGTGGCCAAGACGCAGGACAAGGTGAACGACCTCACCGCCGCCGGCGACAGCGCCGCCGAGGCCATCAGCGCCTTCAGCCGCATGGAGGCCAAGGCCGACGAGATGCTCGACCGCGCCAACGCCAAGGCCGAGCTGAGCGCCAAGCCCGCCGATCCCGCGGCCGAGCTGGAGAAGAAGTACGAGCAGGCCGGGTCCACCGCCGCCGTCGACGACGAGTTGGCCCGCATGAAGGCGGAGATGGGGATCAACTAGCCCCCCCTACGCCAAAGCGCGAAACGGCCGGGGCGCCCTTCCCTCTGGAGGGCGCCCCGGCCGCGCATCGGGTCCTAAAAAGCCGCGCGCTACTTCACGATCAGCACGGGCTTGCTCGTCTTGTGCAGCACCGAGTAGCACACGCTGCCCAGCATCCCGCGCATGGTGCCCAGCCCGCGGTGGCCCATGACGATGGCGTCGAAGCCGCCCTCGTCGCAGTAGGCGGTGATGGCGTCGTGGGGCGACCCGTTGACGATGGCCACCGACACGCCGCCCGCGTCGCCCACCAGGTCGGCGATGTCGTCGGATATGCGGTCGGCCGCCTCCTTGGCCGCCTCGGCGTTGACGTCGGCGATGGCGCTCATGTCCAGGGAGTCGCCCATCACGCCGGACATGCGCGACGCGATCTTGAACGTCTCGGCGTTGAAGTCGTGCCAGTCCACCACGTTCAGCACGGTGATCTGCCCGTCGGGGACGCCGGCCATCAGGTCGATGGCCTGGGCGAGCGCATGGCGCGCCGGTTCGGACTTGTCGTAGGGAACCAGAACCTTCTGATGCATGACTGCCTCCTTGCTCGATGCCTCTGCGCGCCGTCGGCGCGCCCTCTTACCCGTTTTCGCGCGCCGTGCCCGCGCCCGCCGGCCGGTAGCGGTGGACGTCCGCCTCGTCGGCCCGCCGCGCCAGGCGCCCCTCGGCCACCAGGTGGTCGAGCAGCACGATGCCCAGCGTGTAGATGCTCCACTGCTGCAGCGGCTCGCACTCGTCGATGGTGGCGAAGGGGATGCGCCAGCCGATGGCCCGGATGACGTCGGCCCCCGTGGGCTCCTCGCCGCGCGCGGCTGCCTGCTCGACCACGGCGGCCATCGCGTCGCAGCGCTTGGCATGGTGGGCCTTGAGGGCCTCGATGCGCTCGGCGAAGTCCAGCCGGTTCTCGCCATGCGAGATGAACAGCCGCGAGCAGCCCAGCGCCGCCACCTTGTCCAGGCTGTCCAGGTACGCGCTCAGCGCGTCGCCCCCGTCCACGAACAGTGACAGCCCAGGCGAGATGATGAACAGCACGTGGTCGCCCGTGAAGCAGATACCCGACTCGGGGTGGAGCAGCGCCACGTGCCCGCGCGTGTGGCCGGGCACGTTCACCACCCGGAACCGATAGCGCCCCACGGCCACCTCGTCGCCCTCGTCCACCACCACGACCGGGCGCGCGTCCACGTCGATGGGCATCGACACGTGCAGCGGCGCGTGGGCGCGGGCCGCCTCCTCGGCGGTGAGCCCCTCCTCGACGAACCGCGCGCTCGAGTAACGGGCGCTGCGCTCGCCGAAGTCGGCCCGGGCGGCCGGCAGCTCGCCGCGCCCCAGGTAGACGACGGCCTCGTCGGGGACGAAGCCGCCCACGAGCCCCGCGTGGTCGTAGTGCAGGTGCGTGAGGAAGTAGCGCGCCCGCGCCGGGTCGACGCCCAGCTGCTCCAGCGCCGCGCCGAAGTACAGCCCCGCGCCCTCGGTGGGGGCGCCGGCGTCCACCACCAGCACGTCGTCGCCGTCGCGCACCACGTAGACGTTGGTCTCGGTGGTCACCACGTTGGGGAAGGGAACCTTCAGCTGGAACACGTCGGGATCGGCGTGCACCTGCTCGAACAAGGGGGTCGTCATCTCAGCTCCTCGTCGTTTCTCATCTGGTGGCGGCTCAGCAGCGTGCGGTAGATCACGTACACGCCCAGGACGAACGCGCCCAGGTACCCCAGCGCGCCCAGCAGCGGCACCTCCAGCAGCTTGGGCTGCATGTCGGTGGTGCACAGGATGGACGATCCGATGAACAGCCCCGCCGATATGAGCGCCATGGACAGCCGCCCGCAGACGGCGTACAGCGTGGCCAGGGCGTTCACCGGCACCTTCAGGTCGCCCACCACCGACACCTCGCCGCGGTCGAGCATGTCCAGCGTGTTGGACACCTGGCGCGGCAGCTTCGTCAGCGCCTCGGCCGACTCCGCCGTGGCCGTCATGAGCTCGACGGCCCGCCCCTCCAGATGGCGCAGGGTGAGCGCCTGCTTGATGACGTGGGTGGATATGATCTTCATCACGTTGGCGTCGGGGGCGATGGTGGTCATGACGCCCTCGATGGTGACGACGCCGCGCGCCAGCATGGTAACCGACGGCACCATGATGAGGTTCTGGGTGCGCAGGATCTCGACGATCTCCTCGAACAGCGCGCCCATGTTGATGTCCTTCAGGTCCGCGTTGCCGTACTCTTCCAGAAGCACGCTCATCTTGGCCAGCAGCGCCCCGTGGTCCACGTCGCCGTGCACCACCGACAGGCCCAGCACCGCCTCCTTCAAGTTGTAGGCGTTGCCCGTCACCACCGCGCGGAACATCTGCCCCACCAGCACGCGCTGGCTGGACGTGAGGCTGCCGGTCATGCCCAGGTCGATCCACACGATGTCGCCGTCGCGCACCAGGATGTTGCCGGGGTGCGGGTCGGCGTGGAAGAACCCGTCGTCGAGCACCTGGGTCACGTAGCTCTGCACCAGCCTCTCGGCCAGCTTCTGCACGTCATCGCCCTGGGCACGCAGGGCCTTGACGTCGTCGATGCGCGTGCCCTCCACGTATTCCATCACCAGCACCGAGTCGGTGGAGTACTTCGGGTAGGGAAGCGGGGACGTGACGCCTTGCTGGTCGGCTATCTCGTCGTGGAACCGCACGAGGTTGCCCAGCTCGACGGTGAAGTCCACCTCGTTGGCGGTGGTGCGCTCCAGCTCCTCCAGCGCGTTGTCCAGGCTGAGCATGATGGCCTCGTGCGACTCGGAGGCCAGCTCGGCCACGGCCAGCAGGTGCTTCATGAGCGTGATGTCCTCGGCCATCTGCTCGGCCACGCCGGGGCGGCGCACCTTCACGGCCACCACGCTGCCGTCCAGCAGCACGGCCCGGTGCACCTGGGCGATGGACGCCGACCCGAGGGGCTTTTCGTCGATGGAGGCGAACACCGTGGTCCACGGCGCGCCGTAGGCCTCGTCGATGCAGGCGGCTATCTGGGAGAACGGCAGCGGCAGCACGTTGGCGTGCAGCTGCGCGAGGGCGTTGCAGTAGGCCACCGGCAGCAGGTCGGAGCGGCTGGACGCCAGCTGGCCGATCTTCACGTAGGTGGGGCCGAGCGCCTCCAGCACCTCCACGGCCTTCTCGGGAGTGAGCCCGCGCGTGACGTGGTACTTGCGCATGATGGCCAGGATCTCGCCCATGCGAGTCGTGGACGTGTGGTCCTTGGCGCTGATCTGCGCGACGCGCATGAACTCCCGGAACGTGGGCATGAGGCCTCCCTTCGCCTGAGCGCCGGGGGCTGGCGGCCCCGACGGCGCCGCGAGGCGCGGGCCCCGCGTCCCTCCATGCTACCGTGGGAAAAGCGAAGCGCGCAGGTCAGCGCAGGGATGATGACAAGCCGTTTCCGCGGGTGCGCGGCACGTGACAGAGGGTCACATCAAACGTCACGCCAACACGTGACGTTTGATGTGACCCTCTGTCACGCACTCTGTCACGCGCCGGGAGCGTCCTCGTCCGCCGGGTCGTCCTCGCCGTAGGCGGCCAGGTAGGCGTCGTAGTAGCCGGCCAGGTAGGCGTCGGCCTCGGCCGCCCGCTCGGCGCGCTCGGCCTCCGCGGCCTCCTGGGCCTCGCGCAGGTCCTCCTCGTAGTAGCGGCGCCGATCGGACAGCACGTGCGCGCCCGCCACCAGCGCGGCGAACAGCACCACGCCCACCACAAGCGACGCCATCCCACCGGCGTGTACCAAGCTGACCAGGTCATACACCAGGCGGGGCGCGCCCTCGGCGGGCTCCTCGAAGGGGCTCGTCGGCGACACGGCCTTGCGCTGGGCGAACAGCGTGGCCTCGCCGTCGTCCGTGGTGGACGCGCTCGACGCCGACGCGGACTCGTCAGGCGCCACCACCACCTCGATGCTGTGGTTGGCGGCGATGTTCTGGAAGATGGTGGAGCGGACGGCCACCAGGTCGCTGCGCGCCGTGCCGTCCACCAGGACGGCGGCTACCTTCCAGCCCTCATCGGCCTGCCACGACACCACGCGGCTGTCGCCCCGCGGCACGGCACCCGCGCCGCTGATCCAGCCGGGGCCGCCCTCGATGGTGGTGCTGACGGAGAACTGGGGGCCCTCGCCCAGCGGCGTGAAGGCCACCTCGACGGAGTGGTCGGCCGTGATGCCCGAGAAGCTGACCGATCCCGAGGTCTGTCCCGCCAGGTCGTCGCGGACCTCGCCGTCCACTACCACGGCCACCACCTCGGCGCCGGCGTTGGCGCGCCAGTGCACGGTGTGGGAGTCGTCGGGCTCGACGCGGGCGGACGCCTCGGCCGTGCCGTCGCCGGTGTAGGTGACTGATATCCAGTAGGGAGCCGCCTCGTCAGAGGCGGGGGCGGCCCACGCGAGGGCGGGGCCGGGCGCGGCGGAAGCGAGCGAGGACGCAGAGGCAAGCGGCGCTGCGACGGTCAGCAGCGCGGCCAGGGCGAGCGCCACGAAGGCGGCGAGAACGCGGGCGAAGGCGGGGACAGGGGCAACATCGGAGCAGGCAGCGATGCAGGCGCGCGGGGCGGCCGCATCCCGGCGGCGCGACGTCAGCGCGGCGATCGCTTCCCTTCTCATGACGGCCCTCGTCTCTCGTTTTGGCGGCGTTTGCACAGCGACGCGCCCGCAGGCGGCGCAGTTCAGGGCGATTGTACCGTGAGCAGCCGAAACACGTCGATACCTTCACGGGAAATCCCTGTTGGCGCGCCTCGGCGGAAAACAGCTCCCGGGCCGTCTGACTATATAAGAGTGCGAGAGAAGCCGCAGACTTGGGCTTGGCCGGGGTCGGGCTTGGCCGAGCGCCCGCGGCGCGCCATCGGGTTACAGCATTCTGTTAGTTGCGTAAAGAACCAGCCGGGCACTCAGCGTTTATGGCAAGATGAACCCTTACTGTGTTCAGGTTCAAGGCGAACCGCGAGTTCAAGGAGTACCCATGGGCTTCTTTTCAAAGGTCGAGGGCAAGATGGAGGACACCGTGGAGGGTGCCGCCGACCGCATGTCGGGCACGCCGCTGTCCCCCGTGCAGATTGCCAAGAAGGCCGAGAAGCAGATGCGCCGCGAGAAGATGGTCGGCGCCGGCAAGCAGTACGCCCCCACCCTCTACACGGTGCTCGTGAACGCCGATGACGACGAGCGCCTGTTCGGCTACTACCCCACCCTGGCGGGCGAGACCGAGACGTACCTGGCCGCCAAGGCGAGCGAGCACGGCCTCATCATGGACGGCCAGCCCCTGGTGCGCTTCATCGTCGACGACGACCTGCGCCACGGAAAGTTCGAGGTCATCGCCGAGATGGTGGCCGCTCCCCTCGTCGCGCAGCTGCGCCAGGAGGAGATGGAGCGCTACGGTCTGGCCGTGGCCCCCAACGGGCGCGGTGCGGGCTACCGCGCGCCCGCCGGCGCCCCCCGCGGCGCGGCCCCGGCGCGCGACCCCTACGGCTACGATGAGCGCGACGCCTACGGTGGCGACGCCACCTACGACCAGGCATTCGGCGAGGACGGCTACTACGACAACCCGGCCGACGACTACGGCGAGGCACCCCAGACCATGGTGTTCGGCGCCCAGGACGGCGCGGCGAGCCAGCCCCAGAAGCAGGCCTACCTCTACGACATCACCAACGACCGCGCCTTCCCGCTGGACGGGCGCGTCATGATCATCGGTCGCGAGTCGCGCAACGACATCGTCATTCCCGACATCAACGTGTCGCGCCAGCATGCCGAGATCCGCCGCGACGCGAGCGGCGCCTGGGTCATCTCCGACCTGGGCTCCACCAATGGCACCTTCGTGAACGGCCGCCAGATCAAGTCGGCGCCGCTGCAGGATGCCGACCGCCTCACCCTCGGCACCACGAGCGTCGAGTTCCAGCTGATCTAGCGCCCGGCCGCCCGTCGAAGAAAGCCTCGAGAAGGACCCTCCCGTGATCGACGTCGTTCTGCTCATAGCGCGCCTGCTGTTCGTGGCGCTGCTCTACCTCTTCCTGTTCGCCATCATGCGCACGGGCATCGGCCTGGTGCGCGGCCAGCGCAAGACCGAGCACACGTGGAACCTCTCGGTGGAGAAGGGCCCCAAGGAGCTGCGCGGCGTGTCCATCGCCGTCCACGGCCCCGTCATCGTGGGCCGCTCGCCGGGGGCTGACATCGTCATCGGCGCGGGCTTCGTGTCGGGGCGCCACGCGCGGTTCCAGCTGATGGGCCAGAACCTGTTCGTCGAGGACCTGGGCTCCACCAACGGCACCTACGTCAACGGGCGCCTCATCACCGAGCCCACGGCGCTGCGCAACAAGGACGTCGTCACCATCGGCGACGTGGCCATCCGCGTGAGGTACCTGTGATGAGCCGCGCGTCGCGCAAGGCCAACTCGTCGTTCGGCAGCCGCACCGACGTCGGCTGCGTCCGCGAGCACAACGAGGACTCCCTGGTGGTGGCCCCGCCGCTGTACGTGGTGTGCGACGGCATGGGCGGCCACGCAGCCGGCGAGGTGGCCTCGGAGATCGCCGTCAACGTCATCGCCGAGCGCGCCCCGCGCCACCCCGACGCCGAGGCCCTGGGCCAGGCGGTGGAGGAGGCCAACTTGGCCATCATCCGCGGCGCCCGCGAGGGCGTGGGCCGCGAGGGCATGGGCACCACGTGCACCGCGGCCCTGCTCGAGAACGAGCGCCTGGTCATCGCCCAGGTGGGCGACTCGCGCGCCTACCTGCTGCACCAGGGGCGCCTCCAGCAGCTCACCCGCGACCACTCGCTCATGGCCGACCTCATCGAGGCGGGCCAGATCACGCCCGCCGAGGCGCGCGTGCACCCCCAGCGCTCCGTCATCACCCGCGCGCTCGGCAGCGACCCGCGCACGGTGCCCGACCTGTTCGAGATCAACGTCGAGACGGGCGACCGGCTGCTGCTGTGCTCCGACGGATTGTCGGGCATGGTGGAGGACGACCAGATCGAGGCCATCATGAACCGCACGGCCGACCCGCAGCGCTGCGCGGCCCAGCTGGTGAACGAGGCCGTGGCCAACGGCGGCTACGACAACGTCACCGTGGTGGTGGCCGACGTCACCGGCTTCGCGGAGGTGCGCCAGCGCAAGATGGCCCGGCGCACCAAGGCGACGGCCATCATGCTCGTGGTGCTGCTGGCGCTCATCGTGGCCGGCGCCGTGGGCGTGTTCAACCTGTTCACGTCCAACGCGGCCTTCCTGGCCGACGACGAGGGCAAGGTGGCCATCTACCAGGGCGTCCAGGGCGACGTGTTCGGCCTGTCCACCGCCCAGCTGGTGGAGGTGACCGACGTGTCGGTGGACGACCTGCAACCGGGCACCGCCAACCGCCTGCGCGCCGACGGCATCAAGGCCGATAGCGTGGAGGGTGCGCGCGAGCTGGTGCAGGACTACCGCGACGAGATAGAGGAGCGTCGCCAGCGCGAGGCCGGCGAGGTCGCGGGCGCCGCGGCAGCTGCCGGCGCGGACGACGGCTCGGCCGCCCCCGACGCGAGCGACCCGGCCAGCGCCGTCAACTACGCCGACCCCGCGGCCGGCGACGACGCGGCGGCGGCCACGGGCGAGGGGGCCTGATCCCATGACCCGCCGCAACCTGGAGCTGCTGCTGCTCTGCATCGCCGCGCCGCTGGTCATCGTGCTGTTCGCCATGATGGCCGTCAACGGCGGCCAGGAGCTGTCATTCAACACCCTGGGCGTGCCCATCGGCATCTTCGTCGCCTTCGTCGTGGCGCACCTGGCCGTGCGCCGCTTCGCACCCGGCGCCGACCCGGCCATCCTGCCCATCGCGTTCGCGCTGTCGGGCATCGGCATCGCCTTCGTCACGCGCATCGTGCCCGACCTGGCCGTGCGCCAGCTCATGTGGCTGTACGCCGGCGTGGCGGCCATGGTGCTCATCCTGGCCTTCATCCGCAACCTCGACAAGGTGGCCAACTACAAGTACACCCTGATGGTGGTGGGCATCCTGCTGCTGCTCTCGCCGCTTCTCCCCGTCATCGGATCGGAGTCGGGCGGCGGCCAGCTGTGGCTGCGGGTGGGCTCGTTCAGCTTCCAGCCCGGCGAGCTGGCCAAGATACTCATCGTGTTCTTCCTGGCCGGCTACCTGGCGTCCAACCGCGAGATGCTGTCGGTGTTCACCTGGGACGTCGGCCCGTTCCGCCTGCCGTCGCTGCCCACGCTGCTGCCGCTCATCATCATGTGGGCGCTCGCGTTTCTGGTCGTGGTGCTCGAGAAGGACCTCGGCCTGGCCTTCGTGCTGTTCTTCGTGTTCGTGGTCATGCTGTACGTGGCCACGGGCAAGAAGTTCTACCTGGCCGTGTCGCTGGGCCTGGCCGCGGTGGCCGGCGTGGCGCTCTACCATATGTTCGGCCACGTGCAGACGCGCGTGAGCATCTGGCTCGACCCCTTCGCCGACGCGCAGAACAAGGGCCTGCAGCTGGTGCAGACGCTCTACACGCTGGCCGACGGCGACCTGTTCGGCACGGGCATCGGGCGCGGCATGGGCGCGTCCACCATCCCCGTGGCCGAGAGCGACTTCATCTTCCCCGTCATCGCCGAGGAGATCGGCCTTCTGGGCGCGGCGGGCGTGCTGCTGCTGTACCTGTGCTTCGCCATCCGCGGCATGGTGACGGCGGCGCGCGCCAAGTCCGACGTCAGCTCGTTCATCGCGGTGGGCCTCACGTCCATCATCGTGCTGCAGGCGTTCATCATCGTGGGCGGCGTCACGCGGGTCATCCCCCTGACGGGCATCACGCTGCCCTTCATCAGCCAGGGCGGCAGCTCGCTCATCGCCAGCTTCGTCATCGTGGCCTGCCTGCTGCGCTGCGGCGACGAGGGCACCGGCGTCGGCGAGGAGATGAAGCAGGCCACCACGGCGCTGTCGGCCAACAGCGTGCTGGGCCGCGTGGCCCTGGGCAAGCGCCTGACGGGCACCATGATCGTGTTCTCGGTGCTGTTCGCCGTGCTGGTGGCCAACCTCACCTACATCATGGTCATCCAGGCCGACTACTACCAGAACCTGCCGGGCAACGGCCACACCATGGCCCGCGAGGCCAAGACCGAGCGCGGCACCATATCCACCTACGACGGCGTCATCCTGGCTCAGAGCGTCCTCAACGACAACGGCGCCTACGAGCGCGTCTACCCCGCTGGGACGCTGGCGGCCCACGTGGTGGGCTATGCGTCCGAGAAGTACGGCACGAGCGGCATCGAGGCCGCCTACAACACGGCGCTCAAGGGCCAGGAGAACTTCGCCACCTGGACGGACGCCCTCAACTCGCTGGCGGGCATCAGCGCGCCGGGCAACGACGTGACGCTGACCATCAACTCAAAGATCCAGCAGGCGGCGCAGGACGCGCTGCAGGGCAAGGTGGGCGCGTGCGTGGTCATCGACCCCGAGACGGGCGCCGTGCTGGCCCTGGCGTCGGCCCCCACCTACGACGCGGCCGACATCGAGAGCATCATCGCCGGCGCCGCCGAGGGCGGATCCACCGGATCGGCCGACTCGTCGGTGCTGTTCAACCGCGCCACCCAGGCGCTCTACGCGCCCGGTTCTACCTTCAAGATGATCACGCTGGCCACCGCGCTGGAGAACGGCGTGGCCACCGAGGACACGATGTTCGACGCGCCCGCCGAGATGGACATCGGCAACGCGCCCGTCACCAACGCCGGCGACGCCGGCTACGGCCAGATCACGCTGGCGCGCGCCACCGAGGTGTCGGCCAACACGGCGTTCGGCCAGCTGGGCGTGGAGATCGGCGCCGATCGCCTGGTGGCCAGCGCCGAGAAGTTCGAGTTCAACCAGAACGTGGAGTTCGATCTGCCCCTGGCCACGTCGCTCATGCCCAAGCCGTCCGAGATGACGGAGTGGGAGACGGCCTGGGCCGCCTGCGGCGAGCCCGTCGGCGAGCACGAGAGCCCCGCCGGCCCCCAGGCCACGGTGCTCGAGATGGCGCTGGCCGGCTGCGCCATGGCCAACGACGGGGCCATCATGCAGCCCTACCTGGTGGAGGGCATCTACAATGCCAACGGCCAGCGCAGCTTCACGGCCCAGCCGTCCAAGCTGAGCCAGGCCGTCAGCAAGGGCACCGCCGACCGCGTGCTCGACGTGCTGCGCGGCGTCGTGACCAACGGCACGGGCACGGGCGCGCGCGTGAGCGGCGTGGACGTGGCCGGCAAGACGGGCACCGCCGAGAACGGGGACGGCACCACGAACAGCTGGTTCGTGGGCATGGCCCCCGCGGACAACCCGCGCGTGGTGGTGGCGGTGGTCATCGAGAAGGGCGCGTCGGGCGAGGGCGCGGCCAAGGCCCAGGGCGTCCTGAAGACGGCGCTGCAGGTGCAGGGCCTGGCGTAGGGCGGTCGGCAGGATGTTTACGACTTTTGCGAAGGCGAGCGGGATGGCGGGAACCTCTAGTACAATGCAGAGTGATTGCCTTACCGCATACACGAAACAGAACCGCAGCATGTGTGAGTTAAAAGGAGTCCAAAGGTGACCGGACAGGATTCAATGACGGGGCGGACCTTCAGCGGCCGCTATGAGATCCGCGATCGCATCGGCATCGGCGGCATGGCCGAGGTCTACCAGGCCCAGGACAACGTCCTGGGACGCGTGGTGGCCGTCAAGGTGATGCTGCCGCAGTACGCGGCCGACGCGGACTTCACCCGCCGCTTCCGCCAGGAAGCCGCCGCCGCGGCCAACCTCCAGAGCCCCTACATCGTCAACGTGTACGACTGGGGCCAGGACGAGGGCACGTACTTCATCGTCATGGAGTTCGTCCGCGGATCCGACCTGAAGACGGCCATCAACCAGCGCGGCGCCATCAACCAGCGCAAGGTGGCCGAGATCGGGTCGCAGGTGTGCCAGGCACTCACCGTGGCCCACAACCAGGACATCGTGCACCGCGACATCAAGCCGCAGAACATCATGGTCCAGCCCGACGGCAACGTGAAGGTGATGGACTTCGGCATCGCGCGCGCCAAGAACTCCGTCAAGCAGAAGACGTCGGCCGTGCTGGGCACCGCGCACTACATCTCGCCCGAGCAGGCCCAGGGCAAGGAGCTCACCGCCGCCAGCGACATCTACTCGCTCGGCGTGGTGATGTACGAGGCCACCACGGGCAAGCTGCCCTTCGACGGGCCCGATGCCGTGAGCGTGGCGCTCATGCAGGTGCAGGACGAGCCCCTGCCGCCCAGCGCCATCAACCCCAACATCGACCCGGCGCTGGAGGACATCATCCTGTGCGCCATGGCCAAGTCGCCGGCCGACCGCTTCGCCACGGCCAACGACATGCGCCTGGCCCTCAACGACTACCTGGCCGGACGGCCCGTCAACCTGGGTGGCGCATCCGACTTCACCAGCGCCAGCACGCGCGTCATCGGCACGGTGCCCCCCGCGGTGCCGCCCATGGCGCCCGTGGACGCCACCCAGGCCATGCCCGGCGTGGGCGGGGCGGGCGCCGTCACCAACCCGGCGCTGTCCGGCGCGCACTACCGCGTCGACCCGCCGCCCAAGTCCAAGAAGCCGCTGTTCATCGCGCTGGGCGCCGTGGCGGCCATCATCGTGCTGGCCGTGGTGGTGTTCAACCTGCTGGGAGGCGGGGGCGCCGAGGACAAGGACGTGCCCGTCGTCACCGGCATGACCGAGCAGGCCGCGACCGAGCTGCTGGAGGCGGAGGGCTTCACCGTACGCACTGACTACACCTTCGACGACTCCGTTCCCGAAGGCACCGTCGTCAAGCAGGATCCCGCCGGCGGGGCCAAGGCCGCCGAGAAGGCGCGCGTCACCATCACCGTGTCCAACGGCGCGGAGCAGGTGGTCGTGCCCAACTTCTACCAGATGACGGTCGATGAGGCCAAGCGCTACGCCGAGGAGTACGGCCTGAAGCTGTCCGCCGACCCGGCCGACTACTCGGACACGGTGGAGAAGGACCTCATCATGAGCCAGAGCCCCGCGTCGGGCAGCAAGGTGGACAAGGGATCGACCGTCACCTACGTGCTGTCGCTGGGCACCGAGACGGTCAACGTGCCCGGCGTGGTGGGCAAGAGCCAGTCCGACGCCACCAACACGCTGTCCAACGCCGGCTTCAAGGTGGAGACGAAGAAGGACTACAGCGACAGCGTGGCGTCCGGCAACGTCATCAGCCAGAGCGTCACCGGCCCGGCCAAGCCCGGCACCACGGTCACGCTCACCATCAGCCAGGGGCCCGAGCCCAAGCCCGAGCCGGAGCAGCCTTCCACCTCGACCGGGGGCAACAACAGCAACCAGGGCGGCACGACGCCCAACCCGGGCGGCAGCACCGGCACCGACCAGCCCAGCACCACCCCGGGCGGCGACACCGGCAGCGCCGGCGGATCGGGCGGCAGCACCGGCGGATCCGGCACCGGGTCGGAGGGCGGCTCGCAGGGCGGCACGACGGCCCAGAGCGACGCAGCGTAGGCTGGCGGCGTTCCCCTCCTTGATAGATGTGCGTTGCGAGGGCCCCTGCGGGGGCCCTCGTCATGTAGCGGGCGTGTCCCGTGCGTTGTTGGCCCGCTCGGCCGACGACGGGCGGCCGCTGCCAGCGAGCGACGCGTTGCGCGGATGGAGCAGACCTTCGCTCGACCAACGACGGCGCCAACGGCAGCCTTCACTCAACATCCTCGTGACATTCAATGTCAAGGCTTTTCACCGCACGCAGTTTGCCTATACTAAAGCCAGGTCCTGTTCCCGTCACATATCGCGATGGACCGACGTTATAGCACGAGGGAGCTCAAGATAGCGGGTGGAATGGAGATTCGTATCCGTTGATACGAAAGCCAGGAAGCCAGCTGCGAGCACCCACCTTTCTGAGGTGGGTTCATCCTTCTGACGGGGGACAGGGCTGTTACGAAACCCCGTTGCCCTCATGGCACGGGGTTTCTCGTTTCTCCGCCAGCACCGGCATTTTCCCCTCGCAGAGGTGCGCGGCGTGATTCCCTGCGACGCACCCCTCAGAGGGAGTTCGCGGAAAACTACTTCGCGGGGTTATTTCGCGGGCGTCGACGGGGACTTCTCGCCGTCGCCGGCCGCGGGCACGGTCGGGACGAGAGGCGTCGCGCCGGCGTCCTTGGCGATGGTGGCACGCTCGCGCTTCTCCAGCTCCTTCATCTGCGGCGCCACATCGGAGTCGGCGGTGGGCACCACCAAAGTCGACGCGCGATCGGCGTACACGGTGGCGATGGCCTGGTCCTTCGACAGGCCGTCATGCTCGAGCAGCTCCTGCTCGATGGTGCCCATCATCTGCTCCATGGGATGCACGTGCGCATAGGGCGCGATGGCGCGGATGGCCGCGTCGGTGGCCGCCGTGATCTTGCTCGTGTCCGTCAGCGTGAACGAGAGCGAGCCCTTGAACCCCTGCGCCGTGATCTCGCTGAACGAGGTCGAGGGGCCCTTCTTGAGCTTGTCGACGCGCTTGAGCGCCTTGGCCGCGGCCTCCTCCATGTGATGGGCGACAGAGGTGAGCCGCTGGTCGCTGTCGGTGACCACGATGGGGATGGACACGTTCTCCGGCGCCGACAGGTGCAGCAGGGCCGTGGTGTTCATGAGCGAGTTGGGGATGACGATGCGAGTGCCCGACGGGTTGTCGATGGTGGTGTAGCGCCAGGTTACATCCCGCACGACGCCGCTGACGCCGCTAGCGCCCAGCTGGATGTTGTCGCCCGGCTCCACCGTGCGCGAGATACTCACCTGCAGGCCGCCGATGAGATTGGCGATGGTGTCCTGGAAGCCCAGCGACACCGCGATGCCGACGACGCCGAGGCCGGTGACGATGGCGCTCACATCCACGTTGAAGCAGCTGGAGAGCATGAAGCTGATGCCGACCAGCCAGATGCTCACGCGGATGACGTTGACGAAGATGGAGCTGGTGGGCAGCAGCGAGCCCCTCTTGAGCAGCTTGCGCGTGATGGACACCGCCACGCGGGACAGCAGCGCCGTCAGGCCGAGGATGATGACGACGCCGAGGGCGGTGGTCATCCAATCGGAGCGCACGAACTTATCGAACATGTCGTAGAGTTTTTCCATAGGTTCATTATAAGAGGGCCGACGTAAGCGCTCGATAGCAGGGGTCGATACTCCCCCGCATCTTCACCGGTTCGTTAAGGCGCGGGAACCCTCCGCCGCCACCGCACGTGGAGGCGGTTCGCGAGGGCCGCGCGAAAACAAACGAGCACGGACGGGGACGATCCGCGCGCCGCGACACCCAGCAGAGCCGAACCCCAGCCGACGCGAACCTCAGCAGAGGCGAACCTCAGCAGAGTCGAACTCCAGCCGACGCGAACGAATGTTTCACGTGAAACACTCCATGGCGCGGCAGACGCGAGCGCATTGCCGGCTTTCGCCCAAGCCTGCCTCAGGTACGCGCTTCCCGCGAAGAATCTCGCGCGCCTCGTTATTTGAGGCGAACGAATGTTTCACATGAAACATTCCGGGGCCATGACGACCCCGCTATCGATGCAGCCACGGACACAACCTCTGTCACCGATATGCTGGCGTCCTATTTTGAGAGCGAACGAGTGTTTCACGTGAAACACTCGTATTGTCTGGCGCGCGCTACGTGCGGGGCGCCTGTCACCAGACGCTAAACGTCCTGCGAGGGAGGGGGATTCTACCAGTTCGCGGGTTTCTCCAGCGTGAACGTGGTGGAATGCCACAGCATGACCCGACCGGAGCGGCGGCTGGCAGGCACGTCGATGAGGCGCTGGTTGTCCGACCCGCGCCATTCCAGCCCGAGGGACTTGCGTCCGATGATGAAGGGGCCGTCCACCAGCACATCCACTGTCTCGAGCAGCGAGCGGATGGCCTCAGCATGAGGGTCGGCCGTCACGCCCTGTCCATCTGCGTCTTGACCGGGCCCCTCGCCGTGCGCTCCTTGGTCGCATGCGCCTGTGCTCTGGTCGCCCACGCCTGTCTTATCTGCGTCCCGATCAGGCGCATCCGCTCCTTGATCGCATGCGCCGCTGTTCGTGCCCTCGTCACCCGTCGTCCCATGGTTGTCCAGGCTCATGCCCGCGCGGCGCAGCAGGTCCTCGAAGAGGTAGCCGGTGTAGGCCCACAGCCCGTAACCCTCGGCCTTGAGGCGGCGCGCCACCTCGGCGCTGGCCTCAGGGCACTCGAACGGGTCGCCTCCCGAAAGCGTCACGTCGTGGATGAGCCCGTTGGATCGGATGTCGTCCATCAGCGCGTCGATGGAGGTGAGCGTGCCGCCGTCGAAGGGATGGCTCTCGGGATTATGGCAGCCGGGGCAGCCGTGCGAGCAGCCCTGGACGAAGATGGCGTAGCGCAGCCCGGGGCCGTCCACGATGGAATCGGGCGCCGTGCCGTACAACCGAATATGCGTAGGTGCTTCCACCATTCCGTCGCGTTCCTTCCGCGTCATTTCACCAACCCGACGCCTTTTGCGCCCATCCTGGGGCCAAGCGCGCCCCGCGACCACCGTACGCCTCGCGCGCACCGCCCCGCTGCCGCCGCGCCACTCCCGGGCGCTGCCCCGCGCCCGCCGCGTCACCGCAACGCGCTGCCCCACGGCCGCCGCGCGCCTCACGCGCACCGCCCTGCGACCGTCGCGTCGCTCCCAGGCACTGCCCCGTGGCCGCCGCGTCACCGCAACGCACCGCCCCGCGACCGCCATGCCACCGCAAGGCGGCCCGCGTGTCGCGGGCTCGACCGCTCTGGCCCCTAGTATAGAAGCGCCCCGCCAGCGCAAGGCCGACAGGGCGCAGCGTTTACGCAGGCGTTGGCCTAGCGCTCCTCGACCTCCTCGATGCGCGTGACGTCGTGCTTCACGCGATCGTGCTCCTCGGCGCGCTTGGCGTCGTTGAAGCGGTCGAGCGTGCCCACCAGGTAGCCGGTGATGCGGCGGATGCGCTCGAAGGGCATGTCATGCTCGGCCTCGGTACGGCCGCACTTGGGGCAGACGTCCTCGATGATGCCGTTGTAGCCGCACACCGGGTCGCGGTCGACCGGGTGGTTGACCGAGCCTTAGCCCATTCCGCAGTCCTTCATGTAGCGGATGACCGACTCGAAGGCCTCCAGGTTGTCCGTCGGGTCGCCGTCCAGCTCGATGTAGGAGATGTGGCCGCCGTTGGTGAGCGCGTGGTACGGCGCCTCGATGGCGATCTTGTCGAACGCGGAGATGTCGTAGTACACCGGCACGTGGAAGCCGTTGGTGTAGTAGTCGCGGTCGGTGACGCCGGGGATGACGCCGTAGCGCTCGCGGTCGACGCGCACGAAACGGCCGGACAGGCCCTCGGCCGGCGTGGCGATGAGCGTGTAGTTCATGCCGCGCTCACGCGAGATGCGATCGCAGTAGCTGCGCATGTGACCGACGATCTCCAGGCCGAGGCGCTGAGCCTCCTCGGACTCGCCGTGGTGCTTGCCCGTCAGCGCCACCAGGCACTCGGCCAGGCCGATGAAGCCGGTGGTGAGCGTGCCGTGCTTGAGCACCTCGCGCTGCTCGTCCGTGGGCTTGAGCTTCTCGGAATCGATCCACACGCCCTGGCCCATCAGGAACGGGGCGTTGTACACCTTCGTGCGCGCCTGAATCTCGAAGCGCTCGTCGAGCTGGCCCGTGACCAGCTGCAGCTTGGAGTCCAGCAGGTCGAAGAACAGGTCCAGGTCACCCTTGGCGCGGATGGCCAGGCGCGGCAGGTTGATGGACGTGAACGACAGGTTGCCGCGGCCGGGCGTGACCTCGCGATCGGGATCGAACACATTGCCCATGACGCGCGTACGGCAGCCCATGTAGGCGATCTCCGTCTCAGGCGTGCCCTTGTAGTACTGCGCGTTGAACGGCGCGTCCAGGAAGCTGAAGTTGGGGAACAGGCGCTTAGCCGAGCAGTGCATGGCCAGCTTGAACAGGTCGTAGTTGGGATCCTCGGGGTTGTAGTTGACGCCTTCCTTCACGCGGAAGATCTGCACGGGGAAGATGGGCGTCTCACCGGAGCCCAGGCCCTCCTCGGTGGCCAGCAGCATGTTCTTGATGACCATGCGGCCCTCGGGCGAGGTGTCCATGCCGTAGTTGACCGAGCTGAACGGCGTCTGCGCGCCGGCGCGGGAGTGCATGGTGTTGAGGTTGTGCACCAGCGCCTCCATGGCCTGGAACGTCTGGCGATCGGTGTCGCGCGAGGCGTTCTTCACGGCGTAGGCGATGATGGTGTCGGCCTCCTCGGGCGTGATGGCCATGCCCTCGGGGTCGGCCGCCTGGGCCGCCAGCTGGGCGGACTCGTTGACCAGGGCGTCCTTGACGGCCGCGGAGAAGGCCTCGTCCATCTGCAGGCTGGCGATGGCGCCCGTCTGCTCCTCGACGCGGGCGAGCAGCCCCTCGACGAAGGCGCGCTCGTCATCGATGGTGGTGAGCAGGTCGCAGCCCTCGGCCAAGTGCTTCTTGAACAGGCGGCGGAACGTCTTGCGCACGCCCACGGCCAGGCCGTAGTCGAAATCGCACACCGACTGGCCGCCGTGCTGGTCGTTCTGGTTGGACTGGATGGCGATGCAGGCCAGGGCCGCGTAGCTGGAGATGTCGTTGGGCTCGCGCAGCACGCCGTGGCCGGTGGAGAAGCCGCCCTTGAACAGCTTGCGCAGCTCGATCTGGCAGCAGGTGGTGGTCAGCGTGTAGAAGTCCATGTCGTGGATGTGGATGTCGCCCTCGCGGTGGGCACGCGCGAACTTGGGGTTGATGACGCACATCTCGTAGAACTGCTTGGCCGACTCCGAGCCGTACTTGAGCATGGTGCCCATGGCGGTGTCGGCGTCGATGTTGGCGTTCTCGCGCTTCATGTCGGAATCCGCGGCCTTGGAGAACGTGATGTCCTTGAGCGTCTTGATGAGGCGCGAGTTGACGTCGCGCACGCGGTTGCGCTCGGCGCGGTACAGGATGTAGGCCTTGGCCGTCTGGACGAAGCCCGCCTCGATGAGCGTCTCCTCCACGAGATCCTGCACGCCCTCCACCGTGGGGATGCCCTCGATGGCGCCCTGCTCAAGCTTGGCGACGACGGTGTCGGCGATCTCCTCGGCCACCGCGCGGTCCTGCATGGCCGCGCAGGCCTGGAACGCCTTCTCCACCGCCCCGGCAATCTTCTCCCGGTTGAATGTGGTCGTGCGACCGTCGCGCTTGATGATGGTGTCTACCATGGCGTGCTTTCGTCCTTCCTCATGCCGTGGGCCTTGCATAACTTCGCCCCACGCTATTGCGCAGGGCGGAGAGCACAAAATGCTGTGCCTCATTCGGAGTTTCCGCATTATTCACTGCTTGCAGAATTCATTGCGCCGAAGTGGGCGATCCTTTGATTCTTCAACAGGATATCCACAGCCTTTGCTCCGAATTACACACAATATGTTGTGTTTAACACGTTTCCTAGCGGGTATATATAGTACAAGGGGCCGTGTTCGACTGCAAGCGAACAAGTTGTGTTTTTCGGGGCCCAGAAACTACAGAAACGTTTTCGACGAGTGACATTCCGACGACGGGAGGGAGGCGGGAAAAGAGCGTTTGAGCAGAGTGCGCTGACACGGCAAGAACCCGTTGGAGCTCGCTTTTGGGTAAGCGCTTCGCTAGGGTATGACGATCGAGAACGCTCAAAACAGGAATGACTTTCGGAAAGCACCTATCGGTGAGGAGTATCAAAAGAGAGTCACTCTCTTCTTTCGATAACACCCACTGAAACTTCCTTATCGAAAGCTTCCTTTCGTTATATGGCTAGCCATGAGAATTATCGAAAGAAATGCGTTGTATTCTTTCGATAATTTCTTATCCGCCTATAATGTTCCCCCTGAGGAAAGGATTCTCTATGGGAAACCGTGCGGGACGCTATGTGCGACAACTTACGGGATATTCATCATTTCAGCCCTCCCCCTTGCCGCCAGACCCTCCGATCGCCTACGACAGCGAGATGATCCGCCTGCTCTCCAGCGCGGATCGTGCTCTCGGGCGTCTCGACGGCATTACCCAAACCCTCCCCAACCCCGACCTGTTCGTGTCTATGTACGTGAAGAAGGAGGCTTTGCTCAGCTCTCAGATCGAAGGCACTCAGGCATCACTTGTCGAGGTTCTTGCCGCCGAAGAACAACAGAGCAAAGACGCCCGGGAAGTGACGAACTACGTCCGCGCCATGAATTACGGTATTAGGCGGCTCGACGAGCTTCCCCTCAGCCTTCGCCTCTTCAGAGAGATTCATGGGAAGCTCCTCACCTCAGGACGCGGCAGCGAATATCAGCCGGGCGAGTTCCGTACGACGCAGAATTGGATCGGACGGGCCGGCAGCACGCTACAGGACGCCGCCCATATCCCCCCTTGCGTTGATGACATGCACGAGGCCCTTCATGACCTAGAACGCTACATACACGAAGACGACGACACCCCGCCCTTGATCAAGATCGCCTTGATCCACGCACAATTCGAGACAATTCACCCTTTCGTTGACGGAAACGGACGCATGGGACGCCTAATGATCACCTTCTGGCTTTACCAGCAAGCCATTCTGAGGCAACCCCTGCTATACCTGAGCTATTACTTCAAGCGCAATCGAACCGAATACTACGACCGCCTTATGGCAGTCCGCATGGAGGGGGCATGGGAAGAATGGGTCAAGTTCTTCCTCCAGGGCATAATCGAGATTTCCGAAGAGTCATCGGAGTCAGCAATGCGCATCAACCGACTTCGGGAGGAAAAGACGACAGAGATAGATGCTCGCGCGGGGAGTGCCGCCGCAAACGCCCATAAGCTTCTCGACCTTCTCTTCATCACCCCAGCCGTGACGAGGACGAGCGTCGCAGAGGCGCTCGGCGTCTCCTCCCCCACTGCCGCTAACCTGATCAGTCGCTTTGTCGACGACTTTGGCATCCTCGTAGACACCACGCCGTTGGCTCAACGCAAGAAAACGTATCTATTCAGGGAGTACATGGATATTCTCGAGGTAGGTACGGCATAATTTCGGCACGCGCAGAGTACTCGTGTCGATCCCCCTATACCACCGTGCCGTATACCTGGCCCCAGGCGTGCCCCGTGAGGGCCGAGTTGAGCTGCGTGCACAGGCGCTCGCGCGTGTAATCGCCCGGAGGCAGCAGCTTGACGATGCGGACGAGATCGTCGGGAAGGTCCGCCGCCTCGGCTGCCAGCACCGCGTCGAGGCGGCGGATGGTGGGGCCGGCGGGCACGTCACCTGACGCCGGGGAGCTCGCACCCCGCGCGCCGTCCGCGCCGGGCTCGAGAAGTGCCCCCAACCCGAGCAGGCTGGCCGCGCGCGACGACACGCCGAAAGCCGCCGCGGCCTCATCAGCGGTCGACGACGCGGCGGCGCCGGCCAACGCAGCCGAGGCCGACGCGCCGCGCGCCGGCTCCCATTCGTCATCGGGGAACAGGCTGTCCACCAAGTCTTGGAGCGCGCCGTAGTACTCGCTTTGGTCGCGGTTGGTGCCGTAGTGGTCGCGGGTCATGGGTGCCGCCTCTCTGCCGATGCGCGCGTTGTCGTGAAGCCCCACTATACCGGACGATCCCCGCACGCGGAACGGTGACCGAAACGAGAGATGACCCGTCGTATCCAGAATCGACGGGTTGTTCGCCAGCTGCCGCGGGCAATCGACGGGATGCGGGAAGAAATCCCAGGTCGTGGGAAGCAGGGACGTTCGATTCGCCGCAAAGGCGACGGCTCCCCGCGCTCGCAGGGGGCGGGAAGGGAACAACCCGTCGATTTTGGATGCGACGAAGACGGGAAGGGGTCTGGGGGTCTGGGGGTCTGGGGGTCTGGGGGTCTGGGGGTCTGGGGGTCTGG
>JAAWAY010000045.1 GCA_022792415.1 Eggerthellaceae bacterium | reverse complement strand
GAGGGCGAACTTGATGTAGATGCAGCTCACCACGATGGCGATGATGGAGCCCACGATGCCCATGATGGGGGCGGCGGTCAGGGACACGCCGCAGCCGTTGGCGGCGTTGATCCAGGCCACAGCCGGCACGCCGGGGATCATGGCCATGGTGAACGAGCAGGCAGCCAGCGACCACGCGGCGCAGAACAGGTGCCACGGGATGTTGCACTCGCGGAACATGGGGCGCGCCAGCGGGATGAGGTCGAACATGGCGACGAACATCGAGATGCCCGCGTAGGTGAGCACGGCGCCCACGGCGGCGATGCCCAGCAGCACCAGGTACGGGCTCTTGGTGCCGACCTTGTTCATG
This sequence comes from Eggerthellaceae bacterium, assembly GCA_022792415.1. GTDB lineage: Bacteria > Actinomycetota > Coriobacteriia > Coriobacteriales > Eggerthellaceae > Enterorhabdus. Next base: position 25,515 of record JAAWAY010000045.1, on the reverse strand, counting down.
ACGAACTGGGCGATGGCCTTGGCCGCGCCCGACTTGTCCATGAACTCACCCATGATGGCGCCGCCCATGAAGATGAGCAGGTTGCCGCGGATGAAGCCGGCCAGGCCCGTCACGTAAGACGACTCGGTGCCGACCATGGAGTTCATGATGTCCATGCCGTTGGTCAGCGCGATGACGATGGCCGTGACGATGGACGTGATGAGCACGTTCCAGCCCTTCATGGCTGCAACGACGAAGAAGACGAGACCGACAACGATGCCGAGTACTCCTATCATCTCCATTTCTTTCCCCTTTCAGGTTGATGCGTATGTCCCCTAAGCCCACTTCCAGGTCCTCCAATCCCCGGAGGTAGGCGTAGATGGTGATGGCGGGGGTTCCCTATTCCCCCGCGAAAGGTTTCTCGATCTCGGAGAGGGAGGCGGGAGGGCGGGGTGGAGCGAAGGCTGCGCAGCTTCTGAGCGCAGCCCCGCCCTCCCGCCTCCCGTCCCTCAGGTCGAGAGAACCTGGAGCCCTACGCCATGTCGTTACGGGTGGCGCGCATGAGCTCGATGTTCGAGGCGTGCTTCATCTTGAGGCCGTCGCGGCCGATGGTGCCCTCGTCGAACGTCGTGAGATCCTCGGGGCTCTCGAACATGGTGCCCAGGTCGCCGCGCTGCTGGTTGAGCGCGATGGCCTCGTCCACGTCGTAGGGCAGAAGCTGCTTCTTCTCGCGCGGGTTCCAGATGAGGAACGCGGGCTTGGTGGCCTCGGGGCTGGGCATGCCCTCGCAGTAGCGGACGTCGCCGTACTTCTCGATGAGCTCGTCGAGCGGGCCGAAGCCGAACGCGCGCAGCGGGCAGGTCATGGTGCAGGCGGGCTGCATGCCCTCGGCCAGGCGGTCGACGCACATGGTGCACTTGCTCATCTTGCAGTCGGGCTCGTCGGTGGCGAACTTGGGCGCGCCGTAGGGGCAGGCGTCATAGCACTTGCGGCAGCCCTCGCACTTGTCCTGGTCCACCAGGACGGCGCCGAACTCGTCCTCCTTGTAGATGGCGCCGTTGGGGCACACCTTGGCGCACACCGGGTCCTCGCAGTGGGCGCAGGGGAACGCCAGCGCGTGCAGGCGGATGTTGGGGAACGTGCCCGTCTCCCACTCGTACACGGTCATCCACTTCTCGGCGCCGGGCTCGATGTCGTTCCAGTCCTTGCAGGCGATGCTGCAGGCCTGGCAGGCATAGCAGCGGTTCATGTCGAAAAAGAATCCGTACTGGGTCATGGTTTCCTCCTCTCGTCTTCGTGCGGCTACGCCAGGGCGGCCGGGGTGGTGGGGTCGGCGGCGATGCGGTCCTCCTGGGCCACAGCCATGTCATTGGCCTCGGCGACCAGGCCGGCGTCGCGGGCGCCGTCCTTCTTGGCCAGCTCGTCGCGGACGCGCACGGCCACGCTGGCGCCGCGCATGCCGCCGCGCTCAGCCTCGGAGCCGTAGCCCTCGGCGTCGCCGTCGGCGACCTTCTCCACCTGCACGAGGCCGGCGATGATGAGGGCGCCCAGGATGTGCGGCAGGTGGCCGTCATCCAGGAAGATGTTGGGCGTGCCGCGCATGTCCTGGCCGAAGACGTTCATCTCGGACGTCTCGCCGTTGGTCTGGTACCACGCGCCATGGTGCACGGCGGCGGTGCCGGGCATGCAGCGGTTGGTGACGTAGGCCGTGAGCAGCGCCTCGCCGCGATCGCTGTAGACGCGGCAGATGTCGCCGTCCTTGATGCCGCGGGCCTGGGCGTCCACGCCGGAGATCCACACCGCGTGGCGGTAGCAGTCCTCGCGCATGAACGGGTTGTTGTCGTTGCTGGAGTGCTGGCGGTACACCGACACCGGCGTGACCAGCGACAGCGGGTAGTCCTTGACCTTGGGGTTGTAGAAGCCGTCGTTGGAGGCCGTTCCGATGTCGCCCTCCACGTAGCTGGGGCTCCACACGGGCATCGGGTCGATGTGGCCGCGCCAACGGGTCTCGGTCATGTCGTGGGTCTTCACGAAATTGGACGAGAACTCGATCTTGCCGGTGGGCGTGTTGTAGGGGCTCTCACCGCGGTCGAGCGCCGACTTGAACGGGTAGTAGGGCTCGTCGATCTCGGTGCGCACGACGGGGTTGGCGTTGAACTCCTCCCAGGTGGGACGATGATCGTAGCCGAGGTAGGCCATGATGGTCTCGTTGTCGGCCCACTCCTCGAAGGCCTCCTTGTAGATGGCCTCCTGGGCGTCGACCCACTTCTCCACCGGGACGTCCTTCATGCGGGGGTTGTAGCCCTCCACCACGTCGTCGCCCAGGCGCTTGGCGATCTGGGTCCACACCCACTCCTTGGAGCGCACCTCGCCGGGGAAGTCCAGGCCGCGGCCGCAGAACGTGAAGTAGTTGCGCATGCCGTTGGGGCCGCTCACGAAGCGCTGGTGGCCGTACATGTACTCGTCCATGCCCTCGAACTGCCACACGGGCGCCGGCAGGATGATGTCGCACAGCTCGGCGGTGGGCTGGTTCACGTGCCACTGGAAGCCCCAGTTGAACTCGGTGCTCGCCATGCCGGCGAAGCGCTTGTTCACGTTGGAGTGGTTGTTGCCGTAGTTGTTCTCGAAGATGATCATCTGGATGTTGGGCAGCGGGCTGTCGTTGGTCGGCGAGCCGATGAGGTGACGGAACTCGTCCTCGCTGATGCGACCCTCCCAGTAGTCCGCCTGACGGGCCAGAATCTCGGTGAGGCAGTTGTTGTTGAACAGCACCGGCACCTTGTAGTCGCCGGGGTTGCGGCCGAACTTGGCCGTCGGCGTGGGGATGCGGCCCGGGGTGGGCAGGCAGGCGCCCGACTCGCAGCCGCCGTGGCAGGCGATGTTGCCGGTCATGGCCTGCAGCAGCATCGACGCGGAGGCGGAGTAGTCGCCCATGTGGCGCTTGGCGCAGGAGTAGAAGTACTGCAGGTGCACCGGCTTCTCGGTGCCGTACAGGCGCGCGAACTCGCGGATGGTGTCAGCGGGCACCGCGGTGATGGGGGCGGCCCACTCCGGCGTCTTCTTGATGCCGTCCTCGCCCTCGCCCATGACGTAGGCGCGCCACTCCTCGTAGCCCTCCTTGTCGACCCACTCGTCGATGAACTCGTGGTCGACCAGGTCCTCCTCAAACAGCACCTGCGCCACGGCCAGCATCATGGCCAGGTCGGTACCGGGGCGGATGGGAATCCACTGGTCAGCCAGCAGCTCGGCGGACTGGGTATAGCGGGGATCGATGACGATGGTCTTGCAGCCGTACTCATGGGCGAGCGCCATGTAGTAGGACGTCGGGCCGAACCAGGCAACCACCGGGTCCATGCCCCACATGATGAACAGCTTGGAGTGGAACAGGTCGGGAGCCTCGAAGCCCGGCAGCGAGTTCTGCAGGCCGCGCGTGGCCTTGGTCAGGTCGACGCCGAGGTGCAGCATCTCGCCGGCGGCATGGCCGGACGTGGAGTGCTCGCCCCACGCGCCGAAGCCCGCCTCCCACCAGGGAGCCAGCGGGAAGCCGTTCTTCTCGAAGCTGGGGTACTGGGAGTGGAAGATGCCGTAGGGGCCGTACTTCTCCTTGATCTCCTTCATCTTCTCGGCGATGGTGTCGAGAGCCTCTTCCCAGCTGATCTGCACGAAGTAGCCCTTGCCGGGGCCCTTCTCGCCGACGCGCTTCATGGGATGGAGCAGGCGCGTCTCGGCGTGCAGCTCCTTCTTCCAGGAGTGACCCATGGCGCAGGGACGCATCTGAACGTTGCCCTTCCAGGTGTTCTCCCAGCCGCAGTCCTCGCGGCTATCGTTTTTGTTGACGGAGTCGTCGGGCTCGACGGCGATGAGCTTCTCGTCCTTGACGTGGCACTTCAGCACGCAAGCCGAGTCCCAGCACCCGTTGGCCGGGCAGGACGTGTAGAAGATGCGCTCTCCCTCACGACGAGCTCGGCTGGCGTCGATGATTCCCTGTTTGTCCATCGATTCCTCCTCGTTCTCTCAGAACTTCGATGACGCGGGCAGGTCGACGGTTCTGTGTGGGCCCCCTCGGCGACGCAACCCTCGTCCGTAGCTAGATCATAGGAAGCGGTAACCCCTGCTTTCGGGTTCATCCGCCGATTCGCTGTCGGACTTGCTTTCAGGGGCTGCAAAGGAAACTGAACATGCAACTTTTGCTTACGGGTTCGGGTAAAATTGGTTTCACCGATTGCCGCCGAAACCCTGGACTAACTCGGGTCGGGGCGTGTTTAATATCTAATTACGTGTGTTTTTTCGCAGGTGAGGGCGGCATCTAAACCCAGGGGGCTGAGATGCGCCCAGCGTCGTAATCCCTTCAGGATGACGGGCTGGCGGCTCTCGCCCATCCTCCGCTGGGGGGCGGGGAAAGGGGGCCGCATGCTGTTCGACGACGTTGAGGTGCTCCTGGTCCTCGCCAAGGCCAAGAGCCTTTCGCAAGCGGCCAACCAGCTGTACATGTCCCGCCCGGGACTCTCCCAGAAGATCACGAGCATCGAGAACAAGTTCGGCACCCCGCTCATCAACCGCACCTCATCGGGCATATCGCTCACCCAGGCCGGCAAGGTGGTGGTGAAGTTCGCCCAGAGCGTGGCGGGCATGGAGCGCGTGCTGGCGTCGCAGATCGCCGCCATCGACGAGCACTTCCCCGCCAGCGTGACCGTGGGCATGAGCTTCGCCGACGGCGTGGCCCTGCTGCCGCGGCTGGTGGCCGAGTACGTGCAGGAGGTGCCCGACGCGCGCATCCACCTGGACGCCGGCTACGAGCCCGACCTGGTGCAGAAGCTGAAGGACGGCGAGCTGGACTTCGCCATCCTGGAGAACCAGCCCGTGGAGCCGGGCATCGTCAACGAGGTACTGGGCTACAAGCGCCTCGTGTTCCTGGGCCCCGACAAGCCACCCTACAACCAGGCGACCTACCCCGTGCCCGTGGAGACGCTGCTGCGCTGGCCCATGATCGTGTACGAGTGGCACTCCGGGCGCCACATGGTGGGCAACCGCCACTTCCGCGAGCGCTACGGGCTGTCGCTGCGCGACCACAACATGGTGGGCTGCTTCGACACGCACGAGGCCATGGTGGAGGGCGTGAAGGCCGGCCTGGGCTGGGCGACGCTGCCCGAGTGCATCGCCCAGCGGTACCACAACGAGCCGGGCATCGTGCGGTTCAAGGTGGCGACGGACACCATGTTCTACCCCGTGACGCTCACCTGGCCCTCCGAGGCGGCGCGCTCAGACGAGGCGCGGGCGTTCGCGGACTTCGTGCAGCGGCACATCCCCGAGGGGTACTTCCACCGCGGCGTGCAGGCCGAACTGAACTCGTAGCGCGGGGGGGCGCGAGGCGGGCTGCCGGGCTCGCGACGGTGCGCCGTTTCCCGATGGGGCGGACGGGCTCGGCGGGGGACGTTCCCATTGCGGTGCTACACTTCTGAGCATGGGACGACTCAAAACGACATGGATCAGGCGCTTCAGCGGCGAGCGGGCCAACCTCTGCCTGCGCGTCGCCGTCACGCTCATCGGCGCCGTGCTGGTGGCGCTGGGCATCGCGCTGTCCAAGCACGCGGGCATGGGGACGGCCGCCGTGTCGTCGCTTCCCGCCGTGGTGACGGACATCGCCCAGGTCACGGGGCAGGGCTGGGTGACCATGGGCATGTGCACCTTCGCGCTCAACCTGCTGTGCCTGGGCGCGGAGGCCGCCTTGCTGGGACGCGAGTTCCACCCGGTGCAGCTACTGCAGTTCCCCGTGTTCCTGATGCTGTCGATGGCCGTGGACGGGTGGCTGTGGGCGCTGTCGTTCGTGCCGGCGGACTCCTACGTCCTGCAGGTGGCGTTTTTGCTGCTGTCCATCGCGACGCTGGGGCTGGGCATCAGCCTGCAGCTGGCCCCCAACCTGGTGATGAGTCCCGTCGACGCCATCGTGCAGGTGTTCTCCTACAAGACGGGGCGCCCGTACTCGTCTTGCAAGGTGGCGATGGACGTGGTGCTCATGACCTCGGCCGCCGCGCTGTCGCTGGGCGTGCTGGGCGGCCTGCACGAGGTGCGCGAGGGCACCATCATCGCGGCGTTGCTGGTAGGGCGCGCCGTGGGGCTGTGGAGCCGCGCGCTCACGCGCCTGGCGTGGGTGATCCCGCCGGCGCCGCGAACGTTCATCGCGCCGCTCATACCCCAGGGCGCGCCGGCGGGAGCGCCGGAGTCTGAGGCCGCTGCGCCCCTGGCGGCGGAAGGCGACCTCGAGCTGGCCGAGTAGGCACGCGGGCCCTATTCGTCGATCGACCCCTTCGCCGTGACGGCGATCCCCTCGATGGTGGAGGTGACCACGATGTCGCCCTCCTGGTCGGTGCGCAGCACCTGCGCCTGCTGGGCGACAAGGCGGTCGAGCACGTCGTCGGTCGGGTGCCCGTAGGAGTTCTTCCCCACTGATATAACGGCGTAGCGCGGGGCGACGGCGGCGAGGAACGGCGCGCCGGACGCGCCCGCCGACCCGTGGTGCCCCACCTTCAGCACGTCAGCGCGCAGGTTCGCGCCCGACGAGATGAGGTCGGCCTCTTCCGCGCGCTCGGCATCGCCCGTGAGCAGCAGCGCGTTGCCGGCGTGGTCGATGCGGATGACGAGCGAATTGTTGTTGTCCTCGGACGACGCGCGCACGGGGCCGAGGAACGTCACCGTGGCCGACCCCAGGGCGAACGCGTCGCCCGGGGCGGGGATGGTGATGGGCGTGCCCGTGCGGGCCAGGCGCTCGGTCAGGCTGGCCCACGTCTTGGTGTCGGACTCGGTGGTGGGACTGTAGAACGTACCGCACGTGGCGATCTCCAGCGCGCCAGACAGGCCGCCGCAGTGGTCGGCATCCGGGTGGGTCGAGATGACGTGGTCAAGGTGGGTGACGCCCAGCCGTTTGAGGATGGCATACACCGTGGACGAGGCCTTGGACGGGCCGCCGTCGACGAGCAGCCACTGGCCGTCGCAGCTGATGAGGGCGCAATCGCCCTGCCCGACGTCGATGAAGCGCGCCACGAGGGCGCTGTCGGCGGACGCGTCCGGGGCCTCGGTGGAGGCGAGGAGCGCGGCGTCGGACGTCGGGGCAGCGGGCGCCGCGCACCCGCCCAGCGCCACGAGGGCCGCGCACACGAGCGCGACGAGCCACGCCGACAGCGCGCCGGCTCGATTGCCCCTTTTCCCTTGGTCAGTCCGCGCCATGTTCCTCCTCGAGCCTCCCGCTTGCGTCTGCGCAGCGGCAGCGCTCCCCTCTTCTTGCCCCGATAGTACAGGAACAAGCCGGCGCATGACGGAAAATGCGCGTTTGGTACACCATCAAGGCCCGGCGCGGATGTATGCGGCCACTCTGATGCAACCGGCCCTTCGTGCCACCTGGGGAAATGTCCGGCCATGCGCAAGGTCGTCACCACATCGCCAGCCGAACCGGGCCCTCAGGCAGGCTGAGCGTGTACCGAACGGCGAATTTTCGTACCGGACGCGTCTCTGAGTGTCCTCGGCGCGGCCCTCGCGCGCTTCGCGCCTTCGCTAGCTCCCGCGTTCCGCCAGCGACGGGATGAAGGGCGCGTGCCGCGCTTCGGGCGAACCCGTGGAAAACGCGCCGCGCCCGCTCCCCCATGGTAGGATGAGGACATCGAAGGCCCCGCCAGGAGAAGGACGGGGCAGCCGGGCGCGCGGGGCGCGGCGCCGGCTTGAACCCACGGCGGCGATCCGCGGCCGTCCGGCTCACCGAGGAGGCAAGGCGCGCAGGCGCCGCAGATATGGCCAGCAACAACCCCCGACACAACGCACGATCCACCCGAGGCGGCGTCCCGAACGCAGGAGGCGCCAGCCGCGACGGCCAGGGCGTCCACTACCGGCCCTCCGGCGACGACGCGAGCTGGGACGCGCCCGTCACACCCGGCTGGGGCGACGAGGCCCCGGGTGCGAGCGGCGCGGGCGGCGGCCGCGGGATGCGCGGCAACCCGCGCGCCCGGACCCAGGGCGGGGCGGCCGGCGGCGCGGCGCGCACCACGCGCATGGCCCCTGGCCAAGGCGCGGTCGGCGCGGGGGGCGGCGCGCAGCCCGGGCGCACCATCGCCATGCCCCCGGCCAAGGGACGCCGCGGCCGACGCGCCGACGCGGCGCAGGCCCAGCCCGCGGCGGGCATGGTACCGCCCGGCACCGCCGCCAAGCGGCGTCGGGGCCACCGCAAGCTCAAGGTGGCGCTCAGCATCATCTTGGTGCTGGCCCTGCTGGGGGGCGGTGCCGTGGCCTTCTGGGTGGGCGCGCTCGACCGCGCGCTGGGCTTCAACACCGAGGCCGAGCGCCAGGCGCTGCTGGACAAGCTGGTCCCCACGCGGGGCGATGACGCCTACTACGTGGCCATCCTGGGCAGCGACGCGCGCAAGGGCGAGACCACCAGCCGCAGCGACGTCACCATGCTGGCCCGTGTGGACCAGAAGGCCGGCGTGGTGGATCTCATCTCCATTCCCCGTGACACCATGGTCACCATCGACGGACACGGCACGCAGAAGATCAACGCCGCCTTCGCGTTCGGCGGGGCACCGGGCGCCGTGGAGTGCATATCCGAGTTCGCCGGCGTCCCCATCAGCCACTACGTGGAGGTGCACTTCAACGAGCTGGAGGACGTGGTGGACCTGCTGGGCGGCATCACCGTCACCGTGCCCGAGAGCTTCAAGGCGGGCAATGGCGGCATGTCGTTCAGCGCCGGGGAGCAGCGCCTTGACGGCGAGCAGGCGCTGGCCTTCGCCCGCGAGCGCTACAACGTGTCCGGCGGCGACTTCGGGCGCGCCCAGGCCCAGCGGCTCATCATCATGGCCATCATCGAGCAGGTGCTCGACGCGCCGCCCACCCAGCTGCCCGGCCTCATCAGCGAGCTGGCGGGCTGCGTGACCACCGACTACTCCGTGGGCGACCTGGTGGGCCTGGCCACCAAGTTCCAGGGCAAGGGGCTGGTCATGTACCAGGCCGCCTGCCCCAGCTACTCGCTCAGCCAGGGCGGCGTGAGCTACGTGGGCACCATGTTCGACGAGTGGCGCGACATGATGAAGCGCGTGGACGCGGGGCTCGATCCCACGGACACGAGCGTCGCCATCCCCGAGCCGCAGGCGTCGAGCACCACACTGGGCGCCGCCACCAACTCCGCCGCACCCAAGGACTACAAGGCGCTGGCAGCCAAGGCGGGGCTGACCACCGACGACGTGGCGAGCGCGGGATAAGGACGCGTGGCCCCGGCACCACGCCGCGGGCCACGCGAGCTGCGACCGGCCTTCGCGGGCGCAAGCGGACGCGCTCGTTTACAGCGGCGTACCCGTGTGGCGGCGAAACGTCATCCGATGGGCGGGCAGGTCGGCTGCCCGCGGCGGGCGCCGTATGATGACCTCATCGCTAACCAGTAGTGAGGAGGCCACCATGATCTACGCGAACATCCTCGTCCCCTACGACGGATCCGACCATGCCGAGAAGGCGCTCGAAGCGGCGGCCGCGTTCGCGGCGGAGGGAGACGTCAAGGTGCGCCTGCTCACCGTGACGTACCCAGCCGACGTCGACCCCGGCCTGTACTACGACGGCGGCGGCATGGGGCCCGACCCCGTCCAGGTGGAGCTCGATCAGGAGCTGAACAAGTCGGCCCAGCAGAAGGCGCTTACCCAGCTGAAGGAGGTGGCGGCCGCGCACCTGGCCGACGTGCCCGCCGACCACATCACCTACGACGTGCGCATGCTGCCCGTGGTGCCCGACGCCATCGTCGAGTACGCCCGCGAGAAGCACTGCGACCTCATCATCATGGGCCGCCACAGCAAGAAGGGCATCCTCGACTTCTTGGGCAGCACCGCCAAGTCCGTCATGCGCAAGACCGACCTGCCCGTGCTGACCGTGGAATAACGCCGCCCGTCCGCGAGGCCACGTCGGGGCGCCCCTGGGGGCGCCCCGCTTGCGTTCGTGCCTGCATCTGCCCCGCCCCCTCATGGGCGCCGACAATATCGGCGGCGCAATCGCTCGCAGCCGCCTCCGTCCCCGCACCCCCGAGCCGGCCGCCCGCGCACGCATGACCTGGGGCTTCCGGCACGTCTACCGGCGTCCCTTCCTCACAACCGCCCCAAGCTGGTATCATTTCCCCATCTGTTCAGTCGCGATTCGCACGCCTGACCCGGCGAGCGTCTGGCCGGGACGAAGAGGAGCATCATGGCGGAGAGGTTTGACGAGGGGTCCGCGCCCGAGCGGCGGCGCCCCCAGGCAGGGAGCAACGATCCGCGCCAACGCGCGCGACAGGGCGGCTCCCAGCGTTCCGCCCCCGGTCGCGCGTCGCAGCCGGCCCGCGACGGATCCGCCCCGCGATCAGGGGCTCCCACGAACAACCCGCGGCTGAACGCCGCCTCCCGCGGATCGGCCGGCCAGGGCGCCCCGCGCGCCGACGCGGCCAGGCCCACCCAGCGTGGCGGCCGGCCGACGGGACGCGCCCAGGCCGGCGCGACACGGCCCGCCGTGCAACCCGGGGCGCGCGCGTCGCAACCCGCGGCGCGGCCCTCGGTGCGTGGCGGGCGGAGGGGCCAGGACGTCACCGTGCCCCGCGGCCCTCAGGCCGGCGCGACCGGCATGGCGCCGGCCCGCGCACGCAACCAGGCGGAATACGCGGCGTTCGGCGATTACCAGCAGATGCTTGCCGCGCCCCCGGCCAAGCGGCGCCGCAAGTGGCCGTTCGTGGTGCTGGGCGTCATCGTGCTGCTGGCCGTGGTGGTGGGCGTGTCGGGCTACACGATGCTCAACTCCGCCAAGACGCTCAAGGCCCAGGCCAACACCGTCATGACCAGCGTCTCGGGCATCAAGGACCAGATCGTGTCCGGCGACTACGACGGCGCCGTCACGGCGGCCCAGAAGATCGACGCCGCCGCTGACACCATGGCCTCCGAGCTGGACGGCCCCCTGTGGGGTATCGCGTCATCGCTGCCCGTGGTAGGCCCCGACATCCAGAACGTGAAGACGCTGGTGACCACGCTCAAGGACGCCTCCGCCAATGCGCTCGTGCCGCTGACGCAGACGCTGCAGGCCAACCCGCCCTCTGCCCTCATCACCTCCGAGGGCGCCATCGACGTGGCGGCCCTGGGCACGCTTCTCGACTCCGTGCAGCAGGCGGCTCCCGTCATGCAGCGCTGCACCGACTCGCTGCAGACCATGACGCCCATGAACATCGAGCAGCTCGAGGCGCTCATGGGCCCGGCGCGCGAGAAGGTCATCGGCATCAACGACACGTTCCAGCAGGCCAGCTCGTTCGCCCCGCTCGTGGGCACGCTGCTGGGCGTCGACGGCGAGCGCACCTACCTCATCGCCGCCCAGAACTCCGCCGAGATCCGCTCGAGCGGCGGCTTCCCCGGATCGATGGGCACGCTCAAGATCGACAACGGCGCCATCAACCTGCAGGACTTCGCCACCGTCTACGACATGCTGACCGACGAGACGCCCAGCTCCATCCAGTTCACCGAGGCCGAGACCGCCCTGTTCGGCGACTGGATGAAGGTGCCGCGTGACGCCGGGTTCGACCCCGACTTCCCCGCCGTGGCCAACATCTGGGCCGCGTCCTACACCGCGCGCACGGGCAACTCCGTGGACGGCGTCATCGGCATCACCCCCTGCGTGGTGCAGAAGATCCTGGCCATCACCGGCCCCATCACGCTGGCTGACGGCACCGAGCTCAACGGCCAGAACGCCACGAAGGTGTTGCAGCACGACCTGTATTGGAAGTACCTGGATTCCGGCGCCTCCACGTTCGCGGAGGGCAACAATATCACCGACGCCCTGTTCGCGGAGGCCGCGGACCTGTCGTTCAAGGCCCTGCTGGGCAACCTCAACTCCGAGACGCTCATGAAGTTCGCCACTATCATGATGGACTGCATGGACAAGCGCGAGACGATGCTGTGGCTCACCGACGAGGCCGACCAGCTCACCATCCAGGAGGTCGGCTGGTCCGGCTCGCTCAACACCGACCCGCTCAATCCTGAGGTGGGCGTGTTCTTCAACCTGTGGATCGGCTCGAAGATGGGCTGGTACGTGGACATCACCAACGAGGTGCAGAGCAGCGTCGTCAACGCCGACGGTACCGTGACCTACCAGGTGAAGACGACGTTCACCAACACGGCGACGCAGCAGGAGGTCTACGACGGCGGCCCCTACCTCATGGGCCGGCTTGACGGCTACGAGAGCGGGGACATGGTTCCGCAGATCTACCTGTACGGCCCGGCCGGCGGCACCATCACCAACATCACAGCGAGCGATGGCGCGTCGCTGTCGCCCGTCATCCAGGACGGCGACGAGGCGTACCTGTGGTTCCGTCCCCACCTGAAGCCGTCGAAGAGCATCGACCTCACCTACACGGTGACCACCGCCCCCAACCCGGAGGAGGAGCTGGGCTTCTACCACATGCCGCTGCTCACGGAGTACCGGTAAAGGCGACGGCGCCGCGTGCTGCAGCGCACGCGGCGCGAGCCGAGAGTAAAGAACGGGCGTGGATGCCAGCGATGGCGAGATCCACGCCCGTTTTTTTTGACTTTGGTACCGAGCGCGAGTGCCAGCAGCGTGATCGCAGGTGATCAAGCCACCGAGAAGCTGCCCACCTTGCAGGGTTCTGTGGCGTATCTGCTGCGATCAGGATGCCCTTTGCCATCGCAAGCCCGTATAGCGGTACCAAACTCGCAAAAAGGGGCAGAGGGGAGCCTCTTCGTGTCCGAGACGCCCCCGATCACATCAATCGAAATACTTACAGCACCTGGTTGCGCTGGGCGATGGTGCGGCGCAGGCTCTCGCACAGCGTTGCCACCGCCTCCCCGTTGCCGTCCTCGGCCGCCGCAACGAGCGCGGCCAGCTGCTGGGAGATGGCCTCGTCCAGCGGGGCAGCTGCCGACGAGGACGCGACCGGTGACGAGCGGAGGTCGTCGACGACACGCTCGATGAGGCGGCGCGACTCGTCATCGCGGGCAACCAGCAGCGCCTGGCGCGCGACGTCCACGCGTCCGCTGAAGGCAGAGCGCTCCGCCTCCTGCACGGCCTCGGCCTGGGCCGTGGCGTCGTTGGCGCGCAGCGTGGCCACCGCCGCCCCTGCGTACAGCGCCAGCAAGATGAGCTGCACTATCAGGGCCGCCACCCATTCGTCCTTGAACAGCAGCATGAACACGGATGCCGCCACCAGCTCGGCCACGAAGTACACCATGCCGAGGACAGCCGTCGACCCCGTGGTCACCGCGGTGCTCGGGCTCTTGGGCGAGAGGAGTGGTACCACCAGCAGGCAGGCGTAGGCCACCCAGACGAACGCGAACGACACCCACTCGGCCATCCCGTGGGACTCCCCGCCACCGAGGAAGAAGATGACGTCGAAGACGATGATGAACAGGAGGCCGACGACGGCCGTGTAGACCTTGTTGCGCATGCTACTCCCCCAGCCTCGTACCGCACTGAGCGCAGAACTTGTCGGCGGGAGCGGCCTTGGCCCCGCAGTTGACGCAGAAGCGGTCCTGCGGCAACTTGGCCCCGCAATTCGGGCAGAACTTGGAGCCGGCCGGCGCAACGTGCCCGCAGTCGGCGCAGGCCACGCCTGCAGATGAGGCGGGCGGGGTCATGGCCGAGGAGGGTGCGCCATCCTGGGGCCCAACGTTCGTCGCGAGCCCGGCAGCAGGCTGGCCACCACCAGCAGGGGCGCCCGCCGCGGATCCCTGGGCGATGGCGGCAAAGCGCGCCGCGGCGTCATCTGCGGTCACGCTCGACGTCGACATGGCGCCGCCGTCCTGCGCGGGAGCAGCCTGCTGCGCCGCTGCACCTGTGGCCGCAGGCTGGGCCGCGTACCCCGCGCCCGCGCCCTGCTGCACGAAGCGGCTGCGCCCCGTGGGCGCCGACTGCGCAGCTGGCGTCGCGCCGCCAGTCACGCCGCCCGAGAACGGCGTGAACATCTCCTGCGCCAGGTTGCCGAACGCTCCCCCGGCGGCCACGCCCATGCCGAACCCGGCACCCGCCGCGGCCACGCCGCCCCCTGCGGGGTTGTTGGCCAGATCGCCCAGGATCTGCGCGGACTGCTGGCGCGCCCACCGATCGCCCATGACGTCCATGTAGTCGGCGTCGGTGATGGCCTCGATGTGGCGCGTGTTGCGCTCCACCAGCGCCGCGTCCACCTTCTCGCGCAGCGGGTCGTCATCGGGGATGTCGAGCGACTCGATGGTGAAGTTGACCAGCTGGATGCCGTAGTCGTCCAGAATCTGCTGGAAGCGCGGCGTGATGAGCTGGGCGAACTCCTCCTGGCGCCCCATGATGCCCAGAATCTCGCTGCCGAAGGACTGGATGCCCTGAGTGATGAGCGTCTTGATGTTCTGGCTGAACTGGCTCTGGAAGTAGTTGGAGAACTCCTCAACCAGCAGGTAGGGCACGTTGTTGCCCACCATCTTGATGAGGAACTTCTTCGAATCGGCGATGCGCACCTTGTAGGCGCCGCGCGCGAACACCTTGGTGGACATGCCCCAGACGGGGTCGCGCACCTGGATGGGCGTCTGCGTGCCCCACAGGATCTCCTGCGAGTCGGCCGTGCGCACGAAGTACACCTTGCAGTTGAACGTGGAGACGCCGCCGGACAGCGCGTTGCGCAGGCGGCTGATGAACGGGTAGTTCTCGGTGGACAGCTGGTACCTGCCGCCGCCGAACACCTGCTCGATCATGCCGTCCTTGAAGAACAGCGCCTCCTCCGACTCCGCCACGATGAGCGTGGAGTTGGTGTTGAAGTCCTCCTCGCCGTTCTGCCAGAACAGCACGTCGGCCGGCGCCGTGTTCTTGATGACATCGGTGAAGTGCTTGCGGCCGCCCGCGTAGTTGACCTCGTTGGGATTGCTGAAGATGCCCATGGGATGTGTGTCCTATCTCATCGCGCTATCGTGTGTTACTCGCCGCCATCGGCGAAGTGTGACGGAACCGGCTCGGCCTCCCACTCCGCGTCAAGCTGTGCGCTCCAGTTAGCCATGAACTCATCGGTATCAACGGGATCATCCCACTGGGGTTCATCCAGGTCATCGACGGGCACCTCGCTGTCCATGTCCGAACCCTGCGCGACGTCGAGGGATTCGGGCTCATCCTCAAGAGTGGGCAGCATATCGAGGAGCGCGTCTACATCATTGTTCGCGATTGCGTCCTCAAAGGCCTTCATTTCAGCATCAGCGGGATCTTCTTCCTCGAGGATGTCCTCAAGCCCGAGCAGGACCGCATCATCGGAGCCCAGGAGCGGGCCGTTAGGTAAGTCGGATCCCCCTCTTCCCTCGTCAAGAAGAGAAGAGAGTTCGTCCAAAGTTGTCTCGTCGAGATCGTCCAGCTCCCTCGTAAGGCGCTCGACCTCCCGACGGCCGACACCCATCGCTGCGTCCATCTCGGCAAATCGCTCCTTCTGCTCGATCTCGTACAGCTTGGTTTCATACTCAATCTGAGCTGTTCCATCATAAATGTGCCGGCTTTCAGCGGCTGCCTCCTCTTGCGCCAACTCCTCACCTGTCAAGGGATTAATGCGGCATTCGTTTGGAAGGTCATAGAAAGACAGCGAGGCTTCTTTATCCCGCTCGTGTTCAGCCTTTTCCTCGAGAATCGAGAGGTCGTAATAATCCGACTGAGCCTCGCCAGACTCGACCTTTTCGAAAGGATCGAAGTTATCCGCGAACACAACATCGTCCTCGTCCATCTTGGTGCCATCCTTGAGGCGTTGCCAAAAGATATGTTCACCGTTCTCATCGGTTTCCACGAGCTCTGCGTTCTCAAGTCCATCCCCCTTTGGCATGGGGGGAACGCCGTCTCCGAACTCATCCATGGTTACTCATCCTTCCCTATCTTTGCCAGCAGGCCCTGTTCGACCTGGGGGCTTACCTTTATCTTCGTCTGGTAGCGCACCTCGCGCAGCAGGTGCATCAGCGTGCACGCCAACTCGCGGCGCGTGGGCGCGCGCCCCAGCACGCCCTCGACGCGCCCGGCGAAACCGCCCAGCACGCGCTTGAGCGCCTCAGGGTCCTTCTCGCCCTCGTGCAGGTGCGCGCGGAACAGGTTCTGCGCCACCGAGCGCCCCAGCTCGCGGGTGCGCAGGTCGCAGTCGGCCTGGCAGGCGGCGCACCACGCGCACGCGGGATACGGCCGCAGCAGCGCGGCGCGGCTGTCCCAGTACGTGGACTGCTCGGCTATCTGGTCGTCGGTGATGGTCACGGCGATGCCATGCTCGGCGCGGTAGTTGGGCGTGACCACCTCCTCGGGCGCGCGCAGCTTGTTGTAGTACACGTACGCCTCGCCCACCTGCAGGCGCGCCAGACGCTGCTCCCCGTCGGCACCCATGGACGTGCTTTGGGCCAGGATATGGCGATCCTCGGCTTCGACCAGGCGAAACGCCAGCTTGATGTCCGTGAGCGACACCACGTCGGTGCCCACCTTGCGCGGCGACTGGTCGGCGATGGCCAGCGCCACGCCCAGCGAGCGCAGCTCGGCGAGCATGCGCACCACCAGTCCCTTGGCGATGGCGGAGGGGTCGGCCGCGCCCTCGCGCTTGCCCGGGCCGCCGTCCAGCAGCACGTGGGCCTCCTCGAGCAGGATGAGGTTGTTCAGCTTGTCGCCCTCGCCCACGTAGTTGGCGTTGACGTAGGCCAGGATCTCCAGCAGCAGCAACGCGATGATGAGCGCCTTCTGCTCCTGGTTCTCGATGGCAGCCAGCTCGATGATGGTGGGGCGCGTCAGCAGGTCCTGCACGGGGATGGTGTGGTAGGTATCGAACAGCGCCGTCAGCCCCCGCAGGCGCAGCAGGCCGGCGCGCCCGATGTTGGACGCGTCGCCGCGGTAGCCCATGGCCTCGAACGTGCGCTGGAAGCAGGCAATGAAGTCGCTGATGTTGAACACGCGGCCGCCGTCGCCCATGCGGTACGAGTCGAGCCAGCCGTGCTCCGCATAGCAGTTGGCGATGGTGTCCTCGAACAGCTTGTCAAGCGGCGTTTCCATCGACACCGCCGCCGCGAACGCCGTCTTGAGCGTGGACTTGTACGACTGCAGGCGCACGCCGTCCGGCGGCACGAAGGGGTTCAGCACGAACGGGGAAATGAAGTCCTTGCCCGGCGTGAACACCTGGATATCGGGGATGGCCGACACGAGCGCGCGATACTCGTTCTTGGCCGGCTCGATGACCAGGAATGGCACGCCGTGCTGGCGCCACAGCTGGTCGAGCAGGCCGATGGAGAAGTTGGTCTTGCCCGATCCGGGCGTACCCACCACCAGCAGGTGCTTGGCCAGGTCGGCAAGCGTGAGGTCGATGACGTCGCCCCGCGCCGAGGCGCGCATGCGCCCCACCGGGATGCCGCCCGCATTTACACGGGGCGCGTTGTTCAGCTCGTCGCTGGGCAGGCGGAAGAAGCCCGCCGCCTCGGCCGCGGTGACCACGTCGGGCAGGCGCCGGCAACCCCAGAAGCCGCTGAGGCGCTGGTCAGCCCAGATGGCGTCCGCCCGTCCCTGGTCGGCCAGGACCTCGTTGACCGCCCACGGCAGCGGGAAGAAGTTGGCCGCCTTGTCGGCCTGGGCACGCGAAAGCGGCACCGCAGCCAGCGAGGCCGCCGCGCCCTGGGTGCCTGCCATCAGGCCCGCCATGCGCGAGACGACGACCGGCGCGACCGCCGCCGCGCCGTAGACGATGACGTTGAACTGGAAGAGCGGCCCGTTGGCCGCCGCGGCGTAGTGGCGGAACAGCTCGGCCGCGGGCGCAGCCAGCGGCACCGGCGCCACGCCCGCGCCGCCCTGGGCCATCATCCCCAGCTGGGTGGCAAGCGCGTTGAGCGCCTCGCGCTCGGTCGGCGTGTAACCGGCGGGTATCACCTGGCACGACACGGCGCACCCGGGGCAGTCGTGCAGAAGCCCCGTCAGACGGTCGATGTCCTCGTAGGCGCCCGGGTCGTCGGGCAGTCGGTCGAAGGCGTAGCTCACGCCGCCCACCTGCAGGTCATCCAGGCGCTCGGCCTTGCGCAGGGCGACGATGGCCTCGTCGGAGAAGCCGCCCACCACCCGCGCCAGGTCGTCAAGTCCCACGAAGGCGTAGGAGTACGCGCACTGGTCGAGCGTGGTGGCGCACAGCGACATGAGGCGGCACACGGCGCCCGCGGCCTCGTCGGGCGCATCGCCGATGGCGCGGATAATCAGGTAGAGGGCCACCTCGGCATCGTAGGGGCGATTGCTCACGGGCGTGGCCACCCACAGAAGCTCCAGCGCCACGTCACGCGGCAGGCCGTCGGCCAGCCGGTCGCCCCGGTAGGCATCGTGGACGTCAGCCAGCAACCCGAGCATCTTCGACGCCACGTACCCGTCGGCGCGCTCGGCGCCACCCGCAGCCGCCGCCATGGCCTCGTTCGAGACCACGTCCAGCTTGCACGCCAGCAGGGCGACGCGCTCGCCGTCCTCCAGGCCCGCCACCGCCACGCACCGCTGCGCCTGCTGCCAGTCCACGTCTTCCCGCCTTCCCGCTGCGCCCGCGCCCTACGCGACCGGGCCGCCGAGGGCGGCCGCCAGTTCGGCGGGCTCCTGCTGCCCCAGCATGTCGAACAGCAGCTGGCGGTCGGCCGGGCTCACACCCCCGCAGGTCGCGGCGCTGGCCAGGCACGCCCGGTAGTCGGGCGTCACGCGCAGGTGCTTGCGCGCGTAGTAGTCGTAGTTGAGGTAGGCCATGAAGTACCAGTACACACCGCGCGGCTCCAGGCCGATGGCGGCGTCCAGGTAGCGCTTGGCCTTCTCGACCATCTGCCTGGACAGCGCGTTGGGCTTCTTGCCGCCCAGCGTGGCGGCGGCCGCGTAGTAGTACACCTCGGAATCGTCGAAACCCAGGTCGATGGCCGCATCCAGCTTCTCGCGGGCCTTGTCGTAGATGCCCTGCGTCAAAAACGCCAGGCCGAGCGACTTGCTCATCTCGGCGTTGTCGGGATGCGCCCCCAGGTCGGCCTCGTAGGCGCGGGCGAGCTTTGCCAGGTCGGCCGCGGCGATGCTCTTGGCCGCCGGCAGCGACGTGATGACCACGGACCTGCCGCAGTAGGCGCACTTCGTGGTGGCGAAGTCGACGGGCGCAGCGCAACCGGGGCACCGCATATCGAACACTTCGGGCATGAGCCAGCTCCCTTGACGCACAGATGACGCTCCCCGGGCCCCGGCGCGAGGCAGCCTGCCGGCCCCGGAAGCCCGTCAGCCCCTCATTATATCGGGGGCGGCGCACGCGCGATCACTCGTCCCCGTGATCGGGGTGTTCGCTACAAATATCACCGCGATCATGCCCGTGTGTATCAGCACGTTTACAGAAGATCGAGCGCTTGGGATATGATGGCAGTCGCACGGCGAGGATCGGTTTCACACCAGGCGGCATGCTCCACCTCGCCGCGAGGGAGCCGCTGCCTCGCTGTTCAAAAGGAGCCCATCCATGATCTGCTCTCAGTGCGGCGCAGGCCCCTTCGAGGGAAAGTTCTGCCCCAAGTGCGGCGCGCCCGTCGCCCAGCCCTCCCCCGCCCCGCAGCCCGCAACGCCCGTCGCAACGGCCAACGATCCCATCCCCGCGACCCCGGCGAGCGCCCAGCCCGCGGCTACCCCGGCCCCCGGCGCCAGCAACGCGAACGCCGAGGAGCTCAAGCAGGCGGCCGCCAAGGCCAGCGAGGCCGCCAAGGCCGCGGCAGCCGGCCTCGGCGTGGTGGTGGCCGGCGGCGTGGCGAGCGCGGCCAACAAGGCGTCCGGCGCCATCAGCACGGCGCGGGCCAACCAGCAGAAGCGTGCGGCGAACATCGCGTCGGGCGCGGCGGCCCAGAGCACCCTGGGGGCAGGCGGCATGGCCGGCGGCCTGGGCACGGCGGGCGTCGTCAATGCGTCCAACCAGATGATGGCGAGCGCCATGACCGCCTCTATGACGTCGGCGCAGATGGCGCACCACTTCTTCTACGATATCAAGCGCAACCGCCGCTACTTCACCAAGCCGGACAAGCTCCGGCCCATCCTCACGATCATCATCGGCATCCTGCTGACCGTCATCACCATCATCGCCCGAATGGTCGCCGCGCAGATCGTCGGCCCCATCCTCATCATCATCGGCGCCATCTGGCTGTGGTGGCAGGTGGGCCGCCGTCCCTCGGACGCCGAGATCGACGCCATGTACGCGCGCATCGCGGCCAACGGCGCCAACGAGGCCGCCAGCAAGTCCGACCTGGACGAGGACGAGCGCACCATCGTCGACCCCATGGTGTTCTCGGGTCCCAGCCGCGACAACGTGCCCGCGTCGGCGCACTCGCATGTTGGCAAGGACGGCATCACCCGCTGGAGCAACTTCCAGATGAGCACGGTGTTCTGCACCGAGAACCAGCTGTTCTACTACGCCGCCAGCCAGTCGCTCGTCATCACGCGCCGCGAGGTGACCACCATGGACGTGTACTACCGTGACATCGCCCTGGTGGAGATGCGCGAGTACCTGGGCGGCCTGGGACGCATGATCATCCACACCAACTCCGGCGACGAGTTCACCATCGCCTACAGCCACGAGCAGGAAGAGTCGGTGCGCGGCCTGCGCGCGCTCCTGCGCGAGAAGAAGGCGCACGTGGTGGTCGAGCTGTCGCAGGACTAGCGAGGGGGCAACATGCGGTACTACTACGACAATCCCTTGAGCATGCTCCTGTATCCCCTCTATAGCATTCGCTTCTTCGGCCTCAGCCTGGCGGACATCATCATAATCGTCGCCATCGTGGCGCTGGTGGTCCACTTTATGCGCAAGCGTGGCAAGAAGGGCTCCGGGGGCAAAGGCGGCGGAGGAAACGCCGTCGACCCCTGGGGCGACGCGCCCGCCGACGGCGGAAGCGCCAGCGACGATCCCTGGGAATAGGAACGCGGCAACACACGTGAAAGGGGGCAGCCCGGTGGCTGTCCCCTTTTCGTTGTCAGGCTCACACGCGAGAGATGCTCGGTTTCCTATACAATGGCGGAAACCTTGCAAGCAGCAGCCTTGCTCCCCCGATCTTGAGGAGCCCGCCATGAAGCACCTCCCCGCCTTCCGCCTGTTCCTGGCCGCCACCCTGTGCCTCAGCCTCACTCCGCTGCCGGCGCTGGCCACGCCATCTGACGAAACACCCGCATCTTCCGACGCCCCCAGTACCCCCTCGGCTGGCCTAGAAGACCGTGCGGGCGTCTTCCCCGTCAGCGATACGTCCGCCGATCCAGCTGATACCGTAGAGGCGGCGGACGAGGAGGTCGTTCACGATAAGGCGGTCAACGAGGATACCCTTGACGACGAAAACGCTGAGGGCCCCGATGCCCCCGACGCGATGCGCGAGAACGCCCCGGCAGCCGCGGAAGTCGACGTCGTCACCCCGGCCGAGCAGGTCGCCCCGGCAGCCGCATCCTCCTACGATCATGCGTACACCGAGCAACGCACCAGCATGACCCTCACCGTGGAGTGGGATGACGCGCCCTGCGGCACCCCCACCACCTTCCATGTCACCGCCACGGACGGACCAGGAAACTACATCTACCAGCTCTCGACGGTCTACCTGTGGGATGAGGACGGCGACAACATGCACGCCCTGTACGGCAACTACCTCACCGACCCCTCCCGCCATACGGAAAACGGCTATGACTACCAGGCGTCGCCCGACATCTCGTTCACCTTCACCGCATCGGGAACCTATCACCTGTACTTCGGCGTCATGGGCAGGGCCGACGAGAACTCCGCCTATGTGAGCGACCGCATCATCGTGCCCGTCACCATCAACGACCCGAAAGCCCCCACCGTCAAGGCCAAGGCCGACCAGGTGGCGGCTGCATGCCTGGCTGCTGGAAACACCACCGACTTCGACAAGGCCCTCTGGCTGCACGATTGGGTCATCGACCACATGGAATATGACAATAACCTGCTCTACTGCGGAGCCGAGGGCGGCCTGACACGGGGTACCGGCACCTGCGAGAGCTACCACCGCGCCCTGGTGAAGCTGTACAACCGCGTGGGCATCCAGACGGGACGCATGGAGGGCAACGGCCACGTGTGGACTGCCGCCAAGCTCGACGGGAAGTGGTATCAGATAGATGCCACCTGGGACGACCCGGGCTACGAGCTGGCCTACCTGGATGTGCAGCACCTCTACTTCGGCCTGACCGACGACATCATGACGCTCATTCACTCTGATCACACGGCTCATGCGGGGTACGAGTCCACATCACTTGCCGATAACTACTTCATCAAGACCGGCGCCATCAAGCAGTACGCCGACCCCTGCGCTAGCCAAGCGGCCGAATGCATCGCATCCGGCGCGACCACGTTCTCGCTCACCGTCCCCAACGCCTCCTGGCCCGATGCCTACAAGAACGTCATCTACAACCTGGTCGCCCACGACCTCAGCCAGCGAACCTGGAAGCAAGGGTCGCGCTACGTGGGCCTCAAGGTCACGTATGCGAACGACACCCTTACCGCCACCGTGGTACCGGCAACGGTAACGACTGTCTCAGATCCCGCCTTCACCCGCACGATCACCTATTCGGGATCGACCGTACGGCCGCTCGTGACCAGCCAGCATCCCCGATTCACGTTCGGGGGTACCACCCAGGCCACCGCCGTGGGAACCTATTCTTTCACGGCTACGCCAGCACCAGGATACGCTTGGGACAGCCAGGGGAGCTGCGCGGCCCGCACCTACACGTGGAGCATCCAGGCCGCCTCTCTGTCCGGCAGCAATACGAAGATATCCGGCATCAACGCATCGTATCCCCACACGGGATCGGCCATCTCCCCCACCCCCGCCGTCACTTGGAACGGCACGCGCCTTGTCGCGGGGCGAGACTACACCGTGAGCTACCGCAACAACGTGAACGCGGGAACTGCCACGATCGTGGTCACAGGCAAGGGCAACTTCACCGGCAGCACGTCCACCACCTTCGCCATCACCACCTTCTCGGCCACGGTGAGCGCCGACCAGAAGACCGTCAGCCTCAAGCTGCCCGCCTCCATGGTCCCTGGTGCCACGGGCGTCTCGTTCCCTGTCTGGTCCAATGCCGGCGGGCAGGATGACATCGCGTGGTACCCGGCCTCCAGGCTGGGCAACGAGTGGGTAGCCAGCGTCCCCGTATCGCGCCATGCGACGGCCGGCTCCTATGCCGCGCATGCCTATGCCACCATCAACGGCTCCTCACGCTTCGTGGCCAGCACGTCCTTTAGCATCGCGAGCCCTACGGCGCGTGTCTCCATCAGCCAAACCGCCAATCAGAAGAGCGCGGGCACGTTCACGGTCACCGTGGACAACATCAGCTGCCCCTCGGGCGTCAGCTCTGTGCAGGTACCCGTATGGTCGAGTGCCGGCGGGCAAGATGATATCGAGTGGCTCAACGCCGTCAACCGCGGTAACGGCCGCTGGACAGCGGAGGTCTCCCTCAACCACCCTCGCCGCGACGCCGGAATCTACAACGCGCACGTCTACCTGCGCACGGGCAACGGCATCTACGCTTGTGCGGCCACCACTCAGGGCAACGTGCAGCTCGCCCCCGTCACGTTTACCGCCGTCAAGTCGAAAGACGAGCGCACGGTAACCCTCACCGCCTCGGGTGGCTGGTTTGCGCGCGCCACCAACGTCTCGTTCCCCGTGTGGTCCAACGCCGGTGGGCAGGACGACATCGTGTGGTACTCGGCGCGCAAGTCAAATGGTACCTGGACAGCCACCATCCCCATCAGCAGCCATCGGACCGCGGGAAGCTACGCCGCGCATGCCTACGCGACCGTCAACGGGTCAACGCGCTTCATGACAAGCACGTCCTTCAGCATCCAGGCACCGACGGCCAAGGTGTCCATCACGCAGAGCGCCGCGCAGAAGCAGGCGGGTCGATTCACCGTCACCGTGACCGGCGTTTCATCCCCCTCGGGCGTGAGCGCCATGCAAGCACCCACCTGGTCGGCTGCAGGCGGGCAGGACGACATCGAGTGGCTCAACGTCACCAACCGCGGCAATGGAACCTGGGCCGTAGAGGCCAGCATAAACCGCGCACGACGTGATGCCGGCACCTACCACAGTCACATCTACATAACCGCAGGCAACGGCATCACCGCCTGCGCAGCTACCACGCAGGCTGTCGTGCAGCTGGCACCAGCCACGATGACGGCCACGGTGTCCAAGGACCAGCGCACCGTCACCCTCACCGCATCAGGCGGCTGGCTCGCACTTGCCCAGTCGGTGAGCTTCCCCGTGTGGTCGAGCGCCGGCGGCCAGGACGACATCGTGTGGTACTCCGCGCGCAAGGGCGTCACCGGAGCCTGGACGTGCACCGTGCCAATATCCAATCATCGCACCGCGGGTCAATATCTGGCACATTGCTATGTCATGGCCAACGGCGTTCAGCGCTTTGCCGGCCAGACCTCGTTCGCGATAGCCGCCCCCACGGCCAAGATTGCCATCACGCAGAGCACCACACAGCAGAAGAGCGGCCGATTCACCGTGACCATCTCGGGTATCTCCAGCCCATCCGGCGTCACCCGCGTGCAGGTGCCGGTGTGGTCCACGGCGAACGGGCAGGACGACATCGAGTGGCTTGACGCCCGAAACAACGGCAACGGCACGTGGAGCGTGGAGACGACGAGCGTGGCAAGCCGGCGCGCACCGGGAACATACGCGGCACACTGCTACATCGCCTGCGGCAACGGCGTGTACGCCTTCGCTGGGCAAACGAGCGCGACGGTAGTGCGGCGGTAGGAGGGAAAGACGATGGTGCGGGGCGACTGCGTCAGCCGTCCCGCACCATCGTCAGCATGCGCACGGCAAATCCCGCATCTTGCGCCACCGGCTTTGCGCAAGGCAGGGGCATTTGGCGCCACGCCTCCGCTGCGCGTGCCCCTTTGTGCTACTATTTCCACAGTTGATCAGGCAGATTGCCCGATCGCCAACAACGGTCACTGTCCGGTGGCGCTCGTACGCTTCGCGCGACCTCGCAGCCCCGGCAACACGAGAAGAGGCCCGAATTGGAGCCGCCCTCGTGAGACCCCCATACCACCAGCGACTTCGGCAGCCAGCAACGCATAAGCGCTGCAGGATTGCCGGTTCGCACGCTGCCACTGCGGCGGCTGCGCGGATCTGAGTCGCTGCTCTGATGAGCGTTTGAGAGGGACGGCCATGTTTTGCACCAACTGCGGATCGAGGATAGACGACGGCAGCGCGTTCTGCACCGAGTGCGGCGCGCCCGTGACGCGCGAAGAGGCTCCCGCGGCGGCCCAGGCGGCAGCCCCGGCCCCGCAGCCCGCGGCGCCCGTCGCGGCGCCGGAGCCCGAGCCGGCGGCGCAGCCGGCCCACGCGCGGCTCGAGGCCGAGGCCACGCCGGCGCCGAAGGCGGCCGAGGTGCCGGCCGAACCGGAGGTTGCCCCTGCCCCGGAGGCCGCCGTCGAGTCCGAAGCCGCGCCCGCGGCGAGGGACGCCGGCAAGCCGAGGGAGCGGGCCGCGAAGAAGGACGGCGGGGACGAGCGCCCCGCCAAGCGCGCCGAGGCCAAGCGGGACGGGAAGG
>JAAWAY010000044.1 GCA_022792415.1 Eggerthellaceae bacterium | reverse complement strand
GCGACGTCTACCTGGAGAACGAGCGCGAGTACTCCAAGTTCAACTTCGAGGTGGCCGACACCGAGTTCCTGTTCCGCGAGTTCGCCGACCGCGAGGCCGAGTGCCTGCGCACGCTGGAGGCGGGGCTGCCCCTGCCGGCCTACGACAGCGTGCTCAAGTGCTGCCACGCCTTCAACCTGCTGGACGCGCGCGGCGTCATCAGCGCCACGGAGCGCATGGCCTACATCCTGCGCGTGCGCACGCTGGCCAAGGCGTGCTGCGCCTCGTACATGGAGAACGTGGTGGGCCTCGGCGCGGCGGACGACGCCGAGGGGAAGGAGGCCGACCGTGGCTAGCACCCGCACCCTCGCCTTCGAGATAGGCACCGAGGAGATTCCCGCCTTCGACCTGAAGAGCGCCACCGAGGCGCTGCCGGGCCTGGTGGCCGACGCGCTCGACGCGGTGCGCATCCCGCACGGCGACGTCGCCGCCTACTCCAGCCCCCGCCGCCTCATCGCCGTGGTGGACGCCGTGGCCGACCAGACCGAGGCCCTCGACGAGGTGTTCCGCGGACCTGCGGCCCGCATCGCCTTCGACGAGGCCGGCGCGCCCACCAAGGCCGCCGTCGGCTTCGCCCGCGGCAAGGGCCTCACGGTGGACGACCTGGAGCGGCGCGAGGTGGACGGCGTCGAGTATGTGTTCGCCTCCCGCCACGTGGACGCCCAGCCCACGCGCGAGCTGCTGCCCGGCGTGCTGCGCGGCGTCATCGAGGGCATCAGCTGGCCCAAGTCGTGCCGCTGGGGCACCACGCGCGAGGTGTTCACGCGCCCGGTGCGCTGGCTGGTGGCGCTTCTGGGCGACGAGGTGGTGCCCGTGGAGTTCGCCGGGCTCACGGCCGGCAACGTCACGTGGGGCCACCGGTTCCTGGCGCCCGGCCCGCACGAGGTGCCCTGCGCCGACGACCTGGTGTCGGTGGTGGAGGCCGCCAAGGTGGTGCCGAGCCAGGAGGCCCGCGAGGCCATCATCCGCGCGGGCGTGGCCGAGGCCGAGCAGGCCACGGGCTTCCGCGCCGAGCTGCCGGCCAAGACGCTCACCGAGGTCATCAACCTGTCCGAGTTCCCCACGGTCATGGTGGGCTCCTTCGACGAGGAGTTCCTGCGCGTGCCCGAGGAGATCATCGTCGACGCCATGCTCATGCACCAGCGCTACTTCCCGCTCTACGATGCCGACGGGCGCCTGACCAACCGCTTCATCATCGTGTCCAACGGCAACCCGGCCCATGAGGCCGTCATCGTCGACGGCAACGAGCGCGTGGTGGCCGCCCGCCTCTACGATGCCAAGTTCTTCTACGACGAGGACCTCAAGAACCCGCTCGAGTCCTACGTCGGGCGCCTGGACGAGGTGGTGTTCCAGGAGACGCTGGGCACCATGCGCGCCAAGACCGAGCGCGTGACGCGCCTGGCCGCGTTCATCGCCGCCGAGGCCGCCCTGGCCGAGGCCGACGCGGCCGACGCCGTGCGCGCCGCCCAGCTGGCCAAGGCCGACCTCGTGACCAACGCCGTGGTGGAGTTCACGTCGGTCCAGGGCGTCATGGGCTCGTACTACGCCGCCGCCTCGGGCGAGTCGGACCAGGTGGCCCAGGCCATCGCCGACCACTACCGCCCGCGCTTCGCCGGCGACGAGCTGCCCGCCTCGCAGGTGGGCCGCGTCGTGGCCATGGCCGACAAGCTCGACACCATCTGCGGCCTGTTCGCCGTGGGTCAGGCGCCCACCGGCTCGTCGGATCCCTTCGCGCTGCGCCGCGCGGCGCTCGGCATCCTGAGCATCCTGGACGCGGGCCTGCCCGTGGCCCTGGGCCCGGCCGTCGACGAGTCGCTGGGCATCTACGCGGCCGACGGCCTGGACTTCGACGCCGCCGCCGTGCGCGCCGAGGTGATGGAGTTCTTCCTCACGCGCCAGCGCGTCATGCTGCGCGACGCGGGCGTGGCCGCCGACGTCATCGACGCGGTGCTGGCCGCCGGCGTGGAGGAGCCCGTCACCCTGGCCAAGCGCTCGTTCGCCCTGCGCGCCGCCCGGGAGGACCAGGCGGAGGCCTTCGAGGACCTGGCCACTGCGTTCGCCCGCGCCAACAACCTGCGCGACGCCGACGCGGGCACGGCCTTCGACGAGGGCATGCTCTCCGCCGTGGAGGCCGACCTGGCCCGCGCCGTGGAGGCCGCCGACGCCGCCGTGGCCGAGGCGCTGGCCGCCGATGACTACCCGGCCGCGCTCGCCGCGCTCGCCGGGCTGCGCGCGCCCATCGACGCCTTCTTCGAGTCGACGATGATCATGGACGAGGACCTGGCCGTGCGCGCCAACCGCATGCGCCTGCTCAACGCGTTCGTGGCCGTCTTCGCCAACGTGGCCGACTTCGGCCAGATGTCCAAGAAGTAGGGGAACGCCCGGAGGGGGCCCGCCGCCACGGCGGCGGGCCGCACGCATCCCGAGTCCCAGGAGGCCCCATGGACAACCACACGCCGCAGGAGCGCGCCGCGCGCGTCCCCACCATCCACATCATCTCGGACTCCGTGGGCGTTACGGCCCAGGCCGTGGCCCGGGCGGCCGCGGCGCAGTTCGGCGTCAACGACCCCAAGATAGAGGTCCTGCCCAAGGTCCAGAACTTCCAGCAGATCCGCTCGTTTCTGGATGAGCATACGGCCTACCACGTGCACACGCTGGGCGACGACCGCCTGCTCGTGTTCTTCACGCTGGTCGACCGCGCCATGTGCCAGGAGACGGCCGCCTACATCGCCGAGCACGACAACATCGTGGGCGTCGACATCATGACGGGGGCCATCGACGCCATCGCCGATCTGAGCGGCATGGCGCCCACCAGCCGCGCCGGCTCGCTGCGCGACGCCGACGAGGGGTACTTCCGCCGCATCGCGGCCATCGAGTTCACCATCGAGCACGACGACGGCCGCAACCCGGAGGGGCTCACCGAGGCCGACATCGTGCTTCTGGGCGTGTCCCGCTCGTCGAAGACGCCGCTGTCCATCTACCTGTCCCAGCAGGGCTTCAAGGTGGCCAACGTGCCGCTCGACCCCTCCACCGAGCCGCCCTCCCAGATCTACGAAGTTTACCGCACGCGCCTCTTCGGCCTCATGACCACCGCCGACGTCCGCACCGACATCCGCCAGCGACGCCTGGGCAACGCCGCGGTGGTGGCGTCGCGCTACGCCGACCCCGAGTACATCTACGAGGATCTGGAGAAGGCGCGCGCCCTCATGCGCAAGCTGGGCTGCATCGTCATCCATACCGAGAAACGCGCCGTCGAGGAGACCGCTCAGGAGATTTTGCGCTACTACGTGCGGTCGCACCCCTCCACCCCTGATATCAGTGAGTAGCTCGCGTAGATTCGCGCGCACCTCCATCGTCGGACGCTCGCTTCGGCGCCCGTCGGGTATGGCAACCGCACGGCTTTTGTGCACAGCATTAAGGAGACAAAGGTGAGCGAAGATGTGAAGCGCGTCTATGCCTTCGGCAAGGACGCACAGGGCAACAACGTGACCGAGGGCAACACCGACATGAAGGCGATCCTCGGCGGCAAGGGTGCCAACCTGGCCGAGATGGCCAACATCGGCCTTCCCGTGCCCCCGGGTTTCACCATCACCTGCCAGACGTGCATGGAGTACGCCAACGCCGACAACACGTGGCCCGAGGGCGCGCTCGACACCATCGCGGAGTACCGCGCCGACCTTGAGGAGCGCATGGGCAAGCGCATCGGCGACGCCGAGGACCCGCTGCTCGTCTCCGTCCGCTCCGGCGCCCCCATGTCCATGCCGGGCATGATGGACACCGTGCTCAACCTGGGCCTGAACGACCAGTCCATCAACGGCCTCATCGCCCAGACCGACAACCCCCGCTTCGCGTGGGACTCCTACCGCCGCTTCATCCAGATGTTCTCCAACGTCGTGATGGGCCTGGACGGCGACCTGTTCGAGAACGCCATCACCGCCCTGAAGAACGAGCGCGGCGTGGCGTCTGACACCGACCTGACCGCCGAGGACCTGCAGCAGCTCGTGGCCGAGTTCAAGCGCATCTTCTCCGAGAACGTCTCGGCCGCCGACTACCCGGCGCTCGTCGAGGGCGGCGTGGTGGCCTTCCCGCAGGACCCCATGGTGCAGCTGCAGCT
>JAAWAY010000043.1 GCA_022792415.1 Eggerthellaceae bacterium | reverse complement strand
GTACGAGAAGATGCTCGCCGAGCAGCAGGCCGCCGAGGGCGCCGAGCGCCTGGCGCAGATCGGCTCGGGCGACCGCTCGGAGAAGATCCGCACCTACAACGGCCCGCAGGACCGCGTGACCGACCACCGCATCGGGTTCAACGGCACCTACAACGGCGTGCTTTTGGGCGACGGGCTGGGCGACGTCATCACGGCGCTGCAGGCCGCCGACCGCGCGCAGAAGCTCGAGGCGGCCGTCTAGCGCGCCCCGCGGCGCCGCCTGGCCCGCGCGGCGCGTTGGTGACGGCGGCGTGCTCCGCGCCGGAGGCGGCGCGTGCTGAGGGCGGCCCGTTAGCCGCCGAGACATCCTGACGTGAGGTTGACGGCATGACAGACGACATCTGGACGGTGCGCCGCGCCCTTGAGTGGACGCAGGGCTACCTGGGGCGCCATGGCGACGAGAACCCGCGCGTGGCCGCGGAGTGGCTGCTCTCCGAGGCGTGCGGGCTCACGCGCATCCAGCTCTACCTGGACCTCGACCGGCCGCTCTCCGAGGATGAGCGTGACGTGCTGCGCGGATGGGTGACGCGGCGCGGCCAGGGCGAGCCGCTGCAGTACATCTCGGGGGAGGCCCCTTTCCGCTACCTGACGCTGCGCGTGCGGCCCGGCGTGCTCATCCCGCGGCCTGAGACGGAGGTGCTGGTGAGCGAGGCCCTGGCGTGCCTGCCGCCCTGCGCCCCGCGCGCCGCCGCCTGGAGCGAGGAGGCCGCCCAGGCCGAGGCCGCCGCCGTGGCCGCGCTGCGCGAGCAGCTGGAGGCACTCGGCGGTGGCGAGGACGCGGCTGGCGAGCGCGGGGATGGTGCCTTCGTGGGCGTGACGGGTTCGGGCGACGGAGACGTGCTCGCAGGACGGCC
Organism: Eggerthellaceae bacterium; assembly: GCA_022792415.1. Lineage (GTDB taxonomy): Bacteria > Actinomycetota > Coriobacteriia > Coriobacteriales > Eggerthellaceae > Enterorhabdus. The sequence goes on along the minus strand of JAAWAY010000043.1, from coordinate 3,993 downwards.
CGGGGGTGCGCCTGAGACGAGTGACGCGCCAACGGCTACGGCCGCGGTGGGCGACCCGGGGGCGGCGCCTGCGTCGACGGGTGGCGCCTGCGCTGAGGAACGACCCTACTACCTGGTGGCCGACGTGTGCACGGGCAGCGGGTGCATCGCCTGCGCCGTCGCGTCCGAGCGGCCCGACACGCGCGTGATCGCCACCGACCTCTCACCCGACGCCGTGGCGCTCGCACGGGAGAACGTCGAGGCCCTGGGCCTGGCGGACTCGGTGCGCGTGCTGCAGGGCGACCTGGGCGAGCCCATCCCCGAGCGCTACCTGGGGCGGCTCGACCTGGTGGTGTCCAACCCGCCCTACGTCCCCACGGCCGTGCTGGCCGAGGTGCCGCGCGAGGTGTCGGGCTTCGAGCCTACGCTCGCGCTGGACGGCGGCGCGGACGGGCTGGACGTGTTCCGCCCGCTGGTGGCATGGGCCGCGCGCGCCCTGCGCCCCGGCGGGGCGCTGGCCTGCGAGCTGCACGAGGGCCACCTGGACGCTGCCGCGGCCGTCGCGGCGCAGGCGGGGCTCGTGGACGCGCGCGTCGTCGAGGACCTGGCCGGCCGCCCCCGCGTCCTGGTGGCCCGCCGCCCCGCATAGCGCCTCGTGCCCACCCCCGAGTCTTCGTGCCAGAAATACGCTCCATTCCGAGGCATCTTGCTGATCTTTGGGTCGCTGCCCGCTGGGGGCGGGGCAAAACCCCTGGTGAGCGTTACCCATGGAGAACTCTTCTCGCTGCTGGAGGGACTCCCACATTCGCCAGCCTCGGAATCGCGCCGATTTCTGGCACGAACACGGGCCGGCCGCCTTTCCGGGGCCCTTCGAGCGCCTCCATCCGGGGTTGTTGCGCGTTATCGGGGCGTTCGCAGCCAAAAGCGCGAGTTCTCCGAGGCCTTGGGGCGCGCCTGAAGGAGAGGCGTGGGCAAAACCGCAGGTCGCGAAAACGCATCAGGGGAACAGCTGGCCCGAAACCCCGAAAGAGGGGTGAATCACGACCGATTTCCTCGGAGAACTCGCTTTTTTGGCTGCGAACGCCCTAAAACCACCCAATGCACGCTGCCACATGTCGCGTTGCGGCCTCCACCTCAGCGCGCCAGGCGCGGTGCGCTACAATACCGGTGCTAGATCATGACAACTATTTTCATCCAACGTCAATCACCATGTCTGCGAGGAGGATCCCATGGACAACGAGGCGATCAGCGGTCAGGAAGCTTCCAACGTGCTCAAGGAGCGGCTGGCCGAGTCGGCGCGCGTCCTTCGCGCCCGCCTGGACGGACGCGAGCCGGAGGTGGGCATCATCCTGGGCTCTGGCCTGGGTCCTTTGGCCGAGTCCATCGAGGACGCCGTGTACGTGCCGTTTCGTGAGGTGCCGTTCATGAAGACGTCCACCGCCACCAGCCACGTGGGCCGCTTCGTCTGCGGCACGCTGGGCGGGCGCTGCGTGCTGGCCATGCAGGGGCGCCTCCACGGCTACGAGGGCAACTCCGCCCAGGAGGTGGCCTACCCGGTGTGGCTCATGAGCCAGCTGGGCGTCAGCACGCTCATCACCACCAACGCCGCGGGGGCCATCAACGAGTCCTACCAGGTGGGCGACTTCTGCCTCATGGCCGACCACATCAACTTCACGGGACGTAACCCCGTGGTGGGCACCGATCCCGACGGGCTGGCCTTCCGATTCTTCAGCATGCTCGACGCCTACGACCCGGCGCTGCGCGCGCTGGCGCGCCAGGTGGCCGACGAGCACGGCATCGCGGTGCAAGAGGGCGTCTACCTGGGGCTTCTGGGGCCCAGCTTCGAGACGCCGGCTGAGATACGGGCCTTCCGGACGTGGGGCGCCGACACGGTGGCCATGTCGGTGGTGGAGGAGGTCATCGCCGCGCGGCACGTGGGCATGCGCGTGCTGGGCATGTCGTTGGTCACGAACATGGCCTGCGGCGTGGAGGGCGCCAGCCCCAACGACGTGGAGGTGCTCGAGGTGGCGGCGCGCCGCGGCGAGGACTTCTGCACGCTCGTGACCGGCGTGGTGGCCGGTTTGTGACGAGCCGCGCCCACCCGCTGGGATCCTAGGCGGCTGCGACCCCGCGCCTAGGCCGCCGCCGACGCGGGGTCGTGCCCCGGCTCGGCCAGGTAGGCCGCGCAACGCAGCCTGAAGCACGCGATGAACCGCTCCATCCACGCCAGCGCCGCCTCGTCGGGAGGGCCGTCCTGCCGGTAGGCGAACCCCATGAGGAACGACGCCGCCCCCTCGATGGGGGCGTAGGCCACGTCGTCGCTGGGCGCGGCCAGAAACGCGCTGAGCGCGTCGGTGAACGTGACGGCGCGCCCCGACGACACCGACCCCATGATGCGCGTCAGGTTGGACGCGTGCGTGACCACGTTGCTCAGCGGATGCTCGGCGAACATCTCGTCGATGATCCGGTTGAGCACCGCGTCGTTGTAGTAGGCCACGGGCAGCTCGGCCACGCGCGCCAGCGGGAAGGCCCCCTTGCCCCGGCGGATGAATTGAGACGAGCCGGCCAGCAGCATCTCGGTGCGAAACAGCGGGCGGAAGACCAGCTCCGGGCGCGCTGCCAGGTTCTCGGCCTCGTCGGGCGGCAGGCACAGCGCGAACACCCGGTCGGTCGCGCTCTCGCCCAGCTCCCGCATGATGTCGGCGCACGAGTGCTCGATGATGGTGACGTCGTCGAGGCCGGCGGCGATGAGGTCGGGTTCCAGCAGCGAGAAGAGCGAGTCGGCGACGAAGGCCGCGGCGTGCAACGTGGGGGAGTGCGGTGCTTCGACGCGTCCCGGGGAGGCGACGCGCGCGAAGGGGACGGCCGCGGCGAGCAGGTCGTCGCGCTCGCTCAGGCAGCGCCGCGCGTGGGGGAGCAGCGCCCGGCCGGCGGCCGTGAGCGCCGTGCGCGCGCCGTCGCGCTCGAACAGCCGGCAGCCCAGCTCGCGCTCGAGGGCGGCGATGGCCTTGCTGAGGCCCTGCTGCGTCACGTACAGCCGCTTGGCGGCCGACGTGAACGAGCCGCACTCGGCGGCCGTGGTGAAGTACTCAAGCGCCTCGAACCTCATAGGCTCCCCCTCGAGTCGGCGTTGGGTCCCATGGGCCCAGGTTAGCAAATGCGGGGAGGGCCGGCAACCGCGCGTGGGGCGTATCCGGCCTGCTCCCGGCCGCCTCTCGCACGGGCCCTCCCGGCCGGCCTCATTCGCCCCTGAGCGCGGGCACGCCGGCGCATCCAATCGTCCAGCCTTTCACTCCCCACAACCTGTGGTTGTGTCTCGTCCACTTCTGCCTGTTTGCCCGCGATCACCCGCGCGTCGCATACTGGCCCCAGGGGGAACGGGCGCGTCCCCGGCGAATCGGGCCGGGGACGCGCCCCTCACGCCTGCCGGACGGCAGCGCTCTTCTCGCCGTGCGGCCCGATGCGGGGCCGGATGACCGGCCGTGATGGCTTCACTTTGAGAGGAGTGATTCTATGCCCATCAAGAAGACGAGGACCGTGTGCACCACCTGCCATGCCCGGTGCGGCGTGTTCGTCTACTCCGACGGGGACGAGATCGTCAAGATAGAGGGCGATCCCGACAACCCCAAGTCCTACGGCACCATCTGCGGCGCGGGCATGTCCCAGCGCGAGGTGCACAACGACACCGAGGGGCGCCTGCTCTACCCGATGCGCCGCGTGGGCGAGCGCGGCAGCGGCGAGTGGGAGCGCATCACCTGGGACGAGGCGCTCGACACCATCGCCAGCGAGAGCCGCCGCATCATCGACGAGTACGGCCCCGAGGCCATCGTCACCGGCCAGGGCACCGGGCGCACCACCAACCACTGGCACTGCCGCCTCAACTCCACGCTGGGGCTGGAGGGCTGGTCGCTCGTGCCCACGCACGTGTGCCTCATGCCCCACATCCTGCCCAACGCCATCTCGCTGGGCATCTTCAGCCCCGCCGACGGCGACCTGCCCAACTCCGGCACCATG
>JAAWAY010000042.1 GCA_022792415.1 Eggerthellaceae bacterium | reverse complement strand
CTTCGAGGCCGTGGAGCTGGCCCACAAGAACAATTACACCGCCGTCATGTCCCACCGCTCCGGCGAGACCGAGGACACCACCATCGCCGACCTGTCCGTGGCCTGCAACACCGGCCAGATCAAGACGGGCGCCCCGTGCCGCAGCGACCGCGTGGCCAAGTACAACCAGCTGCTGCGCATCGAGGAACAGTTGGGTGAGCAGGCCGTCTACGCCGGCATGGACGCGTTCTACAACATCAAGCGCTAGGCGCATCGCCGCATCCGCGCATGGCCGAGGGCCCCGGGCGTCGTCCCGGGGCCCTCGTGCGTCGGGGCCCGGTTCGCGTGGGGCGCGGGGTGCCCGTGCCCTCATATCCTCAAACAGCTATAATGACGGGAGCACATCGTCAACGCGCCGCGCGGATGCCCGGCGCTCCCAATCGAAAGGAAGGCCCATGGCCGACATGATCTCGCTGGAAGAAGCGCGTGAGCTGGTGCTCTCGAAGGTGGAGCCGCTGGGGTCGGAGCTGGTGCCCCTGCTGGACGTGGTGGGGCGCGTGGCCGCCGATGACCTGCGCAGCGACATCGACATCGCCCCGTTCGCCCACTCGGCCATGGACGGGTTCGCCCTGCGCGCGGCCGAGCTGGCCGAGGCGACTGAGGACGCCCCCGTCCAGCTGCGCGTCATCGCCGAGATCGGCGCGGGCGACGTGTTCGACGGCGCCATCGGCGCGGGCGAGTGCGTGCGCATCATGACGGGCGCGCCCCTGCCGGCCGATGCCGACTCCGTGGTGAAGTACGAGATCGTCGGCGTGGTGGAGGGCGACGGCAAGCCCGGCTCGGTCGTATCGTTCGCCGCGCCCACCGCCGAGGCGTCCAACGTGCGCCCCGCGGGCGAGGAGGCGCGCGCCGGCGAGGTGGTCGTCGAGCGCGGCGAGGTCATCGGCGCGGCGGGCGTGGGCTTTCTGGCCAGCTGCGGCGTGCTCGAGGTGCCGGCCTACGCCCGGCCGCGCGTGGCCATCATCGCCACGGGCAGCGAGCTCGTGCCGCCCGAGACGGTGCCCGGCCCCGGCCAGATCCGCAACTCCAACAGCTACGCCATGGCGGCCTGCGCCCAGGAGGCCGGCGCGGTGCCCGTCGTGCTGCCCATCGTGCAGGACACATTCGAGGCCCTGCGCGACGCGGTCGACGCCGCCTCGCGCGAGTACGACTTCGTGGTGACCACGGGCGGCGCGGCCAACGGCGACTTCGACTTCATCAAGCCCGTCGTGGACGAGCTGGGCGACCTGTTCATGACCACCGTCAACATGCGTCCCGGCAAGGCCCAGACGTTCGGCTTGGTCAATGGCACGCCGGTGTTCGGCCTGCCGGGCAACCCCGCGGCGGCCTACTGCGGGTTCGAGCTGATCATCCGCGCCGCGCTGCGCAAGATGCAGGGCTTCACGCACCTGGAGATGCCCACGGTGCAGGCGCGCCTGACCCAGCCCCTGCGCAAGAAGGACCCGCGCCGCATCTTCACGCGCTCCACGCTCACCCGCGCCGCCGACGGCGCCTTCGAGGTGACGCCCGCCAAGAACCAGAGCTCGGGTCTGTTCGGCCCCATCCAGAAGTCGAACTGCCTGCTGGTGGTGCCCGAGGGCCCCGGCTCGCTGGAGGCCGGCGACACGGTGGAGTGCATCCTGCTCGACGTGTCCGAGGAGGTGCCGCTGTAGCGCCCGCGGCCCCGCGCCCGGCACGGCGCTCAGGCGCCGTGCTCCCCAGCGCCCTCCGGCGCCCCCGCATCCGCTCCCTCCGCCCCTCCGCGGGCGACCCCGTCGAAAGGAACCCCCATGTCCCACTCCCATGAGCCCGTGTCCATCTCGTTCGCCATCGTCACCTGCTCGGACACGCGCGACCTCGCGCAGGACCAGGCCGGCGACGCGCTGGAGCGCCTCATCGCCGACAACGGCTGGACGTGCGCGAGCCACGTCATCGTGCGCGACGAGCGCGCCGACATCGGGGCCGCCATCGTCGAGGCCTGCGATGCGGGCGTCGACGTGGTGCTGACCTGCGGCGGCAGCGGGCTGTCGCTGCGCGACGTCACGCCCGAGGCCACGCGCGACGTGTGCGACCGCGAGGTGCCCGGCATCGCCGAGGCCATGCGCTACCACAGCCTGCAGATCACCCCGTTCGCCATGCTGTCCCGCGCCCTGTGCATGCAGCGCGGGCGCGTGCTGGTCATCAACCTGCCCGGCTCGACGAAGGCGGCCACCGAGAACTGGGAGGGCATCGTGGCGGCCCTGCCCCACGCCGTCAAGATGATGGCCGGCGGCGGCCACGAGTAGCGGCCGCCTGCCGGCTGCGGTGGGCGCGCGGGCGTTGCGCTATACTGGCGGGTGGACCAGCAAGCAGACGCGAAGGCGACCACTGACATGACAGAACCACTCAACGGCTTCACCGGATTCGGGCGACGTGACCCCGGGTTCGTGTCGGCCAGCCAGGCCATGCGCCAGGCCGAGACGGAGGCCCGCATGGCGCAGTCCGACCCGCTCGGCTCCGCGCGGCGCGCCACCGAGGCGCGCGCGGCCAGCGCCCAGGCGCTGTCCCAGGCCACGGCTGACCTGGGTCGCGGCGTCAATCCCTGGGGCAACCCCACGGCCCGGTCGGGCGCGCTGCGCTTCGCGCGCGACGACGCGGGGGAGGGCCGCCCCTCGTTCGACCCCGACAAGCTGGCCTCCATCCCGCCCGTCGACCGCCGCTGGTCGTGGGTGGAGGTCGACCTCAACGCCATCCGCCACAACGCCACGGCCGTGAAGAAGCGCCTGGCGCCCGGCACGCGGCTCATGGCCGTCGTCAAGGCCGACGCCTACGGCCACGGCGCCGTGCAGTGCGCGCGCACGGCGCTCAACTCGGGCGCCGAGTACCTGGGCGTGGCCACGGTGGACGAGGCCATCCAGCTGCGCGAGGCGCTCATCAACGCGCCCATCCTCATCCTGGCCGAGCCTCCGGTCACGGCCATCCCGCTGCTGTTGGGCTACAAGGTGATGCCCACCGTCTACACGGCGGAGTTCGCCATCCAGTACGCCGAGGCTGCCGACGCCTTCGGGCTGCGCGCGCCGTTCCACCTCAAGGTGAACACCGGCATGAACCGCATCGGCGTGCGCCACGACGAGGTGGTGCCCTTCATGCACCAGGTGGGCTTCCACCGCGCGCTGGAGCTGGTGGGCACGTTCACGCACTTCGCCACGGCCGACTGCGCCGAGACGCTCGACTTTCAGATCCAGGTGAAGCGCTTCATCGAGGCCGTCAACGCCCTGCGCGGCGCCGGCATCGACCCGGGCATCATCCACGCGGCCAACTCGGCTGCCGCCATCCGCTACCCCGACGTGCAGTTCGACATGGTGCGCCTGGGCATCGGCCTGTACGGGTTCCACCCGTGCCCCGAGACCTACCCGCTCATCGATCTGCGTCCCGCCATGAGTGTCAAGGCGCGCATCACCGACACGCGCCTCGTGCCTATGAGCGAGGGCGTCAGCTACGGGCTGCACTACCGCAGCCCTGGGTCGGTGAAGATCTGCACGCTGCCCATCGGCTACGCCGACGGCCTGCGCCGCAACCTGTCGGGCCGCGTGCGGTTTTTGCTGGGCGGCGCCTCGGTGCGCCAGGTGGGCAACATCTGCATGGACCAGTGCATGTTCGAGGTGGACCTGCGCACCTACGGCCTGCGGGAGCGCATCGACCCGCAGGTGGGCGACGAGGTGGTCATCGTGGGCTCGTCCGGGGACGCCTCCGTCACCGTCGAGGACCTGTGCGATCTGCTCGACACCATCCCGCATGAGGTGACCATCGGGTTCGGCTGCTCGCGCATGCCCCGCCTCTACGTGTAGGCCGCCCCGCCTCACCCCCGATACCGAAGGAGCCAGCCGTGCCCAAGCCCCACATTCCCTTAGACGAGCTGCGCGCGCAGGTGGCCGCGTGCCATCGCTGCCCGCTGGCCGACGGGCGCACGCAGACGGTGTTCGGGGTGGGCAACCCCCAGGCGCGCGTGCTCATCGTGGGCGAGGCGCCGGGCAAGAACGAGGATCTGCAGGGCGAGCCGTTCGTGGGCGCCGCGGGCAAGTACCTCGACGAGCTGCTGGCCGTGGCGGGCCTGCGCCGCGAGGACGTGTTCATCGCCAACGTGCTGAAGTGCCGACCGCCCGGCAACCGCGACCCGCGGCCCGAGGAGATCGAGCTGTGCACGCCCTACCTGCGTGAGCAGACGCGCACCATCGACCCGGAGTTCATCGTCACGCTGGGCAACTTCTCCACCAAGTTCATCCTCAAGACGGAGGTGGGCATCACGCGCCTGCACGGCACGCTGCAGCAGGCCGGCCGGTTCAAGGTGTTCCCCATCTTCCACCCCGCCGCCGCGCTGTACGACTCAAAGAAGCGCGAGGCGCTCGAGAACGACTTCGCCACGCTCGGCGAGCTGCTGGGCACGCGCCCCGCGGGCACGGGCGCCTAGGGACGTCGCGCGGGGGCGTCGGGGCACGGACGTCGGCAGGCGCCGCGCGCCGCCGCGCGCCCCTACAGCCAGCGCTTCCAGCGGAAGAAGAACAGGAACCCCGCCGTGGCGATGACGCCCACGGCCACGAGCGCGCCTGCCATCCAGGGCCAGTCGACGCCGGGCAGCACCGTCAGGTTCATGCCGAACCACCCCGTGATGAGCGTCAGCGGCGCGAACAGCACCGTGACGATGGTGAACGTCTGCATGATGGAGTTCTGCTTCAGGTCGATGCGCGTCTGGTGCAGCTCGTGCAGCTGCAGGCTGTACTCCTTGATGGTCTCGGCGCGGTTGGCCAGGCGGTCGGCCAGGGTGGACGCGCGCGAGAAGGCCTGGGCGTCCGCCGCGTCCATCAGGTCGTTCTCGTCGTCGGCGATGACGGTGGCCATGGCGGCCAGCTGCTGGTAGTACGTGCCCAGCCGCGTGGACGTGCGGCGGTACTCCATGATCTTGTTGGTGGTGATGTCGGCGCCGCGCTCGATCATGGCCTCCTCGGCGTCCTCCATGGCGTCCTCCAGGCGCCCGAGGTAGGTCAGGTCGTCCACGAGCAGCGTCTTGAAGAACAGGTAGAGGCAGTGGGCGGTGCTGGTGGTGCGCATGACGCCGCTCTTGGCGATGGAGGCGAGGATGGCGGCGGCCACGGTGCCGTCGTCGATGAAGATGAGGTGCGAGCCCTCCAGGTAGAACGAGAACAGGTCGGGGTCGCCGGTGGGGTCGGCCTTGTCGGGCACGGCGAAGGAGCCCACCATGAAGTCGGGGTACACCTCCACGTAGCAGCTCTCGGACGCCACGAGCGAGCGCAGCGCCTCGCGCCCGTCCGGGTCGATGCCCGTCAGCCCGTGGAAGGCCGACGTGCTGAGCACCTCCACCACGGGGACTTCCGATCGAGACGCCTCGGCAGCCGACACCTCCGTCAGGCGATCCCTCAGCTCATAGCGCACTGACACGGCGTGCTCCCTTCCCTCGGACGCGGGCTCGTGCCGCGATTCTCCCAGTGACTCGATTATAGATACGGCCTTGCGCGCGGGTGTATTCTGTGGGTAGTTCGTGGACTTCTCGTTTTCGCTACAAAACCAGCTGCTGCGCTGGGGAGATGGCTATAATCAACCGACTATCAAAGCAAAGGCCGGCGAACGTGGGCGGCCGCGCGGGTGGCATTCAGGAGCAGGCCGCACGGCCCGCCGCGCCGCCTCGCCGGCCGTCGCCGCGTGAGGGAGGGGATGAGGCCGGATGTATCCCATAGTCAGTGTCGAGGCGTTGAACGACGAGGTCACCCGCATGGTGGTGAGCGCGCCGGACATCGCACGCAAGATCAAGCCGGGGCAGTTCATCATGCTGCGCATCGACGAGGTGGGCGAGCGCATCCCGCTCACCATGAACGACTGCGACCCTAAGGCCGGCACGGTGACCATCGTGTTCCAGGCCGTGGGCGCCACCACCATGCGCCTGGCAACGCTCAAGCCCGGCGACGCGCTGCTCGACTTCGTCGGCCCGCTGGGCAACCCCACCGAGCTGGAGGGCGCTAAGCGCGCCTGCGTCATCGGCGGCGGCCTGGGCACGGCCATCGCGTACCCGCAGGCCAAGTGGCTGCACGACCACGGCTGCCAGGTGGACGTCATCACGGGCTTCCGCACGCAGGACCTCGTCATCATGCAGGACGAGATCGAGGCCGTGGCCAGCCGCTCCATCGTCATGACCGACGACGGCTCCAACGGCAACAAGGGCGTCGTCACCGAGCCCCTCAAGCGCTGGATCGACGAGGGCGCCGACTACGACCTGGTGCTGGCCGTGGGCCCCGTCATCATGATGAAGTTCGTGGCCAAGACCACCGAGCCCTACGGCATCCCCACGCTCGTGTCGATGAACCCGCTCATGATCGACGGCACCGGCATGTGCGGCGGCTGCCGCGTGAAGGTGGGCGACGAGTACCTGCACGCCTGCGTGGACGGCCCCGACTTCGACGGCCACCTGGTGGACTTCGACGCCGCCATGCGCCGCGGCGTCATGTACCAGGGCTACGAGGGATCGGCCCGCAAGGCCATGGCCAAGCAGCTGTCGGAGGCGCGCGACTGCGACGTGGCCGCCGGCCTGCGCGAGGCCGACGCGCCGGGCGAGGGAGGCCGCGCCCGGGGGCGCATCACGCTCGACGAGGCCACCGAGGCCCAGCTGGCGTCCATGGAGCCCGACAAGGCGAAGAAGGTGCGCGCCGCGCTGGAGGCCAAGGCCGCCCGCGAGGCCGCCGCGGCGGCCGCCGCGCATGCCGAGCAGGCCGGCGCGGGCCAGTCCGTCTACGACGGGGAGGGGGAGTAGGCCATGGCGAAGATGGTCAACTACAACCGCCAGGGCTACAAGACGCCCATGCCCGTGCTCGACCCGGCCGAGCGCGCCCACACGTTCGCCGAGGTGTCGCTGGGCTACAACGCCGAGCGCGCGGTGAATGAGGCGCGCCGCTGCATCCAGTGCAACTCGCGCCCCTGCGTGGCGGGCTGCCCGGTGGGCGTGCCCGTGCGCGAGTTCATCGGCCACATCGCGCACCGCGACTTTCCGGCCGCCTACGCCGCCGTCAAGGACGCCAACGCGCTGCCCGCCATCTGCGGGCGCGTGTGCCCCCAGGAATCGCAGTGCGAGGGCGTGTGCATGCGCGGCCGCAAGGGCGAGGCCGTGGGCATCGGGCGCCTGGAGCGCTTCATCGCCGATTGGGCGACCGAGCACCCCGAGGAGGCCGAGCAGGCCCTGGCCGAGCGCCGCGCCGCCCGCGCCGCGGCCCACGCGCGCCCCGAGGGAGCGGCCGCCAACGCCGAGGAGATCACCCCGCTCGGCGGCAAGGCCGTCCCCGTCATCCCGCCCGGCACCGACCTGTCCGCCTTCCGCGTGGCGGTGGTGGGGTCGGGCCCCGCGTCGCTCACGTGCGCCGGCGAGCTGGCCAAGTTCGGCGCGCAGGTGACGGTGTTCGAGGCACTGCACGAGGTGGGCGGCGTGCTCACCTACGGCATCCCGGAGTTCCGCCTGCCCAAGGACCTGGTGGCGCGCGAGGTGGAGGCCATCCGCGACCTCGGCGTCAGCTTCGAGGTCAATGCCGTGGTGGGCAAGCTGTTCGACGTGGACGAGCTCATGGGCGAGCGCGGCTTCGACGCCGTGTTCGTGGCCACGGGCGCGGGCCTGCCCAGCTACCTGGGCATCGAGGGCGAGGGCCTCAACGGCGTGTGCGTGGCCAACGAGCTGCTCACGCGCGTCAACCTCATGAAGTCCTACCGCTATCCCGAGTACGAGACGCCCGTGTTCGCCGGGCAGAAGTGCGTCGTGGTGGGCGGCGGCAACGTGGCCATGGACGCCGCGCGCACGGCCAAGCGCCTGGGCGCCGACGTCACCGTGGTGTACCGCCGCAGCCGCGAGGAGATGCCCGCCCGCCTGGAGGAGATCCGCCACGCCGAGGAGGAGGGCATCCGCTTCGCCACGCTGACCAACCCCGTGCGCCTCATCGGCGACGACGCGGGCTGGCTCACCGGCGTCGAAGTGGTGGACATGGAGCTGGGCGAGCCTGACGAGAGCGGCCGGCGCCGCCCGTCCGCCGTGCCCGGATCCAACCACGTCATCGACTGCGACATGTTCGTCATCTCCATCGGCAACCGCACCAACCCGCTCATCGCCCAGACGACGCCCGGGCTGGAGACGACGTCGCGCAACCTCATCGTGGTGGACGAGGAGACGTGCGCCACGTCGGTGCCCGGCGTGTACGCCGGCGGCGACGCGGTGTCGGGCGCGGCCACGGTCATCCTGGCCATGGGCGCGGGCAAGCGCGCCGCGGCGGGCATCGCGGCCTACCTGAACCCCGAGGGCCCCGCCGTGGGCGAGGCGCTGGCCGAGGAGGCCGGCGAGGAGCGCGCCGAGGAGTCCGCGGTGCTGGCGGAGGAGGCGGCGGCCGAGGACGTGGTGGCCGACGTGGCTCCCGCCGACGAGGCGGCGGCTGACGAGCAGGCGGCGCTGGAGGCGGCGCTCGTGGCCGCGGGCATCGCGCCGGACGTGGCCGCCCGGGCGGCTGCCGCGGCACTCATCGAGGCCGCGCGATAGGCGATGCCGATGCCGTTCGACCCCGTGGCCTACATCAACACGCCGCGCTGGCAGCACTCCCGCCTGGGCCTGGACCGCATGCGCGCGCTGCTCGAGCGCCTGGGCCGGCCCCAGGACGCGCTGCGCTTCGTGCACGTGGCCGGCACCAACGGCAAGGGATCCACCTGCGCGTACCTGGCGTCGGTCCTGCGGGCGGCGGGGTATCGCACGGGCCTGTTCACGAGCCCCTACATCCTGCGCTTCGAGGAGCGCATCCGCGTGGACGGCGCCGACATCACGCCTGACGAGCTGCGCGCGGCCACGCTGGCGGTGCGCGACGAGGCCGCGGCCATCGAGCGCGAGACGGGCGAGCACCCCACGGAGTTCGAGCTGATGCTGGCCGTGGCCCTCGTGCACTTCCGGGCCGCGTCCTGCGACATCGTGGTGCTCGAGGTGGGGCTGGGGGGCCGGCTGGACGCGACGAACGTCATCGACGCGCCCGAGGCCTGCGTCATCGCGCGCATCGGGCTGGACCACACGGCGCTGCTCGGCGACACGCTGGCGGCCGTGGCGGGGGAGAAGTGCGGCATCGTGAAGCCGGGCGCGCCCGTGGCCAGCTGGCCGCAGGATCCCGAGGCGATGGCCGAGGTGGAGGCCGCCTGCGCCGAAGCGGCCTGCGCGCTGGCGGTGATGGACCCGGGTGAGCTGCGCGTGGAGCCGCTAGGGGCGCGTGGCGCGGCCGGCGACGCAGGCGCGGCGCCCGCTGCGACCGGTGCGGGTGCCCCGCGTGAAGCGCCTGGCCCCGCGGCGGATGGCGGCGATGCCCGACTGGGGGAGGCCGCGGCTGGAGGCGCGGGTTCGGCGGCGCCGCTCACGCGCCGGTTCTCGTATCGCGGCGAGTCGTTTGAGACGGCGCTGCTCGGCAGCTACCAGCCGGCCAACGCGGCGCTGGCCGTCGAGGCGATCGGGCTTTTGCGGGGACGCGGCTGGCGCATCCCGGATGAGGCCGTGCGCGCGGGCATCGCCGCGGCGCGGTGGCCGGGGCGCTTCGAGGTGGTGGCCGACCAACCGCTCACCGTGGTGGACGGGGGGCATAACCCGCAGGGCGCCCAGGCGCTGGCCGACTCGCTGCGCGACCTGCTGGCGGCGCTCGACGCGTCCGGTGTGGCGGATGGCGAGGGGGGCGCGGGGGCGTCCGGCGTGGCGCCCGGCGAGGGGGGCGCGGGCGCGTCCCGGGGCGGCGGTGCGTCCGGCGGCGTGGATGGCGAGGGCGGATTGCCCGCCCCGTGGGCGCGGCGCGGCGCGGGGGTGCGGCGGGTCGTGCTGGTGATGGGCGTGCTGGCTGACAAGGACTACCGCGCGATGATCGAGGTGGCGGCGCCCCTGGCTGACGCCGTCGTGTGCTATGCGCCCTGCAACCCGCGCGCCCTGCCCGCCGCCGACCTGACGGCTGCCTGGGGCGACGTGGCGGCCGGCGTCCCCGCGCAGCTGGCTCCCGATGCGGAGGCCGCCCTGGCCCGAGGGCGCGAGTTAGCCGGCCCCGACGGCGTGTGCGTCGCGTTCGGCAGCCTCTACGCCATCGCCGATCTGAGCGGCGCGCTGGCCAAAAACGCGACACATTAGCCCCGCTGCCCGCAACCGGAGGAAGGCCGCCCCGGGAAAGGCCAGGTCAGCGTAAATCCCTGGCTGCACTGCCCTAGTCTCTCTCAGTCGTCGGACGCCAAAGACCGCCCCTTGGCCCCGCAAGCCGGCAAAGTGACGCGTTTCTGGCCCGGATCGTCCGCAAGTCAGTAAGACAGGTGCCCGCGCGGCCCTGCCCTGAAAAGAAGAGGCGGGACGGGGGCTCTCGCCTCCCGCCCCGCCTCAGGGTCGCGGATTGTCGGACTGACGCGCTACAGGCTGTCGACGTACTCCACCAGGTCGGCCATGGTCTCGAGGCCCTCCGGCTCGCCGAAGTCGATGCCGCACTCGTCCTCCAGGTCACAGATGAGCTCGACCATGTCGAGCGAGTCGATGCCGAGCGACTCAAACGTGGACTCCTCGGTGACGGAGGCCGGGTCGATCTCGAGGTTGCGCTGCAGGATGCCGCGGACGGTGTCGATGGTGCTCATGGGCTAGTCCTCTTTCTGCTGGAGCAGGCCGTAGCCGCCGTCATCGCGACGGTACAGCACGTTGATGCGGTTCGTGTCACGGTCAGTGTAGACGAAGAAGTCGTGGCCGAGCAGGTCGATCTGCACGAGGGCCTCATCCTCGGTCATGGGCGTGAACTCGGTCTCCTTGCGGCGGACGACCTCCTCGCCGGCCAGCTCGTCCATCAGCTTGTCCAGGTCGAGCTCGGTCTCGGGCTTGGCGTCCTCGTGGACGTAGTCGACGATCTTCTCGGTGGCGCGCACCTTCTTGTCGATGATGCGCGTCTTGTACTTGCGGATCTGACGGGCGATCTTGGCGGCCGCCACGTCGATGGCCGCGTACATGTCCTCTTCGCTCTCCTCCACGCGCACGATGTGGCCCTTGATGCGCACCGTCACCTCGCAGATGGCGGGCAGCGGGTTGGCGGGGTTCTTCTCCTTCATGAGAACGACCTCGCAGGAGATGGGGTCGGCGTCGATGGCCTTCAGGGAATTGCCGACCTTTTCCTCGGCATACTGACGCAGCGCGTCGGTGATGGGCATCTTGCGGCTGGTGACGGTAATGCTCATAGCGTTCACCTCTTTGCTCGGAGCGAATAAAAAACAGCTGATGAGAGGGAGGATTGCAGTCGACCCGACCTCGTGGGAGAACGCGTCGAGCGGCACGTTTCTGTCCTCAAGGTCACTCCGTCGTCGGCGGCCCCTTTCGTCAAGCTGTAGTGAAAGCATAGCGCAAAAGCTCCTTCTCTGCAGATTGATTTATCGGTGTAAGAAAACCGTTCCGCGTTGCGTGGGCCGCGGCCGGGACGCCCCGGGCGCCGATGGCCGTAACAGGCCGCCAACAACTGGGATGGACGCTGGCGGCTAGCGCTGATTTGGAGGATAATCGATTGCTTCAAAGGCGAACCCCGGCCACGACGGCGCGGGGTGGGAGAACACGGGCGATGCGCCCCGGCGGCGCGCCCGGCCATGCATGCGAGGTGTCTCAGATGGCAAGCGCTCAGAGCGAACGGTCCGACAAGGCGACGATGGGGAAGGGCGACGCCCCCGCGGCGGACGCGGCTGAGGCCACGACGGCCGCCGCACCCGCGGAACACGGCGCCGAAGCGAGCGCCTTCGATGTCGCGGCGGTGGACTCGGCCCTGTTCATCCGCGAGGTGCAGGGGCACCAGCGCCGCTATCGCAAGCTGCTCAACCTCACGCACTCCTCGACGAAGGCCGCGGCCGCCATGCTGCTCGCGGCCGTCGTGGCGCTCATCGTGGCCAACACCGGCGCGCACGAGGCGTTCCTGGAGTTCTGGCATATGCACGTGGTCATCGGCGTCGGGCCGCTCGTGGGCGAGATGTCGATGGCCCACGTCATCAACGACATCTTCATGGCGCTGTTCTTCCTGCTGGTGGGCCTGGAGATCAAGTACGAGATGACCGTGGGCGAGCTGACCAACATCCGCCAGGCGGCGCTGCCCATCATCGCGGCCGTTGGCGGCGTGCTGGCGCCCATCGTCATCTACTCCCTGTTCAACGCGTCCAACCCCGAGACCGCCCACGGCTGGGGCGTGCCCACGGCCACCGACATCGCGTTCGCGCTCGGCATCATGGCGCTGCTCGGCAACCGCGTGCCCAACGGCGTGCGCGTGTTCCTGTCCACGCTGGCGGTGGCCGACGACATCATCGCCATCCTCGTCATCGCCATCTTCTACGGGCAGAGCCCCTCGTTCATGTGGCTGGCCGCCGCAGCCGTAGTGTTCGCGGTGCTGCTGGTGCTCAACCGCACGCACGTGTACTCGCTGCTGCCGTACCTGGCCATCGGCGTCATCCTGTGGTTCTGCGTGTTCATGTCGGGCGTGCACTCCACCATCGCCGGCGTGCTGCTGGCGTTCACCATCCCGTCGGGGTCGCGCGTGAACCTGCGCGGCTTCCTCAAGTGGTCGGGCGAGCGCGTCCAGGAGGCGCGCGACACCTACGAGCCCGACACCCCCATCATCGCGCAGGGCGAGTACATGCACACCGTCAGCAGCCTGTCCCAGGTGGCGCGCCAGGTCATCCCGCCTTCCACGCGCCTCGAGCACAAGCTGTACCCCTGGGTGTACTTCGGCATCCTGCCGCTGTTCGCGCTGACGAACGCCGACGTGGCCATCGCCGGTGCCGACCTGGGCGCCATGCTGGCGAGCCCCGTGCTGCACGGCGTGTTCTTCGGCCTGCTGATCGGCAAGCCCATCGGTATCATGCTGTTCAGCTTCCTCACCGTGAAGCTGCGCATCGCCAGCCTGCCCGAGAACGTGAACTGGATGCACATGCTGGGCGCGGCCATCTTGGGCGGTGTCGGCTTCACCATGGCCATCTTCGTGGCCAACCTGGCGTTCCCCGAGGCCATCATGGTGTCCGAGGCCAAGCTGGGCATCCTGGCCGCGTCGGGCGTGGCCGGCGTGGCGGGCTTCCTGTTCCTGCTGGGGCAGGCCCGCGCCGCCGATGCCAAGGGCGTGGCCTACGTGGCCGCCTACAACGACGACCTGCCGCTGCAGACCGCGGCGGCCGAGGCCGATCGCGCGGCGGAGGCGCTGCTGGCCGACCTGACCGACGCCGAGCTCGCGCGCGAGCTGGAGGCGCGGCTGCAGGAGGAGCCGGACGTGGGCGAGATCGTCGTGCAGCTGCCCCGTGACGAGGCGCACGACGAGAGCGTGGCCGCCGCGGCGGCCGAGGATCGCCGCGAGGCCCTGCGCCAGGAGGCGCGTGACGCCACCGGCATGAGCGGCGACGAGCGCTAACGTCTCGCCCCGGAACCCCGGAACCCCGGAACCCCGGAACCCCGGAACCCCGGAACCCCCCCCTTCCTCCCTCCGGGCACGTCGTTGCCGACGAAATGCCCGTTTCGAGGGGTTTGACGACGAGGCCGTCGCCTAGGTTCGCGAGTGCTCTCGAATAATCCCAAGTCAGCGCTCGTCGCGTGATGAGAGCGTCGGGTCGACGCGGGGTTTTGAGGCCCGAGGTGGCCCATAAGCGTCGTCAAACCCTCCGAACCTGGCATTTCGTCGGCAATGACGTGTCGGCATGGTGTCGAGGTGCTGCTCGTTGCTTGACAGTACCCCCTCGGGGTATAGAATAAAGCCGTTTATATACCCAAGGGGGGTATAGATGAACCCGTCGTCAGCCGGTGTTGGGCTGTCGCGCGGACATGCTGCCCCTCCTGAGCAGGAACGAGATGCCATGACAGATACCGAACGCACGACGGGGGCGGGAGCGCCCGGCGCGACCGGCGGGGCCGCCGCGTCTGCCGCGACCAATGGGGCCGCCGCGTCTGGCGTCGCTGCTGCGGCGGCGGGCTCCGGGGTGGGCGTGTCGCCTGGCAAGGCTGGCACGGTCGCCGCACCCGATGCGGACGCGCCCGCGGCGGCGCCTTGCGGATGTCGCCACAAGAGCACGCCGCGCAGCGATGAGTTGCAGCGCGACGTGCAGCGGCGCCTCAACCGGGCCATCGGCCAGCTCAACGGCGTGAAGGCCATGGTCGACGACAACCGCTACTGCGGCGACGTCCTCACCCAGCTGGCCGCGGCCGAGAGCGCGGTGCGCCGCGTGTCGGAGCTGCTGCTGGCCGAGCATATGCGCACCTGCGTGGTGGAGGAGATCCGCCAGGGCAACGACGAGGTGGTGGACGAGGTCATGGGCCTCATCCGCCGCTTCTCCTAGGAGATGATGACCATGGGAAAGACGGTGATCCTCACCGTGGACACCATGCACTGCGAGAAGTGCGTGGCCAACGTGACCGAGCACTACCAGGCCGTGGTGGGAGTCAAGGAGGTGGCGGTCGACCTGGAGGGGCAGACGGCCACCGTCACCTACGACGGTGAGCTCGCGTCGCTCGACGACCTGCTGCACGCGCTCGACGACACCAACTTCAAGGTGGCCGTGGCCGGGGAGGCGGGATCGTCGACGGGCGAGGACGTTGCGCCTGCGGACGCCCCCTCCGCGGATTCCACGGACACCGACACCGCCTCGGCGAGGGCTGGGGCCGACGCCGCGACGGCCGATGGGTGCGCCGGCTCCACAGCTGCCGGCGACACCGACGCCGCCCCCGCGCCCGCCGAGGCCACCATCCGGCTGGCCATCGACGGCATGCACTGCGCCAACTGCGCCGCCTCCATCGAGGGCCACTACGCCAAGACGCCCGGCGTCGTCCGCTGCAACGTCAACCTGGCCAACAACACGGGCCAGGTGGTGTTCGACCCGTCCGTGGCCAGCGTGGACGACATGCTGCGCGTCTTCGACAACCTCTCGTTCACGGCCGAGGTCATTCCCGACGACGCGCCGCTGGTGGACGAGGGGCGCCGTGCCAAGGAGGCCGCGCGGGCCAAGCACGACCTGCGCGTGTTCGGCACGTCGGTGGCGCTCACCGTGCTCATCTTCTGCATCGGGATGCTGCCGGGTGCCCACATGGCGGTGGGCAGCGCACTGGCCGGGCTGTTCGTGGGCGATCCCACCCACGTCCAGGCCATGTTCGCCGCCAACGTGCTGCTCATGCTGCTCACCATCCCCGTGCAGTTCGGGTGCGGCGCGCGCTTCTACAAGGGGGCGTGGGGGTCGCTCAAGGGCGGCTCGGCCAACATGGACGTGCTGGTGGCGCTGGGCACGACCATCGCGTTCGCGTTCTCGCTGTGGATCACGTTCTTGCCGGTGATGCGCGGGGACTGGGTGAGCCACGAGTCGCTGGCCATCAACGACGGCATGCCCTACTACGAGACGTGCGCCATGCTCATCACGTTCGTGCTGCTGGGCAAGATCCTGGAGGGCCGCGCGAAGGGCGCCACCAACCAGGCCATCGAGTCGCTCATGAACCTGACGCCGCCCACGGCGCTGGTGGTGCGCGGCGGCGCCGAGGTGGAGGTGCCGCTGGCCCAGGTGGTGGTGGGCGACGCGGTGCTCGTGCGCCCTGGCGAGAAGGTGCCGGTGGACGGCGTGGTGACCGAGGGCGCGTCGGAGGTGGACGAGTCCATGCTCACCGGCGAGGCCCTGCCTGTGCTGAAGGTGGCGGGCGACGAGGTGACGGGCGGCACGGTGAACGCGACGGGCTCGCTCACGCTGCGCGCCCTGCGCGTGGGGGCCGACTCCACGCTGTCCCGCATCGTGCGCGCCGTCGAGGACGCCCAGGGGTCCAAGGCCCCCGTCCAGCGCATGGCCGACAAGATAGCCGCCGTGTTCGTGCCGGTCATCCTGGCGCTGGCGGCCATCACGTTCTGCGTGTGGTTCTTCCTGGTGCCGCCTGACGGCGCCGAGACGCTGCTGCAGCAGGCCCTGCTGCCGGCCATCGCCGTCATCGTGGTGGCGTGCCCGTGCGCGCTGGGCCTGGCCACGCCGACCGCGCTCATGGTGGGCATGGGCAAGGGCGCCCAGCTGGGCATCCTCATCAAGGACGGCGAGGTGCTCGAGCGCGTGTGCAAGCTGAGCGACGCGGTGTGCGACAAGACGGGCACCATCACGGTGGGCGAGCCGCGCGTGGTGGCGTGCGACGTGCCGGCGGACGCGCTGCGCCTGGCCGCGGCGCTGGAGGCGCGCAGCGAGCACCCGCTGGCCCGGGCCGTCGTGGCCTACGCGGCGGCGTCGGGCGCGCTGGGCGAGGCGGCTGCCGCGGCCGAGCCCGGCAGCCAGCAGCTGGCCCAGGCCGTCAGCGCGGCGCTTCCCCCGGTGGAGGGCTTCGAGGCCATCGTGGGCAGCGGCGTGCGCGGCGTCGTGGAGGGCCGCGAGGTGTTCGTCGGATCCCGCGTGACGGTGGACGGCGCGGACGTGGGCGGCTTCTCGTTCGAGGACGAGCCCAAGCCCGACGCGGCGGCCGCGCTGGCCGAGCTGCGCGAGGGCTACGGCGTGGCGTCCTACCTGGTGACCGGCGACGCCGAGGGGCCGGCCCTGGCCGTGGCGCGCGCCGTGGGCATCAGTCCCGACCACGTGTTCTTCGGCGTTAAGCCGCTGGAGAAGGCCGACCGCGTGCGCGAGGTGAAGGCCGCCGCGGGCGAGGGCGGCGTCGTGGCCTTCGTGGGCGACGGCATCAACGACGCGCCGGCCCTGGCCGCGGCCGACGTGGGCGTGGCCATGGCGTCGGGCACGGACGTGGCCCTGGACGCGGGGTCGGTGGTGCTCATGCGCAACCGGCTGGGCGACCTGGTGACGGCCGTGCGGCTGTCCAAGGCCACCATGCGCAAGATCAAGCAGAACCTGTTCTGGGCGCTCATCTACAACTGCGTGATGATCCCCCTGGCCGCGGTGGGCATCCTGGCTCCGGCGCTGGCCGGCGCCGCGATGGCGTTCTCCAGCGTGTCGGTGGTGTGCAACTCGCTGCTGCTCAAGCGGTTCAAGTAGGCGGCGCGGGCGGCGGGCGCGGGCCCGCTCCCGGTCGCCGTCCGTCCCAAGCGCGGCGCGATCCGCGGCTGCGCCCCGGCTCCGGGCGCCGTCGGGCGGCGCGTCGCGGCGCCTCCACGGCCGTGCGCTATACTCCCTAGCGACTACTCGCGCCGCGCGGACGCGCGGCGCCCGGCGGGCGCGGGCCCGCATCGCAGGAGGCGCCTCCGGGCGCAGGGAGAGAGAAGGTGCCATGGAGACTGCCGCCATCGTGCTCGCCGCCGGCGCGGGAACGCGCATGAAGTCCAAGAAGCCCAAGGTGGCCCACGAGGTGCTCGGCCGCCCGCTCGTCCGCTGGGTGGTGGACGCCGCCCGCCAGGCCGGCGCCGACCGCGTGGTCACGGTGGTGGGTCACGGCCGCGACGCGGTGGAGCCCCTGGTCCAGGACACGGACGTCGTCGTGCAGGCCGCCCAGCGCGGCACGGCCGACGCGGTGCTGTCGTGCAAGGACGCGCTGGCCGGGTTCGAGGGCTCGGTGGTGGTGCTGTCGGGCGACTGCCCCCTCATCACAGCCGACACCATCGCCGCGCTGTCCCGCGTGCGCGAGGAGCAGGGCGCGGCCGTGGTGGTGCTCACCATGGACATGGACGACCCGTTCGGCTACGGGCGCATCGTGCGCGACCCGTCGGGCGAGGTGGAGCGCATCGTCGAGCAGAAGGACGCCACGCCCGAGGAGGCCGCCCTCGCCGAGTGCAACTCCGGCTTCTACTGCTTCGACGCGCAGGCGCTGTTCGAGGCGCTCGCGCAGGTGAACAGCGACAACGCCCAGGGCGAGTTCTACCTGACCGACGTGCTGGCCATCTGCCGCGCGGCGGGGCGGCCCGTGGTGGCCCTGCGCGCCGACGACCCGGCCGAGTGCCTGGGCGTCAACTCGCGCGCCCAGCTGGCCCAGGCCACCAAGGTGATGCAGCGCCGCATCAACGCCGCGCACCTGGCCGCCGGCGTCACCATGACCGATCCCGACACCGTCTGGATCGGGCCCGACGTGGCCATCGAGCGCGACGTCGAGCTGCTGCCCCAGGTCATGCTCATGGGCGTCACCTCCATCGGGGAGGACTCCGTCATCGGCCCCAACACGCGCCTGACGGACACCCGCGTGGGGCGGGGCTGCGTCATCGACGAGACCATCGCCGTGGAGGCCGTCATCGACGACGGCGCCACGTGCGGCCCGCGCGCCTACCTGCGCCCCGGCGCGCACCTGTGCGAGGGCGCCAAGGCCGGCACCCACGTGGAGATCAAGAAGTCCACGGTGGGGAAGGGCTCGAAGGTGCCGCACCTGTCGTATGTGGGCGACGCCACCATCGGCGAGAACGTCAACCTGGGCGCGGGCACCATCACCTGCAACTACGACGGTGCGCGGAAGTGGCCCACCGTCATCGGCGACGACGTGTTCGTGGGCAGCTCCACCATGCTCGTGGCGCCCGTGACCATCGGCGACGACGCGGTCATCGGCGCCGGCTCGGTCATTACCGAGGACGTCTCGGCCGGGGCGCTGGGCCTGGGCCGCGCCCGCCAGACCGAGAAGCCCGGCTGGGTCGAGGCGCACCGGCAGGCGTAGCGCCCGCCTTCCGCTAGAGTATGCGAGGGCCCGTCGGGCCCGGGGAAACCCGGGACCCGGCGGGCCCTCTCTCATGCGGCGCCGGCGCAGCCGCAGATGCTATTCCACGATCCCCATCTCGCGGGCCTGGGCCATGGTGAGCCAGCCCTCGGGGACGGGGGCGGAGGGGTGGCACTCGGTGCAGTAGTTGACCGACTGGCTGTGCCCCTTGTGGCAGGTGCCGCAGTCCACCTCGCCGTGGCGCGTGAGGTGCGGGTTGTACGGGCTGCCGAAGCACTCCGTCCACTTGGCCAGCGCCTCGCGGTCGGGCGTGGCGGGATGGCAGCTCTCGTTGAGGCAGAAGGCCTCCTCGTCGACGCCGGACGCCTCGGTGAGCTCGGCCAGCGTGCGCGAGCGCAGGTAGTTCATCCCGTCGTCGCGCGGTATGACGGCGTAGGTGCCCGACACCCACTCCATCCCCTCGGATATCTGCTGGTCGAGCACGGGGACGTGGCAGTCCAGGCAGGTGGTGTGGTCGTAGCCCTTGTGGGCGTAGGACAGCATGGACGTGCGGGCGGTGTCATCGAGCGCGTTGCCGAACTTGTCGGTGGTGCCGTTGTCGTAGGTGTCCAGATAGGCGTCCATGGGGGCATGGCAGATGGCGCCGCAGAACGCCGGCGTCTCGTGCCAGGCCCACAGCCCCGCGCCGGCCACGGCCAGCACGGCCACGATGACGCCTGCGGCCACGAGGCCGCGGCGCCTCCGCGGCGCGCGGGGGGCGTGGGCGGGGGAGTGAGGTGCCTCGGGCGCCGGGGCGGCGTCGGTGCGCGTGTCTTCCAGGTTCTCAGACATGTCGGCTCCTTTCTAGGCCAGGGCCGCCTGCGCGGCGTTGCGGCCCGCGTAGCGTCCGGAGGTGTAGGAGTAGTTGAGGCCGCAGCCGCCGGCCGGGTAGTCGTCGTAGATGAAGGTGCCGCAGCACACCTCGCCGGCCGCGTAGAGGTTCTCGATGGGCTGGCCCTCGGCGTCGAGCACCTGGAAGTCGGTGTTCACGCGGTAGCCGCCGAAGCTGCCGTGGGTGGCCACGCCCATGGTCAGCACGTAGTAGGGGGCCTCCGTGAGCGGGACGAGGCTCTCCGCCTTCTTGCCGAAGGCCGTGTCCTCGCCTGCCTCGGCGAGCGCGTTGTAGGCGGCCAGCGCGGCCTCGGCGGCCTCGGCGTCGATGCCGAGCGCGGCGGCGGCCTGCCCCACGGTGTCGCCCTGGGCGAACAGCCCCTCGTCCATGCCCAGCTGGAAGCTGTCCTTGAGGCCGCCCTCCAGCGCGTCGACCATCTTCTGGTCGTAGACGGCGTAGAAGGCCTGGTCGGGGAAGTGCGCCACGGCGTAGTAGATGTCGTGGGTCTGGCCCGCCTCGTTGGCGAAGCGCTCGCCGGCGGAGTCGATCCACAGCGCCTTGGGGTTGATGAGCTTGGACTGGCCGGCTGCCACCGGGCACGACAGGATGCCGTTGGTGCCGCCGTGGCCCACGTAGTCGGCTCCGATGTCGAGGCCCATCTGCAGCCCCTCGCCGGTGCAGCCCACGCCGACCTCGGTGTAGACGTCGGCGTAGTCGGGGCAGTACGTGGCGATCATCTCGGGGTTGCGGCAGAAGCCGCCCGTGGCGATGATGACCTCGCGGGCGTCGTAGCGCACGAGCTCGCCGTCCTGGCGCGCCAACACGCCCGTGACGGCGCCCGCCTCGTCCACGACGAGCGACTCGGCGGCCGTCTCGAAGACGAGCGTGGCGCCCTCGTCGAGCGCGCGCTGCTCCATGATGCCCAGCGCCACCTGGGCGCAGGGATCGAGGCTGTGGCCGCGGGGGACCGGATCGGTGCCCTTCTTGGACACGGTGGCCTTGAAGGGGACGCCCAGCTCGCCGTGAAGCCAGTCGATGGTCTCGCCGAAATGCTCCGCGCAGAAGCGCTGCATGGCGGGGTCGAGCTTGTCGCCGCCGCGGGTGAGGAAGTAGGCCAGCAGGCCCTCGGGGTCGTCCTCGATGCCCGCCTGGCGCTGCAGCTCGGTGCCGGCGCCGTAGAGCGTGCCGATGGCCAGCGAGCTGGATCCGGCCAGCCACCCCATCTTCTCGAGCAGGATGGTGTCGGCCCCGGCGGCCGCGGCCTCGGCGGCGGCGGTGGTGCCGGCGGCCCCGCCGCCGAGCACGAGCACGTCGCAGGAGACGACGCGGTCGGCCTGCTGGTCGGCCTCGTACTGGCTCAGGGTGCGCGGCGCGCAGCCGGCCAGGCCGCCCAGCGCGGTGGCGGCCACGGCGCCCGCGGCCAGGCGCACGAAGGTGCGCCGCGAGAGGTACTGCGTCTCAGTCATGGTGATCCCTCCTCAAGGCGGACGGAGATGCGTGCGGGGGAGGCCCCGATCCCGTCTGGAGCCGCTCCTTTCCCCTGATGGTAGGCGTTTCCCGGTCAGAACCTGATCGGCACGCTCATCGGTGGCGCGCCGGTTTCCCCGCGGTTGCCGATCGGTTGACGGCCGCGGGGGCGCCGCGGCGCGGGGCCCACCCCCCCGCCCCCCCCCCCCCCCCCCCCCACCCCACCCCCCCTTCCCCCCCCCGACCACCTCCCTACATAAAATACAACCGCGTTCATTAAAAATAAACGCGCGGCGCGCAACCCCCCGCCCCGCTCCAGGGGCCGCGCCCCCTTTT
>JAAWAY010000041.1 GCA_022792415.1 Eggerthellaceae bacterium | reverse complement strand
GTAGAAGTACAGGTTGTCCTGGCCGATGAACTGGTAGACCTGAGCGTCCTCCGAGCACCAGAAGTCACGCCACGACCCGCGCGGCAGCCCCAGCGCGTCGTTGGCGGCGATGGTGAACGAGATGGGCGCCCACAGCGACTCGGGCCAGCACCACACGGTGAGGCCGGTCACGTCCTCCAGGTCGGGGGCGCGCACGCCCCACTCGATGTTGCCGGTGATGCGGAACGGCACGAGCGTCTTGCCCGTGCGGAACCGGATGCCCGCGCGCGCCAGCACGGGGCGGGCCTCGTCGCGCTCGGCGATGGTGTCGAACTCGATCTCGAAGCTCTGCTTGCCGCCCTGTGCCTCGCGGAACCGGTGCGGCGGCAGCTCGTCGGCGATGGCGCGGTACTCGTCCATCGCCTCGTTCTTGACGAACACGATGGGCGGGGCCAGGAACTCGCGGATGGTCTGGGGCACCACGGGGCGCACCTCGGGGTCGGCCTCCAGCGCCTTTACGCGCCCGCGCAGAAAGTCGGCGAACGCGGGCAGGTCGAAGTACCAGTTCTCCACCGGGCGCATCTCGGGCACCGTGCCGGTGACGGTGGACACGGGGGCGATGAGGTCCTGAGGCTCGTACTGGTGGCCCAGGTCGCACTCGTCGGCGTAGCCGTGCTCGGACTTGCAGCCCTGCACGGGGCAGCGGCCCACCACCTGGCGGCCGTTGATGAACGTGCCGGCCTCGGCGTCGTAGAACTGCAGCGTCGCCTCGCGGCGCAGCCAGCCGTTGTCGTGCAGGCGGCGGATGAACGAGTCGGTGACCATCTGGTGGACGTCACCGGCGTGCCCCAGGCCCGAGCCCTGGTAGATGTCCAGGCTCACCTGGAACGCGTCGAGCGCGGATTTCTGCGCGTCGTGGTTGGCGGCCACGTAGTCGGCGATGGTCCCCTCGAAGGAGCCGGCCTCCACGGCCTTGCGGTAGCCCTCGTCGATGGGTGAGCCGAAGCAGTCGGTGCCCGACACGAAGCGGACGTTCTCGGCGCCGATGCGGTCGCGCAAGAACCGCGCGAAGGCGTCGGCGGGCACGAACACGCCGCCGATGTGGCCGAAGTGCAGCGGCTTGTTGCCGTAGGGCATGCCCGCCGTCACCACGGCGCGGGCGGGCCAGGGCACGCGCGAGTTAGTTCTCAAGTCGGACATCGGCCATCTGCTCCTTCAACGAGAGGCCGCCCGCGCGGGCCTCGGACTCCATGCTCATGAGCTCGAGCAGCGTCGCCAGGTCGCTCGAGTCGGGCTGCAAATACACCGTGCGGTAGCTCGACGACACGCCGCCCAGCTGGGCCGCCTTGTCGCAGGCGTCCTCCAGGGTGCCCAGCTCGTCGGCCAGGCCGTTGTCCACGGCCTCCATGCCGGTGAACGTGAGCCCGGTGGCCAGCGCGCGCACCTCATCCTCGGTCATGTCGCGGCCCTCGGCCACGGCCTCGATGAACGTGGCGTTCACCTGGTCGACCAGGTTCTGGTAGTAGGCGCGCTCCTCCTCGGTGAGGGCGCGGGTGCCGTAGCTGGAGTCCTTGGAGTCCGACGACGTGATGTTGTCGACGGTGATGCCCAGCATGTCGAGCAGCCCCGACACGTCGGTGATCTGCATGGCCGTGCCGATGGCGCCGATGGCCGTCGTCTTGGCCGTGAAGATGTAGTCGGCCTGCGACGACAGCTCGTAGGCGGCCGACGCGTTGGTGGCCGCGCTCGACACCACGACGGGCTTGGAGAACTGCCGCACGTAGGTGCTCATCTCCTCGCCGGCCGTGGCCACGCCGCCGCCGGAGTTGACCCGCAGCACGACGGCCTTGATGTCGGGGTTGGCCTCGGCGCGGTCGAGCTGGGCCTTCAGGCCCTCGGGGCTCGAGGTGCTGCCGTCGTACTGGATGGTGCCATCGATGTTGATGATGCCCACCGTCGGGCCGCTGGTGAGGTCGGCCGCTGACCCGGACGTCCCCAGAGACGAGCCCATGACCGCCGTGCACGACGCCATGCCGGCGAACATGAGCAGGAAGAACAGGATGACCGCCACGAGCGCGACGATCCACGCCCGGCTGCGCGGCTTAACGGGCGCCGGGGCCGCGTAGCCCGCCACGTAGGCGGCCTGGGGCTGCCACGACGGCGCCGCGGCCGGGTCCCACCCGGGGGCGACGTAGGCCTGCCCCGCGGGCTGGGCGCCCGGGGCGGATGCCGCCGGGGCGCCGCCCCGGGCGGGCTGCTGCCGGTTGTCAGGCCACGCGTTCTGCGGCCACTGGTCCTGCTGCGCCATGGGAGGGCCCCCGTTCGCTAGAGCTCGAAGTTGTCATCCGACTTGCCGTGCTGGCCCTGGGCCTTCTTGGCGGTGCGGATGAGGAACTCCTGGTTGGTATCGGTCTGCTTGAGCGACTTGATGAGCATGTCCATCGCGCGCTCGGTGTTGTTCATGTTGGACAGGATGCGGCGCACGGCCCAGATGAGCGGCGCCTCCTGCGGGTCGAGCAGCAGCTCCTCCTTGCGCGTGCCCGACGCCACCGGGTCGATGGCGGGGAAGATGCGCCGATCGGCCAGGTTGCGGTCGAGCCGCAGCTCCATGTTGCCGGTGCCCTTGAACTCCTCGAAGATG
>JAAWAY010000040.1 GCA_022792415.1 Eggerthellaceae bacterium | reverse complement strand
GGCCCGAGTGGTTCCAGCACATCTGCACGTCGCCGGTGCCGAACCCGTCCCACTTGCCCTCGCACACCCAGCCCGACGTGGGCGAGGCGAACCCGTACTCCAGGCCCGCCAACGACGTGAAGGCCTTGTAGGTGGACGCGGCGGGGTACTGCCCCGAGATGACGCGGTTGTTGAGCGGCGCGTGCGACTCGTCGGTGGTGTAGAGGTCCCAGATCTCCTGGGGGATGCCGCCGGTGAAGTTGGTGGGATCGAACGTGGGATAGCTCGACAGCGCCAGGATGGACCCGTCGCGCACGTCGAGCACCACGGCGGCCCCGGCCACGCCCTTGCCGCGCCCGATGACGCCGCCCGGCGCGATGAGCTCGGCCAGGGCCGTGTCGGCGGCGTACTGGATGCGCGCGTCGATGGTCAGGTGCACGTCGGAGCCCTTGGTGGGCTGCGTCTCGCTGACCACCTCCACCGCGTTGCCCGCCGCATCGGCCAGCACGCGGCGCTGGCCGTGGTCGCCCGATATGAGCCCGTCGTAGAACGACTCCACGCCGCTCTTGCCCACCGTGTCGTTGGCCTTGATCTCGCGTCCCTCGACAGTGGCCTTCAGGTCGTCGTCCGACGGCGGCCCGGTGTAGCCCAGCACGTGGGCCGCCAGCGCGCCGTAGGGGTACTCGCGCACCGTGCGGGCCTCCACCGACACGCCCGGGAAGGCGTCGGAGTGCTCGGCGATGAACGCCACGTCGCGCAGGCGCACGTCGTCGGCCACGACGCGCTGGCTCTGGGCCCCGCCCGACGCGTCCTGGATGCGCTGGCGCACCACGTTGGCCGGCACGCCCAGCACCGCGGACAGCCGGCGCACCACGTCGCGGTCGTCGGCCACGTCGGCGTCGGCCAGCACCGTCTGGCTCGAGCGGTTCTTCACCAGGGGGATGCCCTGGGAGTCGTAGATGAGCCCGCGCGGGGCCGGGGTCGACACCGTCGAGTACAGGTTCTTCTCGGCGTCGTTGGAGTACTCCGACGACGAGAGCACCTGCAGGCTCCACAGCTTGGCGCCGAGCGACCCGAACACGGCCGCGGTCAAGACGCCCAGGGCGACGAAGCGCGAGCGCAGCCCCTCGGAGGGCTTCTTCACCGAGGTCTGGCCCCGGGTGACGTGGACGTCGCCGTTCTTGGCGGACAGCGCCGCAGAGGGGTTGTCGAAGGGGGACGTGCCCACGCCCACGGTGTCGAGGGTCTGGAAGTCCTTGCGCGGGGCGGCCTTGTCGGCCCGGCGGCCGCGCACGATGAGGACGGCCGCGATGGCGACGACCACGACGAGCCCCGCTATGACGGCGGCGATGACGGCAGCGAGCATTGGCACACCCCCTTAGCGCAGTTGAGGCGATCCCGGGTGCCGCAGGGGGCGGCCCGCCAGGAACCGCGCGGCGAGCGGATAGGCGACGAGGCCCGCGACGCAGTCGTAGAGCGCGCAGGGCAGCGCGCGGTACGCGAGCGCGTCGGCCAAAGACCCGCCGGCCCCGCAGGCCAGGCACAGCGCGCCGTAGAGCAGCTCGACCGACAGAAGCGACGCCACGAGAATGGCCAGGGGCATGAACAGCGTGTCATTGTTGAGGGCCTCCATGGCCCGCGACGCGACAAACGTTACCAAGACGAGCACAAAGGCCATGGCGCCCACCGGCCCCCCGCCCGCCAGGTCGTAGGCCAGGCCCAGGACGAAGGGCAGCACGGGCCCGCACGAGCGGGGTCGCGCCACGGCGACGGCCACGCAGTAGGCCGCCAGGAAGTTGGGCTGGGCCGGGCCCACGGCCAGGGCCGGGGACGCGGCCAGCTGCAGCACCAGCGCGATGAGGGCGCCGATGACGAGCGCGACGTGCTCGCGGCCGTCCGTCATGACGCGCCACCCCCCTGCGCGCCCGAGCCGGACGCGGGGTCGGCGGCAGCCGGCGAGTCGGCCTTGAACACCACCATGACCTCCTCGAGGGAGCGGATGGACTCGTTGGGGGCCACGACGATGCGGCGCGTGGCGTCGCCGGCCGCGCCGTCGACGCGGGCCACGGTGCCGATGAGCAGGCCGCGCACGTAGCTGCCGCCCAGGCCGCTCGTCAGCACGACGTCTCCCACCGACACGGCGACGTCGGCCCCGATGTTCTCCAGGTACAGCAGCCCGTCGAGCGACCCGCGCACGATGCCCTCGGCGCGGCTGGACTGGATGAGCGCCGCGGCGCCCGAGGCGGGGTCGGACAGCAGGCGCACCGTGGACGAGCCCGGCGACACGGACACGACCTGGCCCACCACGCCGGAGGGGCCCACGACGGTCATGCTCGTCTCCACGCCCGCCGACGAGCCGGCGTCGATGGTGATGGTCTGGTTCCAGGCGTCCGATGAGCGGCCGATGACGCGGGCCGCCTGTCCCTCGATGGAGTAGGCGTCGGCCAGGCCCACGAGCTCCTGCAGGCGCTGGGCCTCCAGGCGATACTCCTCGGCCTGGGCGAGCGACTGGCGCAGCAGCTCGTTCTGCTCGCGCAGCCCCGACAGCGTCGACTCGTCGGCCGAGGCGTCGGCGGCGGCGTCCTGCGCCCCGTCGACGGCGGCATCGGCCATGCCGCCGACCGCGCGGGCGGGCGCCAGGGCGCCGGACACGACGGCCTGGACGCGGTGGAGCGGGCCGTCGGCGCCCTCGCGGGCGTACAGCGTCATCGCCACCAGCGAGATGACGAGCAGGACGATGAGGAGCACGCGCTGCAGCAGCGCCGGTCCCTGGTTTTGGAAGCTGAGGGCCATCAGGTGGGGCGGCCTACTTGGAGCGCATGAGGGTCTGGCGCAGGGCGGTGGGCGTCTCGAGCACCTTCAGGCAGCCGGCCACCACGTTGGTCAGCGCCGTCTCGGACACCCACACGGGGATCTCCAGCTCGTTGGTGAGGTAGCGGTCCAGGCCGTGGAGCAGGCCGCCGCCACCCGTGAGCAGGATGCCGTTCTGGATGATGTCCGATGCCAGGTCGGGGTTGGTCTTCTTGAACGTCTCCTTGATGTGGAGCACCATCTCCTCGATGGGGGCCTGG
>JAAWAY010000039.1 GCA_022792415.1 Eggerthellaceae bacterium | reverse complement strand
TTGTAGATGTCGCCCTTGGGCACATCGCAGCGGGCGTGGTACTGGGTGCCGTCCGCCATGACTATGTCGACCTCGGCCGTCTGGTACTCGTCGGGCGCGAGGGTGGGCGCGATCTCGATCTTGTCGATCAGGCGCTTGAGGGCCGGGTCCTCCATGGCCTCACGGTTCATGGACTCCGGCCGCACGGCCTTGGTGGCGATGGCCACCGCGGCGGTGTAGATGATGCTGAAGGCGCCGCTCACCTGCGGCTCCTCGCCGATCTCCCAGGGCTGCCCCACGAAGCCGGCCGCCGTGCGCGGCGTGGCGTGGATGACGACCTTCTCCACAGCCTCGGGGTCGATGTCGTTGGCCTGGACGATCTGCATGCAGGCATCGATGGAGGGATGGGTGGCGCGGCACGCCGACCACGGCTTGATGACCACGTCGCCGTAGAACACGCGCCCCAGGTCCTCGCAGAGGATCTCGGGCTTCTGGCTGTCGCCGCAGAACAGGAAGAAGTAGCCCTTCTTCCCGCCGAACGCGTCATGGGTGGCCGTCATGCCCCGGGCGGCGAAGTCCGCCGAGAAGATGGCGTTGCGCGAGGCCAACGCCATGGGCAGCTTGAACGCCAGCGTCTTGAAGTTGATGTTGTCCATCGATCCGCCGAGCATGTTCAGGTCGATGCCCAGCGCGTTGTTGAGCTGCGCCTCGGTGAGCCCGGCCAGCTTGCCGGCGATGACGGTGGCACCCAGGCCGTTGATGGTGTTGGTGTTGTCCCAGCCACCGTACACGTCGAAGCCCGACGCGGCGCCCAGGCGGGCGGCGATGTCGTCGCCGAGGGCGAGCGCGGTGATGAAGTCGCGGCCGCTGGCCTTGGCGCGCTCGGCGCAGGCGAGGGCGGTTGGCACCGTCGTGCCGCTGATGTGGGCGGCAGAGCTCTTCTTCCCCGGGTTCTCGGCCTCGATGGCCTCGAAGTCGTAGGAGCGCATGGAGAAGCTGTTGATCATGGCGGCCGAGGGCGTGTCGATGGCCTTCTTGCGGAAGAAGGCCGAACTCTGCGGCGTGGTGCCGTAGCTCAGCAGAAGATCGAACAGCTCGTCGCACATGGGAGCATGAACTCCGGCGGCGATGACGCCGATGGAGTCGAGCACGCGGGTCTTGACGCGCGAGATGGTGAAGTCGTCGAGCGACGCGAAGTCAGCGGAGACGACGTGCGCGCATACCTCATCGGTCATGCTCATGGTAAACCCCCCTTCTAGCGGGGCCGCGGGCGCGCCCCTCGGAGCGCCCGCGGCCCACGTGTCCCCTTATTCCTTGACGGTGGTCAGCGACCAGCGGGTCTTGCCGTCCATCTTCTTGACAAGCTCCTCCGCCTCGCCGTAGTACATGCACCATGCCTGGCAGTGCTGGACGCACATGGGCATCTTGCCCTCGGCGGTGCGGCTGGCGCACATGTCGCACGCCTCGGTGATCACGGGCAGGTACGTCCACTCCCACTTGCCCTCAAGCTCAGGACGGTCGGTCTTGCCGTACTGGAACGGGCCCACCTCGGTCAGCTTGATGCCGAACTCTCCCTTCGAGAGGCCCAGCTCCTTCTTGCAGGCCACCTCGCAGGAGTGGCAGCCGGTGCAGTAGTCGTAGTTAATGAGAATTGCCTTGGTCACGGGTATTCGCCTCCTTCTCTCATCTCTTAGTCGGGCTAGTCGCCAAAGTCGTTGGCCTCGTTGAGGTCATGCATGCGCGCGGGGTCGTACTCCTTCTCGCCGTGCTCCTTGGCGTAGATCAGGGCGTTGCGGCCCTGCATGTCGGCGTCCTCGACCTTCATGGCCTGGACGCGCTTCGCGTCCTCCAGCTGCATGAGCAGCGCCTCGTTGCCCTCGGCGGCGCGCTTCTCGGCCGACTCCTTGTCGCCGGCCATGACGCCGGGGATGTAGTCGCCCCAGCCGCCCTCGCGCGTGACCTTCTCGCCGGGCATCTGGTCGCCCTCTTGGTACTTGTAGATCTTGGCGAGGAAGCTCTTGATGCCGGAGCCGATGCCGCCCTGGCCCGTCTCGAAGTTGAGGGCCATGTTGTTGATGTTGGAGTCGAACGTGCCGTACAGGCTCGGCTCGGCGGCCTCCTGCTCGGGGTACCACCACGCATGCTCCATGTGGATGGTGTCAGGCTTGATGCCCGGGAACAGGAACGCCTTCTGGCGGCAGCGACCGTGGCTGGTCTCGATCCACACCCAGTCGCCTTCCTCGATGCCGTACTGGGCGGCCGTGTCGGGGTGCATGGTCACGAGCGGCCAGGGATGGAACTCGCGCATGGTCTCCAGCTGGCGATGCTCGGAGTGGAAGAACTCGTAGGAGCGGCCGCCGGACGTGGCGATGAGCGGGTACTCCTCCAGCTTCTCGGGCGTGGACACCGGGGAGTCCTTCGGCTCGATGTGATACGGCATCGGGTCGACGCCCCAGTGGTTGTAGCCCCAGCTCCAGAACTCGAAGCGGCCGGTGGCGGTGTCGAAGCCCGGCTGGACGTCGGGACGGCACATGCCCTTCTCGTACTTGTAGTACTCGGCGTCCCACGTGTCGTTCTTGTAGCCGCCGCGGGCCTGCAGCTCCTCGAAGTCGCCCTCGTAGCGGGTGCCGCCCTCGGCGTACTGGTCGCAGAGGTACCAGGTGGAGAGCTCCTTG
>JAAWAY010000038.1 GCA_022792415.1 Eggerthellaceae bacterium | reverse complement strand
GTCGCGAACCTCCGGGCCGTCAGGCCGCTCGCGTGGAAGTCCGCGAGCACCAGCTCCCTCTCCTCCTTGCTGTACACCTGCGCCTCCTCCCCGCGGAGGCACGTCCAACTGGGCTGCCGCAGTCCCAACCCCCGATTCCTGGCATCTCGCGCTCGCGCGCTTGCTCGGGTGCGACATGGCGCGCTGTCTCACCCGTCCGGCCGCCTGCGCGATGGCGCTGCGCTCAGCCCACCTCCAGGCGCGCGCCGCCTTCTGCGCTGACGGTGCGCCAGGAGACGCCCGACACCGTGTCCCGCAGCGTCTCGTCGTGGGTGACCAGCACGAACGCCCCGGGAAACGACGCGAGCAGGCCTTGGAGTGCCTCGATGGAGCCGACGTCCAGGTGGTTGGTGGGCTCATCGAGCACGAGCAGCGCCGGATCGCGCGTCAGCTGCTCGGCCAGCAGCAGCTTGCGCAGCTCGCCGGGGCTCACGTCGCCGCCGTCGAGGAGGCGGGCCGGGTCGGAGTTGAGCCGCCCCACCACCGACAGGACGCGCCCCCTCGTCGCGGGGTCGAGCGCGCCCAGGCGCCCGAGCGCTGCGGCTCGCAGCGAGGCGTCCACCTGCTGGGGCAGGCGCGCCACGGCGACGCCCTCGCGGACGAGCATGGCCAGGTGGCTCACAAGCAGGCTCTTCCCCGTGCCGTTGGGCCCGGTCAGCACGATGTGGTCGCTCGGCCCCACCCACAGCTCGGGCGCGGTCAGGCAGAAGTCGCCGGCCGTCAGGCGGCCGCCCTCCCAGTGGATAAGCGTGCGCGCGGACGACGTCGCGCCGTATCCGTCGAGGCGGGCCTCGCGGTGTCCCTCGGCGCGCGTCTGCGCCAGCGCGCTCTCCGCCCGCTCGAGGCGCCGCCCCATCGTGGCGGACAGCTTGCCCGCCACGCCGTCCTTGCCCGACACGATGGCGCGCCCCAGCCGCTCGCGCCCATCGCTGTCGTGGCGGTCCAGGCCCCGCGCGCTGCGTCGGCCGGCGGTCCGCGACGCCTCCTCCGCACGGCGGCGCGCCTCGGCCTCCAGGCGCCCGACCTCGCGGCGCGCCCGCTCCCGCTCGCGTGCCCGCGCGTCGCGGTCGGCCGCGGCCAGGCGCGTGGCCTCCGTGTAGCCGCCGGGGCGCATGACCGGGCCGTCTCCCTCGAACACCAGGCAGCGCTGTGCCAGGTCGTCGAGCAGCCGGCGGTCGTGCGATATGAGGATGCCGACGCCCCCGAAGCCCGCGAGCGCCCGCGCCACGGCCTCCCGCGACGGCGCGTCCAGGTCGTTGGTGGGCTCGTCCACCACCAGCACGTCGGGACGCGCGACGAGCGCGCAGGCCAGCTGCACGCGCTTGCGCTGGCCACCCGACAGCGTCGCGTAGCGCCACAGCCACTCGTCGTCGATCTCCAGGGCACGGCGCGCGGCCACCGCCTCAGGGCCCCAGTCGCAGGCGAGGTCGGCCAGGCCCGGGGGCTCCTCGGAGGCGTCCTGGGGGCAGTAGGCGGCCACCAGGCGCGGGGAGGCGCCCCCGCGGTCGGGCTCGATGAGGCCGGCGGCGATGAGCGCGAGGGTGGTCTTGCCGCAGCCGTTGTCCCCGATGACGCCGGTCCAGCCGGCGGGGAACGTCACGCTCACGTCGCTCAGGACGGCCGCGGCGGCGTCGGGGTAGGCGTAGGTGACAGATGACAGGCGCAGTTGCATGGCAGCGCTCCTTCCAAGAGGAGGCCGCGCCGGGCAGCGGTGTCGCGCGGGGGCCCGTTCCGCGGCGCGCGGGCGCCGGTAGGCTGGGCAGGGGAAGATAAGGGGGCATGACGGGCGATGCAGCGCTCGGCGGCGGCCGGGTGAACGGTCGGGGTGATATGAGCGCCCAGAGGGCATCGCTAGTTCTTCATGCACCGATCCTCACTCGAGGCGGTGCTTGCCAAAGGCCCCGCCGGGACAGTGGCCGCATTGTAGCACGTCGCCGCGGGTGGCGCGCCCGTTGCGGTATTATCGGGACGGCGATCTGACGAGAGGGGGCGGCCATGGCATCCGAGGCGGCGGGAGGGCCCGAGGGCCCGTTCTTCGCGTACGGCGAGGCGGAGACGGCGTTCATCTGCGAGCGCTGCCCCAAGATGGCCTGGGCCGTCGAGCAGATCGGCCACATCAACCGGCCCGTCATTCCCGACCCCTACGCGGCGCTCGTCAACTCCATCCTGGGCCAGCAGATATCCACGGCCGCCCACAAGACCATCTGGAGGCGGCTGCTCGACGAGGTGGGCGAGGTGACGCCCCAGGCGGTGGCGGCGCTCTCCGACGAGGAGCTGCAGGGTCTGGGCACGACGTTTCGCAAGGTGGGCTACATCCGCGCGCTCACCGAGCGCGTGGCCGACGGCCGGCTCGACCTGGATGCGCTGCAGACCATGGACGACGCCGAGGTGGAGCGCCAGCTTGTGGCGCTTCCCGGCATCGGGAAGTGGACGGCCGAGATGATCATGACGTTCTCCCTGCAGCGCCCCGATGTCATGAGCCAGGGGGACCTGGCCATCATCCGGGGCCTGCGGATGCTCTACCACCATCGCCGCATCACGCCGCAGCTGTTCGAGCGCTACCGGCGCCGCTTCTCGCCGCACGCCACCGTGGCCAGCCTCTACCTGTGGGCCATCGCGGGCGGGGCCATCCCGGGCATGCGCGACTACGCGCCCAAGCGCCCGGCGCCTGCGCGGGGGAGGGGCGGCGCCCAGGCGCCACGCGACCGGGGCTGAGGCGCGGGCCGGCGCGGGCGGGGCGCGTTCGCGCCGGACGCGCCCGGGCGACGCCCGGCAAGGTGTAGAATAGTGCGCGATCGACCACATCCCGGCCGCCGGCGCGGCGGCCGCAACCACCTGAGAGGCATCTGATGGCGCAGCAGCAGCCGGGCGCAGCCCGGCAACCCCAGACACCGCGCACCCAGGCGCGCCCGCCCCGGGGAGCGCAGCCCCAGCAGCCCGGTCCCCAGGTCAACCAGACCGGCCAGGTCCCGCCCCAGGGCGGCATGACGCCCGAGGAGTTCGAGCGGCTGTGCCAGGCCGTGGGGGAGGGCGTGGCCAAGGCGGCCGAGGCGGTGGGCCGCGGCCTGGGGGCCGCGGGCACGGCCGTCGGCGCGGCGCTCGGCGACGCCGCCGGCAACCTGCGCCGCGAGCACGAGGCGCGCCAGGCGGCCGCGCAGCAGGCCTGGTCGGCCCCCGGCGCCCAGCCCGCCGTGCCGCCGCAGCCCGGCCGGACCCGCTCCCGGGCCATCACCCCGGCCCAGCCGGCTCGGTCGCTGGCCAAGGGGCGCTTCCGCTCGGCCGCGCCGCTCCAGGTGTCCGGCGCGATCATGGCCGGGACGGGCGGCGTGCTCACGTTCACGTTCGGCCTGGCCGCGGTCATCGAGGCCATCGGCCTGGCCACGGGCGCCGCGCCCGTCGACGCCGTGGTCGCCGGCCAGGCGGCCGCCTACTCGACGGCCGCCGCCGGTGCGAGCCTGGCCGTCCTGGCCGTGCTGGCCGGATTGTCCGCGTGGCTGCTGTCCGCCGGCGTGCGCCGCCTGGGCCTGGCCGGGCGCCTGCGGACGTTTCGCCGCATCATGGGCGAGCGCGAGGTGGCGTCCCTCGACGAGCTGGCCACGCAGTCGGGCCTCAGCCGCAAGAAGGTCCTCGCCTCCGCCCAGGCGCTCGTGCGCAAGGGGCTGCTGCCCGCCGGCCACATCGACGACGAGCAGACCTGCCTCATGGTCACGGACGAGTGCTACGCCCTGTACCGCGAGTCGCAGCGGGCCTACCAGCGCCGCCGGCGCGAGGCCGCGGCGGCCGAGGCGGCCCGCGCCCGCGCGCGTGGCGACCAGCGCCCCGCCGCGCTGACCGACGAGGCGCGCGCCCTGCTCGACGAGGGCGCGGCCTACCTGCAGCGTCTGCGCGACCTGGACGTCGCCATCGACGACGCGGCCGTGAGCGCCAAGGTGGTCGCCATCGAGCAGGTGGTGGCGCGCATCCTGGACCGCGTGCGCGAGGAGCCCTCCGTCGTCGGCGGGCTCGACCGCCTCATGGGCTACTACTTGCCCACGACGGTCAAGCTGCTCGTGGCCTACGACGCCCTGGAGGACCAGCCCGTCCAGGGCGACACCATCACCAGCTCGCGCCGCGAGATCGAGCAGACGCTCGACGTGCTGCGCGCCGCCTATGAGAAGCTCTTGGACGAGACCTACCAGGACCTGTCCCTGGACGTGTCATCCGACATCTCCGTGCTCCACGCCATGTTGGCGCAGGAGGGCCTGACGGAGAGCCCCTTCAAGAAGGACGCCTGAGGCCCCGGCCGACGGCATGACCCCGCCCGCGCACCGCAACCCCGAAAGGAACGAACCCATGGCCGATGAGATTTCCCTGGACGGCATCCCCGCCCCCACGCTGACGCTCGAGCCGCTGCGAGACGAGCCCGACGCGATCGAGGCCGTCGTCATCGACGAGCCCGCCAAGGTGCCGGCGCTCGACGACGCGCTCACCGACGACGAGCGCGCGCAGGTGGCCGCGTTCGCCAAGCAGATCGACATCGCCGACTCCCAGCAGATCCTGCAGTACGGCTCGGGCGCCCAGCGCAAGATGGCCGAGTTCTCCGAGACGGCGCTCTCCAAGGTGCGCACCCAGGACCTCGGCGAGGCGGGCGACCTCATCGCCGGGGTGGTCGTGGAGCTCAAGAGCCTGGACGTCGAGGAGGAGAAGGGCCTGTTCGGCCTGTTCAAGCGCCAGGCCAACAAGCTCACCGCCATGAAGGCGCGCTATGACAGGGCCGAGGCCAACGTGGACAAGATCGTCAAGGCGCTCGAGGGGCACCAGGTGACCATGCTCAAGGACGTGGCCATGCTCGACAAGCTCTACGAGCTGAACCTGACATACTTCAAGGAGCTGACGATGTACCTGCTGGCCGGCCGCGAGCGCCTGGCCTAGGCGCGCGACGCCGAGCTGCCCGCGTTGCTGTCCCAGGCGCGCGCCACGGGCCGCACCGAGGACGCCGAGGCCGCGCAGAAGCTGGAGGCCGCCTGCGTGCGGTTCGAGAAGAAGCTGTCCGACCTGGACCTCACCCGCACCATCGCCATGCAGATGGCGCCCCAGATCCGCCTGGTGCAGGGCAACGAGATGCTCATGGTGGAGAAGATCCAGACCATCCTCACCAACACCATCCCGCTGTGGAAGAGCCAGATGGTGCTGGCGCTGGGCATGGCCAACAACGAGGAGGCGCTGCGCGCCCAGACGGCCGTGACCGACATGACCAACGAGCTTCTGCGCAAGAACGCCGAGAAGCTCAAGCAGTCGACCGTCGCCGTGGCGCGCGAGTCCGAGCGCGGCATCGTGGACATCGAGACGCTGCGCGCCACCAACGACAACCTCATCCAGACGTTCGACGAGGTGATGAAGATCCAGGCCGAGGGTCGCGCCAAGCGCGCCGAGGCCGAGGTGGAGATGCGCAAGATGGAGGCCGAGCTGAAGGAGCGCCTGCTCGCCGCCCGCGGCTAGGCCCCCGCGTCGCCCTCGCCCGCCGGGCCGCCCGCGGCGGGCGAGGGCGGGTCGAGCACCCGCATATCCAGGTGCAGCGTCTGCTCCACCACCTTCATCAGGTCGTCGTCGGATATGTCGGGGCAGGCCTTCACCAGGCCCACCAGCCCGAACAGGGCCACGCAGAACATCTCGAACACCAGGTCGATCTCGACGTCGTGGTAGGCCGCGTACTCGACGGCCACGCAGTCGCACAGGTAGGCCGCGGTCTCGCGCACGGCCCGCACCACGAAGGCGTCGCGGATGCC
The DNA here is from genome assembly GCA_022792415.1 of Eggerthellaceae bacterium. GTDB lineage: Bacteria > Actinomycetota > Coriobacteriia > Coriobacteriales > Eggerthellaceae > Enterorhabdus. The sequence goes on along the minus strand of JAAWAY010000038.1, from coordinate 9,593 downwards.
CAGCTCCTCGAGCACGCCGATCATGGGCCGCAGCCCGTTGGCGTCGAACAGCGCGCGCCGGAACGACAGCATGCACGCGCGCAGCGACCCGGGCGTGTCCCCGAAGCGGCGCAGCTCGTTCCACATGGCGGCGCTGTCCACCAGATCCTCGGCGTAGTCGTCCACCACGGCGTCGATGAGGGCCTGCTTGCCGGGGAAGTAGTAGTACACCAGCTCGCGCGACACGCCGGCGTCCTCGGCCACGGCCGTGACCGTGGTGGCCGCCACGCCGCGGTCCTCGAACAGGTGCCGCGCGGCCAGCACGATGTCGCCCGCCGGGCCGCCGAGCCGCCGCCCCTCGCGGACGCCGGCCCGTCCCGCGCCCGTCTCGCCCGTGCCTCCCATGGCTCACCTCCCGCGACGTACGACCCGCCCCCCGACGTCCCGTGCCCGCGCGGCCTGGACGGCGACGCGGGCACGAGGGGGGATGCGGGGCGCAGGGTGCCTGCTACCGGTTCTCCTCCACGACCTCCTCGTAGGGCTTGGTGCCCGAGTATAGCTGGTCGGTCAGCGGGTTGAGCTTGAGCGTGCGCACGCGGTGCAGCTGGTAGACGGCCAGGGCCACGTTGGACGCCAGCGCCACCAGGCTCACGCAGAAGAACGCCGCCGGGTTGTGCGTGGTGGGGATGGGCGCCAGCACGTCCACGAACTGCGGCACCGTCATGACGAACATGGCCCACAGCGCCAGCGTCTGCGCCCGGTGCTGCAGCCACGCCCCGCGCTTGATGAAGAACGTGGGGATGGTGCACGACAGCAGCAGGGCCAGGCCGCAGTAGGCGGAGTGGTCGGAGATGCAGTTGTACGTGTAGGCGAAGTTCCAGAAGTCGTAGGCGATGATCCACGCCCAGATCATGTCGGGCCAGATCATGTCCTTGGCGGGATCCTTCGAGATGAAGATGCCGAACCAGCCGCAGATGGTGACGATGTTGAGGATGCCCGCGATGCCGTTCATGATGTTCCACGGCCCCGACATGGCCCACAGGTTGTCCACGACGCCGCCCTGCCACAGGCCGTAGCTGAACACCTGGAAGTCGCGGATGACGGCCTCGGCGATGTTGACGGCCAGGATGAGCGGCGGGAAGCACAGCGCCCAGCGCTTCTCGTACAGGTAGTGGACCTGGCCGTCGGCCCCGCGCCAGTGCACGAAGCGCAGGGCCATGAACCCGATGCAGCCCGCCAGCGCGGAGTACGTCTTGACCCAGTTGAACCACGTGCCCGTGCCGTACTCGTTGCCCGGCGCCGCCGTGGCGGGCCACACGAGCAGCGTGAGCACGATGGGCGTGACCACGAACAGGGCGATGCCCGTCCAGGGCTTGGCCCTCCCCAGCTCGTTGAAGGCCATGAGCGCGAACAGCGCGAACAGCCAGACGGCCCAGTAGATCGGATCAGCAGCCTGGTAGAGGATGCCCATCTTCACCCCTCCTTCCCCTGGCGCGCCCCCTGCGCGCCCTGACGATGGGGGAGAGTATAGGAAGGGGCCCGCCCTCAGGTCTTTCACAAAATGATCTTGACTGTGCAGAAGTTTCCAGCTTGTCATAGGGCAGCGAAGCGCCTGTATTTATTACCCAGATACTGATAAATCGTGGCATTTCGGGTTCGTGGCGCGACGGCAACAGACGGTTGGGGAGGGGGTGGGGGCGCCCCCGGGGCGCGCGATACTGCGGGTGTCAATGGTTTTCGGAGGCACCGCGCAGGTCAGACGGCTCCTGCCAAAGGCCATTGGGGACAGGCCACAACAAGAAAGGCAGGTACGAACATGACCTCAGAGAAGCGAGACAACCGGATGATCGCCACGTCCATCGGCCACCACGAGAAGATGCGCACCCCGCACATCGACCGCACCGCCATCAGCCCCTATGACCAGTGGTGCGACGGCTACGGCATGCCGGGCGCCTACGGCAACGGCTACGTCAACGTGCTGAAGGTGTCCTGCGGCGCCGTCGACAAGACCAAGGACGCCCTCATCGACCGCATCGTCACCTACGACAAGGGCGAGTGCGCCGACGCGTACGTGGGCCAGATCAACATGCTGACCGCCAGCTCGTTCAACGGCATTCAGGGCCAGATCTGGGGCCACGACCTGGCCGTGCACGACGGCATCAAGGACGGCTCCATCAAGCCGCTGTTCGTCGAGAAGCAGTTCGACGGATCCGACCTCGAGGTCTATGACGGCAAGCCGCTCATCCAGGCCGGCATCGAGCTGTTCGGCACCGACGCCGACCGCCGTTACCACCCGGCCCCGGGCGCGCACGTGATCTGCGCCAACAAGGGCGTCGTCGCCTACCGCCCCAAGGAGGGCCAGCCCCTCAAGGACGGCGAGGCCTACGGCGTGTGGTGCTTCATCGCCATCTCGCTGACCACCGACCCCGACTACGCCGCCAACCTGTTCATCGAGGACGCCGGCACCTGGACCGAGAACGATAGCGAGCAGGACCTCGTGGACTTCCTGAACGAGCGCCGCAAGGAGATCGTCTGGTCCGTCATCGAGTGCGGCAAGGACTCCGGCGTGCTGTTCGAGCGCACCTACATCTCCTACAACTACGTGATGATGAAGCCCAACCAGATCGGCAACGCCATCACGGTGGGCCCCTACGTCACGCTGGCCAAGGACGCCGTCCCCATGGAGGGCTTCGGCAAGCTCAACGACATGACCATCACCGACTGGCTGAAGGATCAGCACTTCGAGTCTCTGACGGGCCTGAAGTAGGAGGGCCCTCGGGCTTCATAAAGCGTTTCTGTTAGGAGACTATCATGGCTGAAACCAAGACAGTCGCCACCACTGCCCCCGAGAAGACGTCCGGCGCCCCCGCGGCGCCGGATGCCAATGGCGGTAAGCCGGCCAAGAAGGGCGCCGACACCAAGAAGGTCGGCCTCATCGGCCTCATCGCCATCGTCATCTCGGCAATGGTAGGCGGCGGCATATACGACCTGCCGCAGAACATGGCCGCCAGCGCGTCCGCCGGCAGCCAGATCGTCGCGTGGGCCATCACCGGCGTGGGCATCTGGTTCATCGCCAACACGTTCCGCGTGCTCGCCCAGGTCAAGCCTGACCTGAAGAACGGCATCTACACCTACGCGGAGCGCGGGTTCGGCAAGTTCGTCGGCTTCCTCATCGCCTACGGCTACTGGATCTGCAACTGCTTCGCGCTGGTTGCCTACGGCGTGCTCATCATGTCCACGATGGACTACTTCTTCCCCGGCGTGTTCACCGGCGGCAACAACATCCCGTCCATCATCGGCGCGTCGGTCATCACGTGGATCATGCTGTGGCTGGCCCTGCGCGGCGCCAAGAGCGGCGCGGCCCTCAACGTCATCGGCACCATCGGCAAGATCCTGCCCGTGCTGGTGTTCATCGTGCTCATCCTGACCATCTTCCAGTTCAGCGTGTTCATGGACGCCTTCTGGGGCGTCGCCAAGGACGGCGCGGCGCTGTCGTTCAACTTCGGCGACGTGATGAGCCAGGTGTCCGGCACCATGCTCGTCACCCTGTGGCTGTTCATCGGCATCGAGGGCGCCGTCGTGGTGTCCGGCGAGGCCAAGAGCCAGTCCGACGTGGCCAAGGCCACGACGATCGGCTACCTCGTCATCCTGGCGCTCTACGTGCTGGTCTCGCTGCTCCCGCTCGGCGTGTTCACGCAGGGCGAGATCGCCGGCATGGCCGACCCGTCCATGGCCGCCATCATGGAGCAGAAGTTCGGCGCCTGGGGCGCGGTGATGGTGAACGTCGGCGTCATCATCTCGGTGCTGTCCTCGTGGCTGGTCTGGATGCTCATGCTGGGTCAGATGCCCCTGTTCGCCGCCCGCGACGGCATCTTCCCCAAGCGCTTCACCGAGCAGAACAAGAAGGGCGCCCCGTCGTTCTCGCTGCTGTGGACGACCATCGTCATCCAGCTGCTGCTCATCCTGTGCCACTTCACCAGCGGCAACGCGTGGAACACCATGATCTCCATCACGTCGGTCATGGCCATGCCCTGCTACCTGATGTGCTGCCTGTTCCTGTGGAAGGTGGCCGTCAAGGACAAGTGGCCCGAGGGCGCGCGCTTCTCCAAGGCCAACGGGCTGTTCACCGGCATCGTGGGCACGTTGTTCTCGCTGTACCTCGTCTACGCTGCTGGCCTGAACTACCTGATGATCGCCGCGTTCCTGTACGCCGTCGGCATCCCGCTGTTCATCGTGGGACGTCGCCAGGCGGGCGAGAAGGGCGACATCCTCAAGCTGTTCACCACGCCTGAGAAGGTGCTATGCGCCATCGTCATCGTGCTCGGCATCGTGGGCATCATCTACAGCATCTCGAGCGGGGTCTTCACGGCCTAGCCGAACCGCGCGAGAGGCTCGTGTCACAGGCCCCCGCACCGCGGCTCGGTGCGGGGGCCTTCGTTAGGAGGGGATCCTCATGACCGCATCCACGTCCCGCCCGGCCGCCAAGGCGACCGCGCAGCCCGCCAAGGCGTCCGCGCCCGGCAAGGCGGCCGCCCAGCCGTCCGACGCGCGCAAGGTGGGCCTGGTCGGCCTGACCGCCATCGTCATCTCGGCCATGGTGGGCGGCGGCATCTACAACCTGCCGCAGAGCATGTCGGAGAGCGCGTCGGCGGGCAGCCAGATACTCGCCTGGCTCATCACCGGCGTGGGCATGTGGTTCATCGCCAACACGTTCCGCATCCTCGCGCAGGTGAAGCCGCAGCTCAAGAACGGCATCTACACCTACGCGGAGCGCGGGTTCGGCCGCTTCGTCGGGTTCCTCATCGCCTACGGCTACTGGATCTGCAACTGCATCGCGCTCGTGGCCTACGGCGTGATGATCATGGCAACCATGGACTACTTCTTCCCCGGCGCGTTCTCGGGCGGCAACAACATCGCGTCTGTCATCGGCGCCTCGGCGGTCACGTGGCTCATGTTCGCGCTGGCGTGCCGCGGCGTGAAGAGCGGCGCGCTCATCAACGTCGTCGGCACCATCGGCAAGATCGTCCCCGTGCTCATCTTCATCGTGGCCATCATCACGGTGTTCCAGCTCAAGGTGTTCCTGGACGGGTTCTGGGGCTACGCCGCGAGCGGCGCGGCGCTGTCGTTCAACTTCGGCGACGTGATGGGCCAGGTGTCGGGCACCATGGCCGTCACGCTGTTCCTGTTCACGGGCATCGAGGGCGCCGTGGTGGTGTCGGGCGAGGCCAAGAGCCAGTCCGACGTGTCCAAGGCTACGACGCTGGGCTTCATCGTGGTGCTGCTGCTGTACAGCGCCGTGTCCATCCTGCCCCTGGGCGTGTACTCCTCCACCGACATCGCGGGCATGGCCGACCCCTCCATGGCGGCCATCATGCAGGACCGCTTCGGCGACGCCGGCTCGCTCATCGTCAACGTGGGCGTCATCATCGCCGTTCTGTCCTCGTGGCTGGTGTGGATGCTCATGCTGGCGCAGATGCCGCTCTACGCGGCGCGCGACGGCATCTTCCCCAAGCGCTTCACGGCCGTCAACGCCAAGGGCGCGCCGAGCTACTCGCTTCTGTGGAGCACCATCGTCATCCAGGTGGCGCTGGTGGCGAGCCACTTCATGAGCGGCGACGCGTGGGACACCATCATCGACATCTCGGCGGTCATGTGCATGCCCTGCTACATGATGTGCGCCGCGTTCCTGTGGAAGGTGGCCGTCACCGAGCAGTGGCCCGAGGGCGTGCGCTTCTCGCGGGCGAACGGCCTGGTCACCGGCGTCATCGGCACGCTGTTCGCGGTGTATCTGCTGTACTCGTCGGGGCTGACCTACGACATGGTGGCCGCCGCCCTGTACGCGGTGGGCGTGCCGCTGTTCGTCATCGGGCGGCGCCAGGCCGGGGCGACGGGCAGCGTGGCGTCGCTGTTCACCCGCGGCGAGAAGGTGCTGTGCGTCGCGCTGGTGGTCGTGGGCGTGGCCGGCATCGTGCTGGCCGCCACGAGCCACCTGTTCTCGTAGCGCCCCGCCTACCTCAGCGCACGCCGAGGTAGGCGCCCAGCGTGGCGATGACGTGGGTGAAGTCGAGCGGCTTGGCGAAGTGCTCGTCCATGCCCGCGGCGAGGGCCTCGCGCTTGTCCTCGTTGAAGGCGTCGGCTGTCATGGCGAAGATGGGCACGGCGCGCGCGTCGGCGCGGTCCAGGGCGCGTATGCGCCGCGCCGCCTCGAATCCGTTCATCACGGGCATCTGGATGTCCATGAGCACGCAGTCGTACCAGCCGGGCGCGGAGGCCTCCATCATCGCCACGCCCTCGGCGCCGTCGTGGGCGCGCTCGAAGGAAAGGCCCGTCATGCCGAGGATCTCCTCGGCTATCTGGGCGTTGAGCTCGTTGTCCTCCACGAGCAGCGCGCGCTTGCCCAGCAGGTCCACCTGGGCCACCAGCTCCATCAGGTCGATCGGATCGCTTGCGGTGCCGGCCGCCTCGGCGCCTGCGTCATCGACGGCCGCGTCCTGCCCGGCGCTCGCCTCGCGGACGTCGTCCTGGCCGGGCGCGGCAGGTGCCGGGGTGAGGAACAGCGTGACCGTGAACGTGGTGCCCTCGCCCAGCGTGCTCTCCACCTCCACGTCGCCGCCCATCATCCTCACGGTGTTGCGCACGATGGCCATGCCCAGACCCGTGCCCTGCTGGCCGCCGGCCGCGGCCGGCTTGTCCTCGCGAGAGAACGGCTCGAAGATGTGGGGGAGGTACTCCTCGCTCATGCCCACGCCGTTGTCGCGCACCGTGAACGCGAAGCAGGCGCGCTTGGGGTCGACCGAGGGCACCTGGGCCAGCGTGACCTCTATCCTCCCGCCTGCGGGGGTGTACTTGACGGCGTTGCCCACCAGGTTCACGAACACCTGCTGCAGGCGCACGGCGTCGCCGATGACCTCGGCGTCGACCACATCGCGCTGGGCCACGACGAACGCCTGGCGCTTGGCCGCGGCCTGAGGCTCGCACAGCGCCGTCAGCTCGTCGACGAGGCGGGGCAGGCTCACGACGCCCTCGTTGAGCGACAGCTCGCCCGACTCGATCTTTGACATGTCCAGGATGTCGTTGATGAGCGCCAGCAGGTGACGACTCGAGACCGATATGGTGTCCAGGCACTCCTCCACCTTGGGCTGGTCGTCTATGTGGGCGCGCGCGATGGCGGTCATGCCGATGATGCCGTTCATCGGGGTGCGGATGTCGTGGCTCATCGACGAGAGGAACGTCGTCTTGGCCGCGTTTGCCGCGTTGGCGGCCTCGACGGCCTGCTCGAGCGAGGCGCGGCTTCTGGCCTGCTCGCGGTTGAAGCGCAGCACGCGGCGCCGGTAGCTGGCGAACAGCACGACCAGCAGGGCGGCCAGCAGGCTGAGCCCGCCGACGAAGGCCACGGCGTTGTGGCGAATGAAGGCCGCGAGCGTGTAGGAGCTGTCGCCGCGGGCGTACTCGACCATGGCGGTGGTGACGCGCGACTCCTCCAGCTGGTTGACCACCTGGTTCAGGATGCCGGCCAGCACGCCGTCACCCTTGGCCACGGCCATGGAGAACCCCTCGTCCTTGTCGAGGAAGGCGGTGTTGAGCCGCTCGTGCTCGGGGTGGTCGGACAGGTAGCGCTGCAGCACGGTCGACACGCCGATGAGGCACGACACCTCGCCGCGCTCCAGGGCGGCGAAGGCCTCCTCTCGGTCGGGGTAGACGGTGACCTGGGACTGGGGGTAGTTGGCCCGCACGAACACATCCTGCTGCAGGCCGGTCTCGAACACGCCGATGGAATCGACGAGGTTGTCGCGGTACTCGCCGCGGTACACCACCATGGCACGGTCGCTGGCCACCTCGTGGGTCTGCACGAGCCCGTTCGACTCGGACACCCACAGGTCGGCGTACACGGGGAAGGCGAAGTCCGCCTCGCCGGCGCGCAGGCCCTCCAGCATGGCGGAGACGGTGGGATAGGGGATGGATATGACGGGGAGCCCCAGCTGCTCCTGGGCCTGCTGGGCCACCACGCCCGCCACGCCCAGCGGCTGCCCGTCCTCGGACGCGCCGGACAGGGGCAGGCAGCCAGAGACGTAGCCGAAGCGCAGCTCGCCCTTCTCCTCCAGCCACGAGCGCTGCAGGGCGGTGAGCCCCTCGCTCGTCGCCTCGGCGGCGTACTTCTGGTTGAGGGTGGTCAGGTAGCGCGGCGACGTGCGCAGGATGCGCTCCTGCACCGCGTTGATCTCGTCCATGAGCGCGGGGTCGTCGGCGTTGACGGCGAAGTAGAGGCGTTGGTCGTCCATCCCCAGGTCGCGCTCGGAGAACAGCAGCACGCCCTGCGGGTCGTCATCGGGGGACAGCCCCGCCACCAGGTCGATCCGGCCGGTCCGCAGGTCGTCGATCACCTGGTCGCGCGTGCCGTAGACGTAGTCGTAGGTCCAGTCTGCCACCGAGGCCAGGGCCTGCAGGTAATCGTAGGCGTAGCCGGACTTGTGGGCGTCCTCGGATGCGCCGCTGAACAGCAGGGGATCGTCGTCGAAGTAGCCCACGCGGATGACGCGGCCGTCCTGCTGGGGGGCGACGACGTCGGCGTGGGCGGGGGCGGGCGCGAGCGCGGCCGCCAGGCACAGGGCGGTGAGAAGGGCGATGAGGGCGCGCGTGACGCGGTGGGCGTCGGCAGGGGCGTTGATGGCGATCAATCCTTCGTCTCGGCGGCGGCGCCCCGCCAGCCGAGGTGCCTGCCAGCCGTGATTCTACTCCGTTCCGCCCTCGCGCGCACCCTCGGGGGCCGCCGTCCCGCGCCGGGGACGGCGGCCGGGGGGCTACTCCTCGTCGAGGTCCTTGGCGATCTCGTTGGCGAGGGCGCGCTCCTTGTCCTCGAGCTTCTCGGCCGCCGCGTCGGTGGCCAGCTTGTCGTGCTTGGCGTTGGCGATGGCGATGACGGCGCCCGACAGCGCGAACAGCGCGATGGCGTTGGGGATGACCATCAGCTGGTTGAACATGTCGGCGAGCTCCCACACCAGGTCGTTGGAGAGCAGCGAGCCCAGGAAGATGAACACGAGCGCGATGACGGTGAAGGGCAGCACGGCCTTCTTGCCGAAGAGCCACTCGACGTTGAGCTTGGCGAACAGGTTCCACGACAGGATGGTGGAGAAGGCGAAGAACAGCAGGCAGATGGCCACGAACCACGCGCCCAGGTTCGCGCCGAAGAACTGGCCGAACGCCAGCTGCGCGATGTTGGTCTTGGTGACGGTCTCGCTGGTGAGCGAGGCGTAGTCGCCCGTGGCGAGCATGCCGTCGCCCACGTAGAGCACCGACAGCACCACGAGCGCCGTCATGGTCACCACGATGATGGTGTCGATGAACACGCCGATCATGGCGACGACGCCCTGCTCGTGGGGGTCGCGCACCTCGGCGAGCGCGTGGGCGTGGGGCGTGGAGCCCATGCCGGCCTCGTTGGAGAACAGGCCGCGCTTGGCGCCCTGGCTGATGGCGGCGATGATACCGAAAGTGGCACCGCCCACGGTGGCGTCGGGGTTGAAGGCGCACTGGAAGATGAGCGCGAAGGTGGCCGGGATGTTGGCGGCGTTCATGATGAGCACGACAAGCGACCCGAGCACGTAGAGGATGGCCATGAC
>JAAWAY010000217.1 GCA_022792415.1 Eggerthellaceae bacterium | reverse complement strand
GATCGCCATCGAGGAGGGCAGCCTCGAGCCGAACGACTACGCCGGCTACAAGCTGCAGTCCGTGAGCGTGGCCGAGGGCACCGCCGTGGTGGAGTCCGGCACGACCGTGACCCTGACCTACGTCATCGATCAGGATCAGCTCTTCCCCTATCAGATCAACTACGTTGATGCTGACACCGGCGCTGTCGTTGCTCCCGCGGCTACGGGCACTGGTTACCTGACCCAGGTTGTTACGGTCGACAACCCGGCCATCTACGGTTGGGATCTCGTCGAGCCCGCGGCGACTGCTTCCGTCACCATCTCTTCCACCAACGGTGTGAGCGAGACGACGGTGTACTACAAGCGTCACCGCTTCAGCATCACCACGGCTATCGATGCTAACGGCACGAAGGACGTGCGGGGTGCTGACGACAGGCTGTACCAGGAGTCCTTCCCGGCCATGAACTTCCAGGCCAACCCGGGCTACCGCATCTCCAGCGTGACGGTTACCATCACGGACCTGAACGGCGTCAGCACCACCACGACCACGACGATGGCCGAGGGCGTGCTCGACTACACCTATCCCGCCATCGACAGCGTCGAGGCGAACTACGAGGTGCGCGTGACCACCGCCCCGCTTGATAGCGTCGCGCTGATCGCTCCCAGCCTCACCACCACCTACAACGGCCAGGAGGTCGTGCTCACCGACGTGCAGGCCAGCGGTCTGCCCGAGGGTTACACCGCGACGGCCGCCGTCGTGGGCTCTCGCACCAACGTGGGCGAGACGATCACCCTCATCGCCATGGACAGCGTGGTCATCCGCGACGCCAACGGCGTTGACGTGACCGAGCGCTTCGCCGACCGCCTCACCCAGAACCCGGGTCTCATCACCATCAACCCGGCCCCGGTGACGGTTACCGCCAGCAACGTGTCCAAGGCCTTCGGTGCCGATGACCCGGTCTTCACGGCCACGGTCGCCGGCCTGGTGAACGGCGAGTCCGCCGACCTCATCAACTACACGATCACCCGTGCGGAGGGCGAGGAGGCCAACGGCCGCTACGCCATCACCCCCGCGGGCCGCGCCGAGCAGGGCAACTACCTGGTGACCTACGTCCCCGGTACGCTGACCATCGGTGCTGAGCCCGTGCCGCCGACCCCGCCGACGCCTCCGACTCCGGAGACGCCGGATAACCCGAACCCGCCGACGCCGACGCCGACGCCTGCTCCGGCTCCGACGCCCGCGCCCGCTACGCCGGCCCCCGCAGCCGCCGTTCCGGCCCCGGCCGCTCCGGCTGCCACGCCGGCTCCGGACGCCCCGGCTGCCGTCGACGAGACCATCGACGACGAGCTGACCCCGCTGGCCGAGACCCCGGGCGAGACCGCTCCCGCGGTTGAGTCCATCGAGGACGACGCCAACCCGCTGGGCGGCTTCGACCACCCGCACTGCTGGGTGCACTACTGGATCTTCCTGGGCATCGTCCTCACGGTGATCTACGCCGCCGTGGTGATCGCCCGTCGTCTGAACTACGCCAAGAAGATCAGCAACTTCGAGGATGACGTGACCGGCGGCCAGTCCGCCACCGGCGACGTCCGCGCCCGTCAGACCCTGACCGGCGGAATGGAGGCCTAGCATGCGCAAGAGCAACTGGATCATCGCCGTCGTGCTGGTGGCTGCCTCGGTCTTCTTCTTGGCCATGTGGTACTACCTGAAGTTCAACCTGGTGGACAACCCGCTCGACCTGGTGGTCACCATCGTGTGGTGGGCTGTCATCGTCGCCGGCTGCGTGGGCATCCACAAGGCCGAGCAGCGTCGCCAGGAGCGCGTGCGCACGGCCTTCCTGGCCCCCGGCCTCATCTACAACTGCGAGGCCGGCATGGTGCCCGTGCAGGCCGGCGCCTCGCAGGTGGATCAGCTGCAGCAGATGCTCACCGAGCTGAGCTACAGCTTCGATCTGGCGGAGGAGCCCGACAAGAAGCGCGTGAGCTTCAGCCACATCGTTCGCTCCGCCAAGTTTGCCGATGAGGGCAACACGTGGGAGGGCGAGGTCGTGTCGGTGCAGTGGCCCGACGCCAAGCCGCGCGCCTTCCGCAACCGCGATGAGCTGCTGGCCATCGTGGAGGGCACCCCGGCGTAAGCGGAGCCCAACAGAGCGTTACCTGAGAGGGGCAGCCATCTGAACTAGACCCCAAAAGTGGGACGGTTAATAAAAGTTGTTAAGCGGCCTCTAGCGAATGACCTCGGTACTGCACCGGGGTCATTCCTCTCAGCCCCGCCTGATAGCGTCCGTTGTTCCAATACTCTATGTACTCCTCG
>JAAWAY010000037.1 GCA_022792415.1 Eggerthellaceae bacterium | reverse complement strand
GTTCCCAAGGATCAGTGAAACCCTTGAAGCGTATCTCGGGCTCACTCTCCCCTTCTTTGGGAAACATCTTGTCCAACAGCGATTGTTTTACCGTCTTCAACTTTTCGTGCTTACGCTGATGAAGGGTGATGAGGGAGTCGAGCTTGGCGAAGAGTGCGCCGATATGGCGCTGCTCGGACAAAGCAGGGAGCGGCACCTCGCTTGAAAGGAGTTCGTCAACGACCAGCTCTGTCATTAAAGTGCCTCGCTTGGTGCAGTTGATATACACTTCTCTAAAGATCGAGTCAACTGTTAGAAAGTATTTCCAAAACTGGACGCAAGGCTCACTAATTGCGGCCATCGTCTTGAACCTAGCAGACATAATGCCTGATCCGATATCGTTTATTACAAGTTTCCCGTACGGGTTGCCTTTTGTGCGATTGCCCTCAAACGCGATATCGCCGAAGCGAAGAACCTTATAACCAGATAGCGATTCCTTAGCTGCACCATTTCCTGCAGGGTTCCATCGCATTGATGCGACTGAGATGGTTCTATCTACGCCAAAGGCGAGCTCGCTGTTCTTGGCATCACTTTCCTCAAAGAACTCTCCCAGCCTACGCTGTTCCCAAGGATCGGTGAAGCCCTCGAATCGGAGAGCTGGTACGTAGGCGGTTTCTGACTTACGCTGGTCGGCCATATTACTCACCTGCCAAGAGCGCGCGCAGCTCCGCGATGCCGAGCATGTCGAACTCGTTGCCGACGAGCTGTCCGAGCATCTCGTCCAACTCGCGCTCCGCCTCATTGATCTGAGACGCAATGGAGGCGTAGGTGTCCTGGTACTTTTCCGCCAGCGCTTTCACGCTCTTCACCAGCTGATCGACCGATTTCTGCGGAAGAGCCAGCAGATCGCTCATCAGGGGCCTTACCCACTTCGCCTCGAGCAGCTCGTACACCTGCTCGTCCGTAAGGGATTCCACGACGCGACGCGTCTCTTCCTCCAACTCAGCAGAGGCTGCCTTCACTTCTCGCTTTAACGCCTTCTCGCGCTTCTGGAGCGCAGCGAGTTCGCATTGCTTGGCCTCGATCTCCTCATCGGTCAAGTCGGAGGTCGTCTCGTCAGCCTCTTCTTCATCATCGGCCTTTGGCAGCTCTTCCTTCAGCGCAGCGCACTCGCCCGAGATGCGGCCCAGCTCGTCCTGCAGTGTTTTCAGCGATGCAGCTCCATCCGCCAGCATCGTCTTCTGCACCAGTTCGAAGGGAAGCACGTGCCCCTTCCAGCCGTCCTGCACCTCCACATCCTTGCCAGCCTTCTTCTTGAGCACCATGAGCGGGTCGACCTTACGAACCGCATCGAAGCCTTCCGTCTGCATCATTTCCAAATCGGCGGAAACGGCCTTCCAGGCATCGTCGAGCACTTGGTAAGCCTGATATTTGTCCACCAGAGCAAAAGACTCCACACGCTGGAAGATACGCTGCGCCACCGTCGCTTCCTCGCTGGCCGCATCCACTGTTTCCCAGCCCCCGATGAGCGCAGAGACCAGCTCGCCTCGAAGGCCTTCGAAACTATCCCGATAGCAATCGAGGTATGTTTGCACCGCCGCGTTCCCCGCTACCGCATCGGCCACTTCGTCGGTTCTCAGCTTCGCGCAATGGCCGTTATCGTCTGCGAACAGCACCTCCCGCAAACCGGGGAACGCCTCCCAGTAACGCGAGAGGCTGTCGACCTCCTGCTCGGGGATACCGCCGAACATGGAGGCGTACAGATCCCACGTCTCGGTCGGCTCGGAGGAATCCACGTAGCGAGGGATGTTCAGGTTGTAGTCGTTCTCCCGAATCTCGTCTTTGGGCACGAGTCGCGAGAAGCCCTCGATAGTCGCCCGCGCTGTCACCGCGTCCACGATGCGGCGGATGTCCGACGAGCGCAGCTGATTGTTCTTCCCTACCTTCTCGAAGCCCTTGGAGGCGTCCACGATGAGGACATCTCCTTCCGCGAGCTTCTGTCGCAGCACCATCACGATGGTGGGGATGCCCGTGCCGTAGAAAATGTTTGCCGGCAGGCCGATGATAGCGGCGATCTTGTCGTTCTCGATGAGGTTGCGGCGAATCGCCCCCTCCTCGCCACCGCGGAACAGCACGCCATGGGGCAAGACGATGCACATGATGCCCGCTGGCTTCAAATGGAACAGGTCATGCAGCAGGAAGGCGTAGTCGGCCTTCGAGCGCGGCGCCACACCATAGGCGAAGCGAATGTCGGTATCCTTCCCCTCGGGTTCCCAGCGCTGGGAATAGGGCGGATTGGAGACGACCGCGTCCACGTACAGCGGATCATAGGTACCTGCCGGGTCGGAGTCGTCGAAGTAGGGCCAGTCCTCCTCCAGCGTGTCGCCGTTCCGCACGTAGATGTTCGCCGGCTTGATGCCGCGCATCACCAAGTTCATGCGCGTGAGGTTGTAGGTGGCCTGGTTCAGCTCCTGGGCGTAGTAGACGATGCTGTCCTTGTCGCCCAGGCGGCGCTCCACCGCATCGCCGATCGTGAGCAACAGCGATCCCGAGCCGCTCGTCGGGTCGTAGATGCGAATCTCCTCCTGATCCTGCAGGTGGTGGGCGACGATCTCCGACATGAGCACCGAGACCTCATGGGGCGTGTAGAACTCGCCCGCCTTCTTGCCCGCGCTGGAGGCGAACTTGGAGATGAGATCCTCATAGATGTAACCGAGCACATCGTAGTCCTGACGGCTGTGCATGGGAATGGTATGGATGAGGTGGATGAGGTCGCGCACCGCCTTGGTCTGGGAGCCCGTGCTGTCACCCAACTTCGAGAGACCCGTCTCCAGGGTGACAAAGATGCCGTCGAACACCTTCTTGTAGCGTTGGCTCGTCAGGCGGCGGAACGCCGAGAGGGCCTCGTAGACCTGCGAGATGGCAAAGTCGTTGCCCGCCTGCACCCAGGCGGAGAAGAGGTTCGGGTAGGCGATGAAATATCCAAGGCGCTCTTGGGCGTAGTCCACCGTCTCGGCATCTTCCTCGGCCAGCTGCTCCATGTCGGCAGCCGTCATACCCTCGGCAAGGAAGAACTGCTCCTCCTTCTCAGACAGGTATTTGTAGAAGATGAACCCGAGGATGAAGTCCTTGTACTCGCTGGCATCCACTTTGCCGCGCATGCGGTTGGCCGATTCCCAAATCTTGGCGGCAAGCTGCTGCTTGTTCATCGCGTGACCCTTCCCCGAGTTTATCCAGATCAGATCATTATACTAACGCGGTAACGCAGCGTGGGTCGCGCATGGTACACCAAGCAACAAAGAAGGCGGCTTTCGCCGCCTTCTCCTTCAAACTCGAATGCTTCGCCGCTAAAGCTCCTACAGCACCATGTTCCGCGCGATCTCCAGGGCGTCGTCGATGCCGTCGGGGTTCTTGCCGCCGGCCTGGGCCATGGTCGGCTTGCCGCCGCCACCGCCCTGGATGGCCGGGCCCATCGCCTTGATGAGCGCGCCCGCGTCGAAGCCCGCGGCCACGGCCTCGTCGGTGCCGGCCGCCATCAGGACGGGCTTGCCGTCGTTCACGCCGGCCACCACCATGGCGCCGGGGCGCTCCATGCGCGTGCGGATGACGTCCCACAGGTTACGCATCTGGCCGCCCTCGCGCACCTCGGTCCGCGCGATGATCACCGGGTAGCCCGCGGGGGCCTCCTGCACCTGCGCGAGCAGGTCGTTGAACGCGTCGCCGCCGATCATCTCCTTGGCGCGCTTGCCCTTCTGCTGGAACTCCTTGAGCGCCTTGGCGTTGGCCGCGGTGCGCTCGGACACGTCGAACAGGGGCACGCGCAGCACGGCGGCGGCCTCCTTCAGCTCGGCCTCCACCTTGTCCACGTAGGCGAGCGCGCCGTAGCTGGTCACGGCCTCGATGCGGCGCAGGTTGGCGCCCACCGACGACTCGGACGTGATCTTCACGAACCCGATCTCGGCCGTGTTGGACACGTGGCAGCCGCCGCACAGCTCGCGGGAGAAGTCGCCGGCCTCCACCACGCGCACGGTCTCGCCGTACTTCTCGCCGAACAGGGCCGTCACGCCGTTGGCGCGGGCCTCGTCGAGCGACGTCTCGTAGATGTTGGTGGGCACGGCCTCCATCACGCGCAGGTTGGCCACGCGCTCCACCTCGGCGATCTGCTCGGGCGTCATCGCCTCGAAGTGCGTGAAGTCAAAGCGCAGGCGGTCGGGCCCCACGTACGAGCCGGCCTGCTTCACGTGGTCGCCCAACACCTCGCGCAGGGCGGCGTGCAGGATGTGCGTGGCGGTGTGGTTGCGCTCGATGGACGCGCGGCGCTTGGCGTCCACGCGCGCCACCACGGCGTCGCCCACGGAGATGGGGCCGCCCTCGGCGCGCACCGCGTGCACGACGAGCCCCTTCTCGGGGGCCTTGCAGTCCAGCACGTAGACGTGCGCCTCGCCGTTCTCGATGACGCCGGTGTCGCCCACCTCGCCGCCCATCTCGGCGTAGAAGGGGGTGACGTCCAGGACGACCTCGCCCTCCTCGCCAGCCGCCAGGGCGTCGACGCGCTCGCCGTCGCGCAGGACGGCCGTCACGCGGCCCTCGGCCTCCACGGCGTCGTAGCCCACGAAGCCCGTCGGCCCCAGCTCGGCCAGCAAGTCGGCGTATACGCCGCCGTAGGTCGACCAGGCGGCCTCGGCGTTCTTGGCGCCGGCCGCACGGGCGCGCTCGCGCTGGGCGGCCATGGACTTCTCGAAGCCCTCCAGGTCCACCTTCACGCCGCGGGCCTCGGCGATCTCCTGGGTCACCTCCACGGGGAACCCGTAGGTGTCATGCAGGGTGAACGCCTCCTCGCCGGCCAGCGTGTCGCCCTCCAGGTTGGCAAGCGCCTCCTCCAGGTAGGTCTGGCCCTGGCGCAACGTGGCGCCGAAGCGGTCCTCCTCCGACAGGATGAGCTTGCGCTCCAGCTCGCGGTTCTCCACGATCTCGGGGTACACGCTGCCCATCAGGCGCACGATCTCGTCGACGTACTCGTTGAGGAACGGGC
>JAAWAY010000036.1 GCA_022792415.1 Eggerthellaceae bacterium | reverse complement strand
GACGCCGAGGACGACCGCTCGTTCTACCTGTGCCCCGTGTGCGGCTACATCCACAAGGGCGATGACTTCGAGAAGTGCCCCATCTGCTTCTGCCCGAAGGACAAGTTCCAGGTGTTCTAGGCCTGCCGAGAGCAACCGTGCCGGCAGCCGCCGATGGGGCGGCGCCGGAACGCGAGGGGGAGCCGCCTACGGGCGGCTCCCCCTTTTTCGTGCGGATAGAATGCTCGCAACAGGTCGGGGCGGGCCGGCTCGCAGCGAGCCGCGCGCACCCGGCCCGCGCACCCGTCCGATCCGCCCGAAGGAGCCGCCATGGACGCCAGCGATCTTCGCTACCTGAGGCTGCTGTCGCAGTCGTTCCCCACCATCGCCGATGCCTCCGCCGAGGTCATCAACCTGAGCGCCGTGCTCAGCCTGCCCAAGGGCACCGAGCTGTTCGCGTCGGACATCCACGGCGAGCACGAGGCCTTCGCCCACCTGCTGCGCAACGGGTCGGGGTCGGTGCGCCTGAAGATCGACGACGCCTTCGGCGACCTGCTGACCGAGCCCGAGAAGCGCGAGCTGGCCACGCTGGTGTACTACCCGCGCGAGAAGATGGCGCTGCTGCTGGACGGCAAGGACGAGGCGGCCCGGGGCGCGTGGGTGGCCGTCATGGCCGAGCGCCTGGTGGCCCTGAGCAAGCAGGCGTCGGGCAAGTACACCCGGTCGAAGGTGCGCAAGGCGCTGCCGCCTGAGTTCGCCTACGCCATCGAGGAGCTGATGACCGAGAACAACCACGCCGTCCACCGCGAGGCCTACCATCGCGACATCATCGACGCCGTCATCCGCACGGGGCGCGGCCCCGCGTTCATCGAGGCGCTCTGCCACCTGGTGCAGCGCCTGTCCATCGACCACCTGCACATCGTCGGCGACGTCTACGACCGCGGCCCGGCGCCCGACGCCATCATGGACACGCTGGCCGGCTACCACTGCCTGGACATCCAGTGGGGCAACCACGACATCGTGTGGATGGGCGCCTCGCTCGGGCAGCGCGGCTGCATCGCGCACGTGGTGCGCAACTGCGCGCGCTACGGCAACCTGTCCATCCTGGAGGACGCCTACGGCATCAACATCCTGCCGTTGGCGTCGTTTGCCATGGACGCGTACCGCGACGACCCCTGCGTGGCCTTCGGGCTGAAGGGCGACCCCGACCTCACCGACGCCCAGCGCGAGCTGAACGTGAAGATCCAGAAGGCCATGGCCATCATCCAGTTCAAGGTGGAGGGCCAGCTCATCGACGAGTACCCCGGCTTCGGGCTGGACGACCGCAAGCTTCTGCACCGCATCGACCACGAGCGCGGCACCGTGGAAGTGGACGGCGTGGAGTACGCGCTGACCGACCGCGTGTTCCCCACGGTGGACCCGGCCGACCCCTATCGGCTGACGCCCGAGGAGGAGGCCGTCATGCAGCGGCTGGAGCAGGCGTTCGTGGGCTGCGAGAAGCTGCAGCGCCACATGCGGCTGTTCCTGGAGGCCGGCAGCCTGTACAAGATCACCAACGGCAACCTGCTGTTCCACGCCAGCGTGCCCATGAACGAGGACGGCACGCTGCGCGAGGCCGACGTGCTCGGGCAGCGCTACAAGGGCCGCGAGCTGTACGACGTGCTGGAGCACCACGTGCGCGCCGCGTTCTTCAGCGACGACGAGGACGAGCGCCGCCAGGGCCGCGACCTGCTGTGGTGGCTGTGGCTGGCCCCCGGGTCCCCCCTGTTCGCCAAGAGCAAGATGGCCACGTTCGAGCTGTATCTCATCGCCGAGAAGGAGGCGCGCAAGGAGGTCAAGAACCCCTTCTACACGCTGCAGGACGACCCCGAGGCCATGGGGCGCATCTTCGAGGACTTCGGCATGGACCCCGCCACGTCGCGCATCATCTGCGGCCACGTGCCGGTCAAGGCCAAGGACGGCGAGGACCCGGTGAAGTGCGGCGGCCAGGTGCTCACCATCGACGGCGGCTTCTCGCGGGCCTACCAGCCCACGACGGGCATCGCCGGCTACACGCTCATCTCGAACTCCTACGGGTTCGTGCTGGCGGCCCACGAGCCGCTGGAGTCGGCCGAGGCGGCCGTGCGCGACGAGCGCGACATCCACTCGTCGCGGCGCGTGGTGGAGCGCGTGGAGCACCGCACGCTCGTGGCCGACACCGACACCGGCGCCCAGCTCAAGCAGCAGGTGGCCGACCTGGAGCAGCTGATCGCGGCCTATCGGCAGGGGCTCATCCCCGAGCGGGGGTAGACGCCGGGCGCGGGCAGGCTGTTCGTGCCAGAAAATCCTCGCTAGCGGCGCGGCCACTCCAGCAGGGGCGTGCCGAGCAGCGACTCGACGCGCGCGCTGATGATGCGCCCGTCGTCCACCTCCACCTTGGCGATGGCGCGCGGGAACTCGTTGCGCGGACGGTAGGCCGACCCGGGGCACAAGAGCAGCGTGGCCGGG
This sequence comes from Eggerthellaceae bacterium, assembly GCA_022792415.1. Taxonomy (GTDB): domain Bacteria; phylum Actinomycetota; class Coriobacteriia; order Coriobacteriales; family Eggerthellaceae; genus Enterorhabdus. The sequence continues at coordinate 25,021 of JAAWAY010000036.1, read as the reverse complement.
CGCACGTCGGGGCCCCACTCCAGCTTGGGCACGTGGGTGTGGCCGTGCACGCATATGTCGGGCAGCGGGTCGCCGGGCGCCAGGGCGGCGCTGCCGGCGGCCGTGACGCGCACGTCGCGCGGGTAGTGGGCCACCAGGAAGCGCACCCCGTCGATCTGCGGATGGGCGAAGCGCCCCACCGCCTGGCCGTACTCGGGGATGTCGTTATTGCCCAGAACGGCCGTCACCGGCGCGAGCGTCTCCAGCTCGCGCAGGATATCCGGCCCGCCGATGTCGCCCGCGTGGATGATGTGGTCCACGTCCGCCAGGGCCGCGTAGGCGCGCGGATCCAGGGTGCCGTGGGTGTCCGATATGATGCCGATGGTCGTCATGCCCCCATGGTAGCAAAAGGGCACGCACAGGATTCCGGCTTTGGCGCAGAGAAATGTTTCACGTGAAACATTCGTTCCATTCCGGATGCCCGACGCCCGCGAAGGGCGCCCGTTTCTCACCGGAAGATTACGGCGCCACCGCGGGACGTCCACGACGGTGACGCGCGATTGAGAAGAAGGTGACGCAGGGGTAACCGGAGCCCCCTGCGGCCCCGCCGGCCCTCTGCGGCGGCCTATACTGCGAGACAGCAGATGACAAAGAAATAAGACGACACTTTCCTTTCCTCCTTCTCTCCTTCGGGCATCGTCCTTCCTGCGATGCCCACCCCGAATCGGCGGCTCCCCCTAGGCCGCCCTTTCGGCGTTTACGGGGAAATTCCGGACACCCGGGGCCCCAGGGGCGGTGGGAGCGGCCACACCTGGAGGCGCAGCTGGCGCCCCATCAACGAACCGTGCTTGGATCGGAAGGCGATCGACCCCCTGCTCGGCGGCAGCGCGCCGCGAGCGACGCAGATAGAGAGGAGCCACCATGGGCACCACTGATGGCGGCAATAAGCTGCCCCAATTTAAGGACATCAAGCTGATCAGCGACGGCTGGATCAAGAAATACGAGCTCACCTACGAGCTTCCCGACGGCACCCCGTACCGCTATGAGAGCGTGTCGCGCAAGGACCTGGACACCTACCGCCAGGAGCTGCTGGACAACGCCGCGGGCGTCACGCCCACGCCGGACGCAGTGTGCATCGTGCCCGTGCTGCCCGACGACAGCCTGCTGCTCATCCGCGAGTTCCGCTACCCCGTGAACGCGCAGGTCATCGCGTTCCCCGCCGGGCTCATCGAGCCGGGCGAGTCGCTGGCCGCGTGCGTCGACCGCGAGCTGCGCGAGGAGACCGGCTACCGCCTGCGCACGAACTTCGACCGCGACCCCCTCATGCCGCTGCCCCAAACGGGCTACTCGTCGGTAGGCATGGCGGAGGAGAACGTGCGCGTGGTCATCGCCTACGTCGAGCCTGACGGCGACGCCACGCCGGGCGAGTCCGAGTTCATCGAGCAGTTCACGCTCACCCGCGACGAGGTGGGGCCGTTCCTCGACACCAACCGCCACCTCATCGGCACGCGCTGCCAGCTGCTGCTGGAGGCCGTGCGCCGCACCAATGTGCTGCGCAAGCGCCTGGCGCTGGCACAGAACCCGCTGACCAGCGAGGACTTCGCCTAGCGGCTAGCGCTCGGCGCGCAGCTGCTCCACCGCCTCGCGGGCGGCAGCCATCTGGGCCTCCACGTCGGTGCCCCACACATCCAGGTTGTCGGCCGCCACGAAGCGCGTCTCGGGGATGCCGAACATGCCGGCGATGGCGCCCAGGTAGTCGTAGCCGTAGTTGGCCGCGCCCACGTCGCCGCCGCCCGTCGTGAGGTACGTGAGGCGGCGGGCCTTGCACAGCCCCTCGCAGCGGGCGTCCTCGGTGTAGTGGAACGTGATGTCACACACGCTGACGTGCTCGACGTACACCTTGAGCGCCGCGGGGAACGACAGATCCCAGTACGGCGCGCCGATGACGATCTCATCGGCCTCGGCGAACTGCTTGGACAGGTCGAAGATGGGATCGTCGAACATCCCCGCCTTCTCGAGCTGGGCGCGGTAGGCCACGGACTCGGCGTAGAACGGCTCCAGGCGCAGCTGGGCCAGGTTCACCTCCTGGACGTCGTCGAGGCCCTCCAGGTAGGCTTGGCACAGCTGGAGGGTGCGCGATTCCTCACCGCGCAGGCAGGCGTTCACGAACAGGGTGGTCATGGGTACTCCTTTTGTCTCAGATCGGGATGAACGGGCGGGTGGCGCGGGTGGCGGGCTAGGCCCCCGTCGGCTCCTCCGGGGTGGCATCCGCCAGCACGTCGAGCGCTGCCCGGTAACCGCCCGAGCCGTAGCTCAGGCACTTGGACACGCGCGCGATGGTGGTGGCCGACGCGCCGGTGGTGTCCTCGATGGCGGCGTAGGACTTGCCCGCCGCCAGCAGCCGCGCCACCGCCAGGCGCTGGGACGTCTCGCGTATCTCGCGGATGGTGAACAGGTCCTCGAGCAGGGTGAAGATGACGTCCTCGTCGTCGAGGGTGGCCAGCACCCGCAGCAGGTCGTCGACGTCCTTCGTGCGTATCTCGCTCATGGGCAAGGCTCCTTGGTCTCGCATGGTGCCGTCTCGGTCAGTTTCTCGCGCAGCGCGTCAGGCCGTACTCGATGGAATCCACCAGGGCGTTCCACGACGCCTCGATGACGTTCTCCGACACGCCCACCGTTCCCCACGTGCCGCGCTCGTCGGCCGTGGTGATGGTGACGCGCGTGATGGCGTCGGTGCCCTGGCTCTCGTCGAGCAGGCGCACCTTGTAGTCGACGAGCTCCATGGCCGCCACCTGGGGGTATGACTCGATGATGGCGGGACGCAGCGCGTTGTCCAGGGCTCCGACCGGGCCCGCGCCCTCGCCGGTGGACACGAAGCGGCGATCGCCGACGTGGATCTTGATGGTGGCCTCGGACATGGCGTCCTTGGCCAGGGCGCCCGTGTCCTCATGGTCGTCCACGATGACGCGGAAGCTCTCCAGCGTGAACGCCGGGCGGTAATCGCCCAGGTGGCGCATGAGCAGCAGCGCGAGCGACCCGTCGGCCACCTCGTAGGAGTAACCGGCCGCCTCGCGACGCTTGATGTCGTCGAGGATGGCCTGCACGTCCGCGTCCGAGGCGGCCAGGTCGATGCCGAGCGACGCCGCCTTCTGCACGAGCGACGCCTTGCCGGCCAGCTCGCTCACGAGCATGCGCGCGCTGTTGCCCACGGACGCGGGGCGCTCATGTTCGTAGGCCTCGGGGAACCGCGCGATGGCGCTGGCATGCAGGCCGCCCTTGTGGGCGAAGGCCGACGCCCCGGTGTAGGGGTGGTGCGCCGGCAGCGACACGTTGCACAGCTCCGCCACGTACTGGGCCACCCCCGTCAGGTCGCGCAGGCGCTCGGCGCCCACGCACTCGGCGCCCATCTTGAGCTCCAGGTCGGCGATGACGGTGAGCAGGTCGGTGTTGCCCACGCGCTCGCCGATGCCGTTGACGGTGCCCTGCACCTGGGTGGCGCCCGCGCGCACGGCGGCCAGCGTGTTGGCCACGGCGCAGCCGGAGTCGTTGTGGCAGTGGATGCCCAGCGCCTGGTCGGGCAGCGCCGCGTGCACCGCGGCCACGATGTCGCCCACCTCGAACGGCAGCGCGCCGCCGTTGGTCTCGCACAGGTCGATGGAGTCGGCGCCGGCCTCGGAGGCCGCACGCACGCAGGCCAGGGCGTAGTCCGGGTTGGCCTTGTAGCCGTCGAAGAAGTGCTCGGCGTCGAACACGACGCGCCGGCCAGCCGCCTTCAGGTAGGCCACCGAGTCGGCGATCATGCGCAGGTTCTCTTCCAGCGTGGTCTGGAGCGCTCGGGTGACCTGGGCGTCCCACGTCTTGCCCACGATGGTGACCACGGGCGCCCCGCAGGCCAGCAGGTCGGCCAGCCCCGGGTCATCGGCGGCGGCCACGCCCTTGCGGCACGTCGACCCGAAGGCGGCTACCTGCGCATGCGCCAGCGGCAGGTCGCGCACCTGGCGGAAGAAGGCGATGTCCTTGGGGTTGGACGCGGGAAACCCGCCCTCGATGTAGTCGATGCCGAAGGCGTCCAATCGCTCCACGATGCGCAGCTTGTCCTCGAGCGAGAGGGTGATGCCCTCGCACTGCTCGCCATCGCGCAGCGTGCTGTCATAGGTGTAGATGCGTCCCAAGGCGTGTTCTCCGTATCCTGCGTCCTCGTGATGCGGCGGGACCGGGCGCGGACGTCGCTTGCCCGCCCCGCCGGCGAGGCTGCCCGGCCACGCCCGGCGGCGCGGCGCAGCCCCGCGGTGTTCCTAGATCTCGGTCAGCCAGTCAGCGTACTCATCCACGCGCCCGTAGGCCACGTCGAAGAAGCGCTCCTGCAGGGCGCGCGTGACCTCGCCGGGCTTGCCGATGACGCGGCCGTCGACGCTGCCGATGGGCGTGAGCTCGGCGGCCGATCCGGTCATGAACACCTCGTCGGCGATGTAGAGGTCCGAGCGCGTGAGGCTCTCCTCCACGGCGGGGATGTCCAGGTCCTCGGCCAGGCACAGCACGGTGTCGCGCGTGATGCCCTCCAGCAGGCCATCGGACAGCGGCGGCGTGGACAGCACCCCGTCGCGCACGATGAACAGGTTCTCGCCCGTGCCCTCGCACACCAGCCCGGCCTCGTTGAGCATGATGGCCTCGGCGTAGCCGTGCTCCTTGGCCTCCAGCTTGGCCAGGATGGAGTTCATGTACGACGCGGTGGCCTTCACGGCCGGCGGGATGGCGTTGTTGGAGCGCTGGCGCCACGACGACACGCCCACGGACACGCCGTTCTCCAGCGCATCGGCCCCCAGATAGGAGTCCCACGGCCACACGGCAATGACGACGTCGGTCGGTGCACCCGACGGATCGACGCCCATGACGCCGTAGCCGCGGTACACGAGCGGGCGGATGTAGCAGGCCGGCAGCTTGTTGGCGCGGATGACCTCGAGCGTGGCCTCGCATAGCTCGTCGACCGTGTAGGGCAGGTCGATGAGGGCGATCTTGCAGCTGCGGTGCAGGCGCTCCATGTGGTCGCGCAGGCGGAACACGAAGCTGCGGTCAGAATCGGGGTCCTTGTAGCAGCGGATGCCCTCGAACACGCCCGAGCCGTAGTGCAGCGAATGGGACAGCACGTGGGTCGTGGCCTCGGCCCACGGCACAAGCTCGCCGTTCTTCCAGATGTAGTCAACCTCGGTGATGTCCGCCATGCCGCGCCCTTTCTCGACCGTGGGGCAGCGCGCCCCACCCGTGCTTCCAATGAGGGCATTGTACTCCAACACGCTAAAGTGGCGGCGCGTCTTCGCGGAAAGAGCGGGCCGCGCGGCCCGGGGCCGGGGTCGGCGACGCCCTTGGCCCAGGGGCGGGTGATGCCCCAACTTCCCGCCAAGCCGCACCCCGTACCGTGCCAACCTGACCCCCGTCAGCCCGCACCCAGCGGAACATCAGCCCCGGCGCTCCGCCGCGCCCTGTGCGCTTTTCCCGCGGATTCTAGCCAATTTCCGGGCGCGGGCAACGCTATCCGGAGAACGCTACCCCAATCGCCCGGCAAAGCCCCTGGTCGCGCTCTGTGCGACGGCGCTCATCCCACCGAGATACGTCGATGCGTGGCAAACTGCCTCCGTTTTTGTTGCCCGCGCCCGGAAATTGGCTAGAATCCGCGGGAAAACAAGCCCGCCCCTCGAAAAGCCTTCTCTCGAAGGCAGACCTCCATTAGAATCCGTCCGTGAAAATCACGTTTTGTAACACCACGGCACTCTTTCTCCTTCGCTCGCCGCTTTTCGACCAGCGAAGCGACACCACGCGCTCGGCATTGGCTCCCCGCGGCGCCTCTGCGGCGATCCGCTCCCAAAAGGGCACCCCCTTCCCTCGGCGCAGCCGTCCCCTTCATGAGCAGGCTGCCTACCCTCATGCGCCGACCCGGCCCTCCGAGCGCATCTCCTCGAGCCGAGAGGTCGCACGTTTGATCCGCGAGATGGCGACGGCGCTCTCGCTTCCTCCGGACCAACCGGTTCACCTGATCGATCACGACCGCCGCCGTCCCCGCGCCCACGAGGGAGTCGTCTTTCACCGGTGGGGAGTGGAGACCCCGAGGCGCCGGCTCTTGCTGATCAGCGACAACATCCGACTGCTTGGCCCTGAGCTATGCCTGCTCGACCTGGCGCGCTTCGCCAGCGAGATCGACGTGCTGATGCTGGCTGGCGAGTTTTGCGGAACCTACGCCCTCGACCCCACCTGCAGCGCGGGATTTCGGACGCGCGATCCCCTGACCACGCGTCGAAAGATTATCCAGTGCGCCAAGGAAAACGCAGGCCATGCCGGCTCTGCTCGGCTGCAAGCCATGGCGCCGCTCATCTGCGAACGGGCGGCCTCCCCCATGGAAACGGCCCTGGCGATCTTGTGCCGCCTCAGCTATCAGCGGGGAGGGCTCGGCCTGCCGGCGCCGCTCATGAACCATCGCCTTGATCCTGGACGTCGAGGTCGCGACATCGCCGAGCAGGGCCATTACGTCTGCGACCTCTACTGGCCCGAGCAGCGCGTCGCGCTCGAATACGACAGCAACGCCTTTCACACCGGTGCCGATCGCCTCAACCACGACGCGCACCGGCGCATGGGACTCCAGGGAATCGGCGTCACCGTCATCACCGTCACACGGGACCAGCTGTTCGATCCCGCTCTGTTTCGCCGACTTGACCAGGCACTCCATCGTTTGCTCCACGTCCAGCGCCGTCCGCGCTGCTCTGACTACGACAAGCGCCAGCGCACGCTTCGACGTCACGTCCTCGGGCTCGACCAACCCGAGGGCAGCCTCGCCCACCTGATCCGCTTCGGCTGGTGAGGCGTCCTACCGCTGATTCGCCACACCCCTGAGTGGGGGCGCTGGCCCGCCCACTGATTCGCCACGCTGTCCCGAGTGAGGCGTCGGCCCGACTACAAGTTCCCCGTGCTCCCCCGACCTCGATGACAACGCGGATAACCGTCTCGTTGGCGGCACTCCCCCGCCGCCGCGCCTGAGAGGATGCGGTCCCACATGAAAAGCGCCGCAAAATAGCCAATTCCGGGGCGCGGACAACGGTTTGACGGCCGCTTCCCGCGTTCTCGGGGCGCATTGCTCGCGAAAGGCTCATGCGCGCGCTCACGACCTGGGCTTTTGGCGGCGATCCAGAAAAGAGACCGACGATGCGCGTTGTCAGCGCTCGGAAATTGGCTGGAACATGCGGGAAAAGGTGGGAGCTGGGCGAGACAGGACGAAAGAATGAAGTCAAAGCGGAGGGCGGAGCGGGAAGAGAAGACGCGACGATAAGGAACGGAAAGGTGGGGCGATGCCGGATCGAAAAGACGGGACGCGCCTGAGGACGGAGCGCGAAGATAAGGAACGGGAAGGTAAGGAGATGCCGGATCGGAAGAGCAGGACACGCCTGAAAGCGGAGCGGGGACAGAGGAACTGAGCGAAGGAACGCCGGGGTCTTCGGGCACGAACGCAGGGGGAGATGAGATGGGGGCGGAAGGGACGCACGGCTCCGGGGTCGGGACGGGATCGGGCAACGTCCTGCTCCGGACAGGGTGCCGGGCATGAGAAGGGCCCCGTCAGTTCGCCGAGTGAACCAACGGGGCCCATGCTGCGTCCCCGGGGGAGGAGCAGCGATCGTCGTCGTGCTTAGGAGAGGAACTGCGCCAGGCGGGTCAGCGGGGCGGACATGATCTTGGTGGCCCCCTTGTCCTTGCTCAGCGAGAAGATGTCGGCGGCGGGCATCAGCGGATCCTCCACCAGGTCGGCGACCACCTGATCGGTCACCGGGCGCGTCTCCACGATGCGCTTGGCGAACGTCGGCATCTGATCCTCCATGGCGGTGACCTTCACCACATCGCCGGTGTGAGGCGCCTGGATGTAGTAGCCGTCACCCAGATACATGGCCACATGACCCACGCCATCGGCCGCGCGGTCGAAGAACAGCAGGTCGCCCATGTGCAGGTCCTCGAAGTCGACGTCCTCGCCCACCAGGCACTGGAAGTAGGTGGTGCGGGGGATGTCGATGCCCAGGACCTCACTGTAGCAGTACTGGACCAGGCCCGAGCAGTCGAAGCCGTCGGGGGTGGTGCCGCCCCACAGATAGGGAACGCCCAGGTGGGAGGTCGCCTCGGCCACCAGGTCAGCCAGGGTGCGCTCCTCCATGACCACCTCGCCGGTGATGGGATCGAGCACCTCCTTGCCCGTCTCCTCGTCGATGACGGGGAACTCGAACGTGCTGACGGTCTCGTAGTCGAGCGGCTCGTCGAAGCGGGTCAGGTCATAGGTCTCGATGATGTCCTGCAGCTTCTCGGAGTAGTTGGTGTCGGTGGCGTAGCGGCCCTCCAGGTAGTCCGTGGCATCCACGAACGTGGGGGCGTTGCTCTTCCACACCGGCGCGTAGAAGCCGTTGAGGCCCTCGCACATGAGGTCGGCGTAGTCGTTGAGCGAGTCCTGCACCGTGTCGTACTTGCGGAAGTCCGACAGGATGAAGTAGATGAGGCCGGTGCCGTCGTCCTCGGCGGTGCGCATGAGGACGCTCTCGCCGTTGTAGGTGCCCTTGATGCCGAAGAGGTTGTTGTTCGGCGCCTTGGCCAGCATGGAGTTGCCGGAGGCGGACTCCAGGATGGCCTGGGCGATCATGACCGACGCGTAGAGGTCGCGCTCCTGGCCGATCTGACGGGCCTGCTCGCCGATGACGGCGATGAACTTCTCGGTGGTGAGGTCGTGCGAGTAGTGCTTGGGCGTGTAGGCGGTGTTGCCGTTGTACGTCCAGGTGGGATACGGGTTGGCCACCGACGCCGGCGGATCCTGCGGCGTCACCGGCGCGGGAGGCGTCGGGATGGTGGGCGTATCGGGGATGACGACCTCCTCGGCGGCCGGCGCATCGCCCTCGACCGTGGCGTCGCCCTGAGCCGGGTCCTTGACGCCGTCAGCGTCGCCCGCGCCCTCAGCCGGGTCCTTCTTGTCGTCACCCTGGGCGGGATCCTTCTTGTCGTCACCCTCGGCGGGGTTCTTGGGGTCCTCGCCCGTGGCCGGGTCCTTCGGGTCCGCGGGGTCAGCCGGGTCGGCCGGCTTCACCGGGTCCTTGGGATCCTCGCCCTCGGCGGGGTCCTTCTTGTCGTCACCCTCCGCGGGATCCTTCTTGTCGTCACCCTCGGCCGGGTCCTTCGGATCCGTGGGGTCAGTCGGGTTCGCGGGGTCGACCGGGTCGGTCGGGTTCGCAGGATCCGTGGGATCCGTCGGGTTAGCGGGATCAGTGGGATCCGTCGGGTCGACGGCATCCGGGTCCTTGGAGTCGGGCCCCACGATGGGCGCGGGCTGGGTGGGATCGGTGGTATCCACGGTCTCGCCCTTGGCGGCCGCATCCTCGGCGGCCTTCTTATCGGCCTCGGCCTTGGCGGCAGCCTCCTCGGCGGCCTTCTTCTTGGCGGCCTCCTCCTGGCGTAGCTTCTCCTCAGCAGCAGCCTGGGCCTTGGCCTTGGCGCTGGCGATGTCGGCCGCGACGTCAGGGTCGATGGCGCGCAGGGCATCGAGGTTGATGGAGTTGAGCTCGTCGAGGCTCAGCGAGCCCCCGTTGAGGTACTTGACGACGGCGCTGCTGCCGGCGAAGCCGCTGGCCTGCACCTTCTCGATGACGGCCGCCGCGTTGTCCTTGCCGCCGAACGCCTCGCCATCCGCCAGGGTGAGCCCGGCGATAGGCGTGACGGCCAGGGCCGTGGCCACCACGACGGCGGCAGCGCCCTTGGCACGGCTGGTGCGACGGACCTTCTTCTCCTTGCCCGTGTTCTTACGCATGAGAACCTGCTTTCAGATCGATGCGCAGCAGGCAGGTAGAGCGGCAACGTGCAAAACACCGCGCGCCGGCTTGCAAGCGCGTCTTTCATCCCGGCACCCATCGCCCCCGCAATGGTGCCGACTCTCTTCTCAGATACGGCTGAATGTATCACAAGCGCCAGTCGATCTCAAGGAGAAGATGTCATTTCGGTAACAGAACGGGAGGTAGTCCCCTTACGCGAAAGGGCACCGGGGTCAGCATATCGCCGACCTCGGTGCCCAGCGTTTCGGGAAAGCCGTCGTTCCTAAGCAGTAACCTCCCCCTTGATGTTCGGTCGAGAAGCCGAGCCCGCCGCGGCGGATCCGCCTTCGGCGGCGCGACCCTGCTGGCCGACGCCCGCAGCGTCCGACCCGGCGGTCGTCGTGCCCTGGCCCGCGCCGGGGGTACCGCCGAAGTCCTGGCCGCGCTGGCCGCGCTGGCCGCCGAAGCCGCCGCCCGGGCCGCCGAAGCCGCCGGCGGAGCCCTCCGTGGACACGGTGGCGGTCACGGTGGTGCCGCCCGTCACGGTGCCGCCGCGCCAGCAGCCGTCCTCATCCTGGGAACCGGACAGCGTGCCGCCCACCACCACCTGGCAGGCATCGCCCTCCGCCAGGCCCGGCGCTGAGATGACGACCGACTGGAACGCCGCCTCGGCCGTGAAGGCCGCCAGCACGGAGCCGTCAGGGCCGACGAGCGCCACCGTGTCGCCGGCGCGGCCGCTGGCGCTCACCAGGGCCGAGGGCTGGGTGCCGCCCGTGAAGCCCGTGGCCATGCCCATCGGGCCTACCGCCAGGACGGTACCGCCGTCGATGGTGGCCTCCAGCTCGTAGTCGAGCGCGCTGTCCGCGCTGTTGGTGGGCCCGGTGACCAGCACGGTGCCGCCCGTCACCTCGATGGAGCCGTTGCTGTCGATGCCGTCGCCACCGGCCACCACCACGAGCGTGCCGCCGCTCACCTGGATGAGGCACTCCTCGCTCGTGCCGGCCATGCCGCCACCGAAGCCGCCGCGGCCGCCGCCGAAGTCCTCGGCGCCGTCGAGACGCTGGCGCTGCTGGCCGTCGGCCTTGTCGAAGCCACCGCGGCCGCCGCGGCCCGCCTGGGCGTCAGTGCCGGCGTCAGCGGCATCCGGGGCCTGGGGCATCTGGCCAGTCCCATCCGGCATCTGCTGGTCACCGCCGGCGCCGGGGGCGCCGCCCTGCGGCATCTGGCCGTCGGGCATCTGGCCCGCGCCGGGGTCCTGCTGCTGGCCGTCGGGCAGCTCCGGCGGCTCCTGGCCGCCCGGCTGCTGGCCCGCGCCGGGATCCTGGGGCATCTGGCCGTCAGGCAGCTCCGGCATCTGGCCGTCGCCGGCGGCGTCCGCGCCGGGGTCGCCCGCCGCAGCCGCATCCCCGCCCAGCGCCTGCTCGCGCAGGTCGGCGATGGAGGCGTTCACCGCGTCATCCGACGCCACGATGCGTGACGAGCCACCGGTGACGTACACCTTCTCGGCCTCGTAGCCCTCCACGCAGGAGGCCACGTTCACCTCGCCGCCGTCCACGGACAGCTCGAACTCGGCGTGGAACGCGTCGTCGCCGGCGTTGACCTCCACGGTGCCGCCCGTCACGCGGCCGAGCACCTCGGAGTGGAACGCGTCGTCGGCCGCCTCCACCGTCACGTCGCCGCCCGTCACGCGGAACAGCGTGTGCGCGTCGACGCCGTCGTCGCCGGCCACGAGCCGCAGCGTGCCGCCGTCGATGGTGATGAAGCCGCGGGACGCGTCCTCGTCGTTGTTGGACTTGAGCGCATCGCCCACGGCGTCCACCGTGAGAGAGCCGTCGGCCACCTTGAGGCAATCGCGGCCGCGCAGGCCGTCCTCGGCCGCCGTCACCACGTAGGTTCCGCCCGCGATGACCAGGTCGTCCTTGGACACGATGCCGTGGCGGTACGCGGCGCTCACCGTGAGGGAGCCCGTGCCGTTGAACGTGAGGTCGTCCTTGCTGAACACGGCGCCGTTGGGCTCGTCCTCGCCTTCCTCCAGCTGGTAGTCCGCGCCGTCGGACAGGCTGTTCTGCGACCCGTCGGCCAGCGTGACGAACACCTTGTCGGCGCCCTTCACGTACAGCGCCGGGCCCGTCTGGTTGCGCAGCGTCACGCCGTCCAGCACCAATTGCACCTTGGCGGTGTCCTTATCCGCGTCAACCACGATCTGCCCCTGGTCGCGCGCGCCCGACAGCACGTAGGTGCCCTCGGCGCTGACGGTGAGCGTGCCCGTGGCCGCGTCGAAGGTCGCGCCGTCGCCCTGGACGGTGCCGGCGGCCAGATCCACCGTGGTGGCCGTCGATGCGTCGTAGGAGGCATCGGCGTCGCGCTTGCTGTACTCGAAGTCCATGGCGGACTCGTCCGCCAGGGCGGTCACGTCGATGGCGCCGTCCTCGCCGACGGCCGCCTCGGCCGTGGTAGCCGCGGGATCGTCCTGCGACGAGGCGTCGCCGCCCGCGTCCGTCGAGGCGCCGCACCCGGCCAGGCCCAGGGCCAGCACGCCGGTGAGCGCCACCGTGGCGACGCGCCGGGCGATGGCGGCCTGGGCGCCGTGGCGGAAGGCGGGGCGCACGCCGGACGCCTCCGGGGCGGCCAGGCCGGGAGCCTGGTCGCGGGCGATGTCATGTTGGGAGAGTCTTCTCACTGGTCCTCCTTCGGGGACATTCTGTTTCTTATCTACTTACATATATATGTGGGGTTCGTCAGCGCGGGTGCCGCAACATGCTGGGGTCGCGGGCGCCTCGCGGGGCTACAGCGACTCGCGCAGCTGGGGCGCGCGGCCCAGGGATATCTTCAGGTTGCCGTTGAGGCAGCGCAGCTCATCGATGAGCGCCTTCTCCAACCCGGGCTGGCGCATGCGCAGCTGGTACTGCAGCTGGAAGAGGCTGCCCATGTTGGTGGTCTGCACCTCCACCAGCTCGCACTCGGCCGTGTAGCGGTCGAGCACCTCGTCGAACACGCCGTCGTATTCCAGGTCCTCGGGGATGGTGATCTTGAGCGTCTTGCCCGGCTCGCGCGGGGCACCGAACGGCGTGGCCACGAACGCGATGTTGACCACGGCCACGATGAGGGTGAACACCACGGCCAGGTACAGGTAGCCCATGCCCGTGGCCAGGCCGATGGCCATGGCCAAAAACACGCTGCCGATGTCCTTGGCGCTGCCGGGGATGGAGCGGAACCGCACGAGGTTGAACACGCCCATCACCGCGATGCCCGCGCCCAGGTTGCCGTTGACCAGCGTGATGACCATCTGCACGATGAGCGGCAGCAGGGCCAGCGTGACGACGAAGTTCTTCGAGTAGCTGTGGCGGAACATGTAGATGCCCGCACACGCCATGCCCAGCACGATCGACGCCAGGCAGCAGACGAGGAACTCGCCAGTGGACACAGCGGACACGAGCGAGTCGGCCGTGCCGAAGATAGAGGTGAATGCCGCATCAAGCACAGCGGCCTCCTTTCACGAGAGAGCTTTGCAACCGCTTGAGCCAGCGAGGGGACGTTGGCTGCACAAAACGAGGGGTTTGACGCGCCCGGAACGGGGATCGGGCGCGCCGCGCGGGCCCGGTGGCACCTTGCTGTACCGATTTTGGTAGAGCCAGGCCGCCTTCGGGCGCGATTTCGGCCCGATCGCCCGCGATACGGGGCGCGCCGCGCGGATCGGGCGCGTCAAACGCGCCGTTTTGTGTCGCGCGGGCCGGTTTCGTGGCCACGAGCGCGGTCGGCGCGCCCACGAGCCGGTAGGCGGTGCCGTACTTGGAGAACGACGCGGGATAGGCGCGCGCCTCGTCCAGCAGATGCACGAGCCACGCCGGGTAGGGGCCGGCGTTCTTGATCTCCATGACCGAGCCGGTGGCGGGGATGACGGGATGCCACGTCGGCGTGACGACCGGCCCCGAGCCCTCGGCATCGCCCGGCGCGCCGGGCGCCGCGGCCTCGGCCGGCCCCGCGGCCTCCCCCGCCAGCAGATCGCAGTACGCCAGGTGGTCGTCGAACGTGACGCGCAGGGCGTCACCCTGGGGGTCGCGGGGCGCCCAGGCCACGCGCTCGCAGGCGATGGCCATGGACGGGACCAGCTGGTCGTGACGCGCCAGGGCCGCCTCCAGCTCGCGGGCGATCTGCAGGCTGCGCGGCATGAGGGCGGCCTGCTGCAGCGCGGGATCGGCCAGGGGCCAGGTTGCCACGGCCCGCTCATAGGGCGCGCCGGCCAAAAACGCGGCGGCCGCGCTCAGCGACAGCCCCACGCGCCGCTTGTAGACGACGCCCTTGAACTTCTTCTTGATCTCCAGGAACACGGGGGTGACGGCATCCCGCGGCGCGACGGAGCGCCCGCCCGCGAACGCCCGCACCAGGGCGTCGCCGGCCTCGGCCCCATAGGCGCGCAGGCGCAGCTTCTCCTTGTAGAGCGGCTTCTCCAGGGAGCGGTCGATCATCGAGCGCTCGGGAGTGTCCAGGTACAGGCTCGTGATGCGCGTGCGCCCGTAGGCATCCGGCGCGAGGGCGGCGCTCAGGCCCTCCTCGACGAGGCGGCGCTGGTCGGCGTCCAGCCGGTACTTCTTCTCGATGCGCTGGAACACCTCGGCGTAGGCGGGCACGGCCTCTCCTCTCGGCTGGGACGCCCCGGGTGCGCAGAGGCCGAGCGCGAGGCGCGGCGTCGGCGGGACCGCCCGAGGCGTGCGACGGTCAGGTGGCGGGACGGGCCGCGAGGGTTTCCTGCTGCCCCCGTCCCGCATGGGAGGGGTGCCGCCCCGCCGGCCAGACGCATCCGGCGGGGCGACGTGCGAGAAGCGTCATGCCGTCAGACGAACGGGCCCGCTTCTCGCCGGTGTCGGGGAACACCGAGGTGAATCCTAAGGAAGCACCCTGAAAAACGCCTGAAACCGCGCAACGGCTTTTTCAGGAAGTTTTCAGTTGGCCCGCTACAATGGGAGTCGCCAGGCCGGCGCGCCGCGTCCGATTCCCGGATCCTGCGCCGGGCCGCGCCCCGCACAGGTCGCGCCCACAGGCCGCCTGGCTCCCGTATCGGCACCACCGTCCCCTGACAGGAGGCCCCGTGCGCATACTCATCGTGGAAGACGACGCCAACCTGGCCGCCGCGCTCGCGCGCATCCTGGAGGAGAACGCCTACGAGGTGGACGTGGTCCACGACGGAAACGAGGGCGTCACCTGGGGCGTCGACGGGCGCTACGACGTGATCATCCTGGACGTCATGCTGCCCGGCCGCGACGGGTTCGCCGTCGCCCGCGAGCTGCGCCGCGCCTCGGTGAGCACGCCCATCCTGCTGCTGACGGCGCGCGACGCCACCGCCGACAAGATCACGGGCCTGGACTCGGGCGCCGACGACTACATGACCAAGCCGTTCTCCCCCGCCGAGCTCATGGCCCACCTGCGGGCCCTCACGCGGCGCCAGGGCGACGTGGTGTTCGAGCGCCTGGCCGCGGGCGACCTGAGCCTCGACCTGAACGCGCCGGCGCTGTCGTGCGGCAGCAAGACCATCCGGCTGTCGGCCAAGGAGTTCGCGCTGGCCCGCATCCTGATGGGGCACGTGGGGCAGGTGCTGTCCAAGGAGATGCTCATCGACCGCGCGTGGGGCGCCGACTCCAACGCCGGAGACAACAACGTGGAGGCCTACATCTCCTTCTTGCGCAAGAAGCTGAAGCACCTGGGATCGGCCTCGCAGATCGAGACCATCCGCGGGGCCGGGTACCGCCTGCTGACGCCCGAGGAGGGCGACGCAGCGCCCGACGACGCGGAGCCCGCGCAGGGAGTCGCCCGGTGAGGAAGGCCGCCGACACCACGGCGCCCCTGCTCAGGCGCCTGCGCGTCAAGTTCGTGGCGCTGTCCATGGCCGTGGTGACGCTGGCCCTGGCCCTGTCGTTCAGCGCCATCTGCTACCTGAACTACCAGCAGGGCGTCGCCGACGTGTACGACTCGCTGCGCCAGAGCGCGGCCCTGGCCGCCACCAACGCTGACCGCCGCGATGCCTGGCGCCCCCTCGACAAGCCGCCGCTGTTCTCCGACGGGCGCGGCACCCTGGGTGACGGCGTCGTCGGATCGGGGGATGCCGCCGACGCCGAGGCGGCCTCGCGGTGGCAGGGCCAGCATGAGGACGCCCGCGCCGACGCGGCGGATGACGCGGCGTCGGGCTCGGACACGGCTGCGGGCCCCGACGCGACGCCGGGAGCCGACCCGGGCGGCGAGCCCGACGGCGCACCCGACGAGCACGACCCCGCGGCCGACGAGACCGCTCCCGCCCCCGAAGACCCGGGCAGCGCCGTCCCCGACGACGCATCGTCTGGCCAGGATGACCCGGTCAGCCCCCAGGCACCCGAGATCGGCGGCCACGGCAACGCGGGCAGCCTCATCCCCATGGCCGTCTACCACCTGGATGACGACGGGACGCTGGCGCTGCTGCCGCGCTACACCACGGCGTCGGTGTCGCCCGACCTGCTGGCCCAGGCGCTGGAAGAGGCGCTGGCCTCGCGGGAGAGCAGCGGCTACCTGCCAGACGTGAGCCTGTTCTTCAGCTACCGCACCTCCCCCGCCGGACTGTTCATCGCCTTCGCCGACCAGAGCGCCGCGTCGTCGTGGCAGGGGCTGGCGATCACGCTGGCGGGCGTGGGGGTGGTGGCGCTGCTGGGGTTTTTGGCCGTGAGCGTGCTGTTCGCGCGCTGGGCGCTGCGCCCGGTGGAGCGCGCATGGAGCCAGCAGCAGCAGTTCATCGCCGACGCCTCACACGAGCTGAAGACGCCGCTGACCGTCATCCTGGCCAACCTGGCCATCGTACGCGGCCACGGGTCCGAGCCCGTGGCGTCCCAGGCCCAGTGGCTGGAGAGCACCGAGACCGAGGCGCGGCGCATGCAGGGCCTGGTGGGCGACATGCTCGACCTGGCGCGCACGCCCGACCCGACGGTGCTGCGCGCCAGCTTCGCGCCCGTCGACTTGAGCGATCTGGCCGAGGGCGAGGCGCTCCAGTTCGAGTCGGTGGCGTTCGACCGGGAGGTCACCATCGACTGCCACCTGGAGCCGTCCGTGCGGGTGGAGGGCGATGCGGCGCGGTTGCAGCGCCTGGTGGGGGCGCTCATCGACAACGCCTGCAAGTACGCCGCGCCCCGCACCGCCGTGGACGTGCGCGTGGCCGGCGAGGGCCGCGAGGCCGTGCTGTCCGTGGCCAACCACGGCGCGCTCATCGCCCCCGAGGACCTGGCCCACGTGTTCGACCGCTTCTTCCGCGCCGACAAGGCGCGCACCCGGGCCCTGGCCGACGAGGGCGCGTCCGCCAGCGGCGGCTACGGGCTGGGCCTGGCCATCGCCCAGGGCATCGCGCACGAGCACGGCGGCGCCATCACGGCCGCGAGCGCGCCGGAGGCGCCGGGGTCACCCAGCGGCGTGACCACGTTCACGGTGCGCCTGCCCCGCGTCGACTGAGCGCACGGCCCGGCGGGCGCGGCGGGCGCGGGCAACGCGCGCGGGCGCATGCGATCGGCAGACGGGGGCGACGCGCACGTATGGCAGCCCGCTTGAACCTGCAAAACCCTGATCAACCTGCAAAAAAAGAAGCCGGCACGCGCCCTTGAAGAGGTAAGGCGGGCACGTGCCGGCGCAACCGCATCGACGCCCAACTCCCGCCCGCGGGCGGTGAGCTCTGAGAGGACGCCGACGGGCGGGGAAAGAGCCTGTCAGCGCTCGAAGATGTCGCCGTTGATGCTCTGGCGCATCGTGTCGAGGATCTGGTGCGGGTTGTCCGTGAGGCTCACCGCACGGGGGGTCATGACATAGCGATGGCGGCCGCCGTCCATCAGGTACGACGTGCGCACCCCATCGAGGAGGGAGATGGCGTCCGCCGGGCAGATGTCCCGGCAGCTGCCGCACTTCACGCAGTCGCCCGGCAGGTGCTCCACGCCCATGGTGCCGTCCTCGTCGTCGAAGCGGCGGATGGCGCCCGTGGGGCAGAACGTCGAGCACATGCGGCAGGACGTGCAGCGGGTGGCGTCGATGACGATGGTGCCCCACAGACGGCAGTCCACCTGGTCGCGCTGCGGCTCGCCGAGGGCCGCCAGCGCGTCGAGCAGCCGCTCGCGGCGATCGGGGACGAAGTGGGGCAGCGTGCCGTCCTTCATGACGTGCATCGAGCGGCCGACGCGGCGCGTGTGGGTGGATCCCCAGTAGAACCGCATGCCGGGGCCGTGGTCGTCATCGCGCTCGGCCATGCCGGCCGGCCGGTCGCCATCGGGCGCCGCGTCCGCGCAACCCGCAGCCTCATCGGCGCGCACGTCCGCATCCCCCGCCAGCCGGATGGGCGCGCACGCACGCTCCACGGCGAAGAAGGCCTCGAGGCGCCGCGCCGCCTCCGCAGCCTCGTCCGCCCCGCCGCGCAGCGCCGTCGCGGGCACCTCGCCCGCCACGACCACCTCGCAGTCGCCGCCCCACGCCTCCAGCAGCACGCGCGCCGTGGCCGCCACCAGTTCAGCGGTATCCCGGCCGTGCCGCTGGGCACAGCGGTCGCACCGGCCGCACACCACGGTGACACGGCCCGCGCCCTCGGCCGCCAGGCGGCACACGAGCGACTCGTCCACACGGCCGGCGCACACCACCCCGGCGTACGCCGCCGGATCGAGCAGATCCCCCAGCGCCGCCTCCACCTGGGAGCACACCACGCACACCTCGTCGCGGGGCGCGTCCTCCCCCATCGGGCGGCGCGCCGCCAGGCAGGCCGCGGCCAACGCGGCGTCGGTGGGGTTGACGGCCTCGAGCGCGCACGTCGGGCACACGGTGGCGCACGTGCCGCAGCCGACGCAGCGCTCCGGCGCCACGCGCAGCTCTCCGTCCTCGAAGCTGATGCAGCCCGACGTGCAGGCGTCCGCGCACCGCAGGCACGCGACATTGCGGTTGCGCACCTTGGCGCAGCGCTCCTGGCGCACGCGGATGGCGACGCCGTCCACGGCCAGCAGCGCGTCGCCGATGTGATGGGGGCCCAGCGGCCGCCCGGTCCTCTTCATATCCATGACCTCGCCTCTCAACGAAAGTCCTCGACCGCGCCTCCGCGGTCCCTCGCGGCCATCCGCCGCGACCACCCGGCGCGAGCCCGCGCGCTCCCCTCAGAAGGAGCCGCGGCCCGCGCCTGGGCCGAAAAACCAGCCTCTGGTGGCGAGAAAATACGCTTTTGCGCGCTCTTCCCGTCCAGTTGCACTGCGCCCAGCCTTCGCCGCGATCCGTCACCAGGGGTTTTGCCCCCAGCCTTCCATCCCCGCGGCGCCGCGATACACCTCGGGGCACGGACCAGCGCGCAAAGTCGGCTTTTCTCGCCAAGGAACACCGTTTTCCCGGACGCCCCCGCGCACCGACTCCCGCTAGCGCCCCCGCAGCAAGCCTGGGACCTCACGCGGCCCGCATCCGGGCAGCGTTCAGTCCCTACTCGGCCAGCGCCTCCTCGTCCAGCACCAGGGCCGGCGTTTCCGCGCCCGCGCCCACGCCCGCGGTCGTGCGCGAGCCCGCGGCACCACGCGACAGCACCGGGAAGCTGATGGCGCCCGTGGGGCAGGCGTCCGCGCAGTTGCGGCAGCGCGTGCAGTCGGCCAGCGTGCGCTCGCCGAAGGCCAGGTGGCGCAGGTTGATGTCGGCCTCGCACACCTCGGCGCAGCGGCTGCAGCTGGCGCCCTTGGCCGTCTCGAGGCACTTCGCGTCGTCGATGACCGGCACGAACGTGCGCGAGAAGCGGCCGACCAGGTTCATGAGCGCCGAGAGGGGGCAGAAGTGCGAGCACCACTTGCGCAGGAAGAACAGCTCGATGACCAGCATGGCCGGGATGATGATCATGCCCCAGGTGGCGTCGCCGTGGGCGAAGCCCTGCCACAGCACCAGCACCGTGGCGAACGACAGCCCCACGGGGCACACCAGGCAGAACACGGGGAACCCGAACACGGCCGTGGAGAGCAGCGCGCCGCCGAGCACCGCGTGGCGGCTGTCCACCTTGCCGCGGGGGGCGGGCTTGCAGGCACCGCACGCGCCGCAGGCGTGACCGCCCTTGAGCGCGGCCAGCTCCTGCTCGGACACGGCCTTGACCTCGGTGGACTTAGCCTCGGCCAGCTCCTTGCGGCGCTTGGGCGAGCGGAAGAAGCCCTTGACGCGCTCGATGAGCATGGTGGGGCACACCCACGAGCAGAACACGCGGCCGAACACGAAGATGAGCGCCAGCATGATGACCAGCGACACGACGGCGCGCGGGATCATGGTCTTGGCGGCGATCATGGACGCCAGCGCGCCCAGCGGGCACAGCAGCGAGAACGTGTCCCAGCCGAAGCCCGACAGCGTGCCCACCGACAGCCCGGCGATAAGCCCGGCAGCCAGGAACACGAACACGACGGCGGCGATGATGGTGCGGATCCTCTGGGTCTTCAACGTCCTCATCGCATCCTCCTTACCGCGACGCCGGGCGCACGACGATGGCGCGCTCGGATCCCTTGATGGCACCGGACGACAGCGACAGGCACGCGGCCTGGCACGCGCCGCAGCCGTTGCAGCGGTCGGCCACCACGTAGGGCAGCGGGTTGGCCGTGTCGGCGTCGCGCAGCTCGATGGCGTCGTAGGCGCAGGCGTCGTAGCAGGCGCGGCAGCCGGTGAGGCGGTAGGCCAGGCACGTGTGCGTGTCCAGCTCGGCCAGGCCGATGACGACATCACCCGGGTCGCCCGTGGCGGGGTCGCCCACCGTGCAGCCCGCGGGCAGCGTCAGCGCGCCGGTGGGGCACACCGTGGCGCACAGGGGCGTGCCGCCGTTCTCGGCCGCGCAGAAGTCGCAGTAGTTGTTGGTGTTGAAGTCGAGCATGGGGGTGCGCACGCCCATGACGCCGTCCTCGATCTTGGCCGGCACGATGACGTCGCGCGGGCAGGCCTCGTAGCAGCGCTGGCAACGCACGCAGGCGGCCGCCAGGTGCTCCTCGTCCTGGCCCCCGGGCGGGCGGTTGAGCGGCACGCTGCCGGCGTAGCGCAGCGCGCCCAGGCCCAGCAGGGCCACGGTCGACCCCACGCCGATGAACAGCCCGCGGCGCGAGATGCCCCCCTGGCCGGGGCGCTTCTCGGAAGGCTCGGCCGCCTCGTCGGCGGGAGCCGTGCGCTCCTCTTCCATCTTGTCCTCCTCGTCTCGGCGCGCCCCGCCTCCCCTCGCCGCGTGGCGCGGCGGGCGGGCGACGGGGCACGTGGTGCGCTTGGCCGCCCGACCGCCCCTGCCGCACGGCAGCGGGTCGCGGGTCGGCGGTACGTCCTCTTCGCGGCGGGCGCCCCCTCAGAACGGGCGCCTGCCCCAGGCGATTTGCCCTCCGGGGCCCTGCGGGGCCGCAGGGCGGGGCGCAGGGCCCCGGGGAGCAAATCACCGGCAGCGGAGGGGTCACGTTGCGGGTGCGGGGCGCTGGACGATGCCCCCATCCGCTGCCGGATGCTTCTTGCTCGGGCCCTCCCGTCGACCAGAACGGGAGGGCCGGACGTTCACGCCAGTCGGCCTACAGGGCCCACTGGAACTGGATGAGCGCGTTGACGGCCACCAGGTACAGCAGCACGCGCCACACGATGGAGCCGATGACCGCGCACGCGATGGCCGCGATGGCGCAGGCCATGACCTGCTCGGACTTGACCTTGTTGAACACGACCAGGCCGGTGATGACCGCCGGGGCGGCGCAGCCCACGATGATCTGGCCGATCCAGAAGGCCGGGGCCAGCGAGCCGGCGATGATGGCGCCGGTGACGGACGCCACCTCGCGCATGGCCACGTCGGGCAGGGTCGGGTCGAAGTAGTACGCCATGTCGGTGTAGGCGTCGCCCATGCCGGCGATCATGACCGCGTAGATGAGCGTGGCCACGGCGCACACGATGGAGCCGGCGAACGCCACCTTGGCGGACAGGTCGCGGGCGTCATCGCTCTTGGTGGCGCCGGCGATGATGAGGGCCGTCAGGCCGCCCAGCAGCACGGCGTTCACCACGTAGTACAGCGGCAGCATGAACGTGTCCCACACGGGGATGGCAGCCATCAGGTAGCTGTCGCCCACGGCGAAGGGCAGCACGATGCCCATGATGATGGCCAGCACGGCGCACCACTTGGGGGCCACGCCGTCCTCGGAGCGGCGCATCATCAGGAAGTACAGCACCAGGGCCACCGCGAAGATGATGATGACGATGAGCTCGATGGTGATGCCCGACGTGATGTGGCCGAAGCCATTGAGCATGCGCAGCGGGTTCTCCAGGTGGAAGAACACGGCGATGCCGCCGACGGCCAGCGTCACCGCGGAGGTGACGAGCGAGGCCATCTGCATGGCCTTGCCCTTGCCCGCCAGGGTCAGGATGCCCTGCACCATGAACGTGCCGGCGGCCACGCAGTTAAAGAACGTGAAGAGAATAAGGGGCCATTGCAGTTCCATCGGTTAATCCCTCCACTTTCTGCCCTCGCGCATGAGGTACATGAGCTTGGGGGCGTTTCCCTTGTCGGTGAGGTGATGGATGTCCTTGTCGGTGTAGGCCTCGACGTAATCCTTCAGCTTCACGCGCGTCTTGGTCATCTCGTCGTACTGGCAGCCGGGGGTGTCCGGGTGCGCCGGGGCCTCGAAGTTCTCGACGCCCTCGTCCAAATCGCCGAAGAAGCGGGCGCGGGCGCCGCACTGGGCCACGCACTGGGGCAGCTCGCCCTGGGCCGTGCGCTGCTCGCACAGCGTGCACTTCTCGACGACGCGCTCGGTCTCGTTCAGGTAGCGCACGCCGTAGGGGCACGCCATGGCGCAGAACTGGCAGCCGATGCACTTGTCCTTGTCGATCTGGATGGTGCCGTCCTCGGCGATGTGGGACGCCTCGGTGGGGCACACCTTCACGCACTCGGGGTTCTCGCAGTGCTGGCACTGGACGGGGAGGAAGTACATCTCCACGTCGGGGTAGGTGCCCGATCCGCCCTCGATGGGATGCGGACCCACGCGCAGCGTCTTGATCCAGAAGTTGCCCACGTCGACGCCGTTGATGGCCTTGCACGCCACCGTGCACGCCAAGCAGCCGGTGCAGCGGTTCAGGTCGGTGATGATCGCGTAGTTAGACATGTCGGAACCTCCTTCCTATTCCTTCACGAGGCTGATGGTCTGCAGGCCCTTGGCCGTGGCGCTGGCGAAGGTGAGGTCCACCTTGGAGTCGTCCAGGCGCGGGTCGTTGGCCAGCCATTCCTTCAGGCGCGGGTCGTTGGCGTTGGTGATGGCCTCGTTGCCCCACGGGTCGCAGGGAACGGGGTTGCCGAACGGCGAGTTCTCGGCCGTGGCCTTGTACACCACCACGGGGTTGCCGCGCAGCTGCGACGCGCCGCAGATCCAGCACTGGGCGTACTTGTCCATGGTGGAGTTGATGCCCACCAGCTCGAAGCCGTGCGCGGCGTGATCCATCTCGGGGTACCACCACGCGTGGTTGGCGTTGGTCGTGCCCTCCTTGATGCCGTAGTACAGGTCGACGACCTCGCGGATGGCGCCCCAGGGGGTGCGCACCCACACCCAGTCGCCCTGCTCGAGGCCCAGGCGCGCGGCGTCGTTGGGGTTCATCTCGAAGCGGGGGCTGGGCCACAGCTCGCGGCACCACGGCAGCTGACGGTGCTCGGAGTGGAAGTACACGGGCTGGCGCGAGCCGGACGTGCAGATGAACGTGTTGTCCGGGTACTGCTTCACCATGTCCTTGTACGTCTGCAGCAGGTCCTCGGTGCCGTCGTAGCTGGTGTTGAGGTAGTTGTCCGACGTGTTCTCGTAGGTGTCCACCAGCGCGGCGTCGTAGAGCTCGGGCGCCTGGATGCGCGAGTTCTTGGGCTCGAACCAGTGCGGGAACTTGTCGATGTCGGGGATGTCGCCGGCGTAGGCGGCACGCTCGGGCGAGCACACCTCCGCGAACGTCTCCACGTCGTCGCCGATGTAGGACTCGCAGATGGTCGACCAGATCTCGACCTTGCCGGTGGGCGTGCCGAAGGCGCACTTCTCGTCGATGGCGGCGTACAGGTTGTAGCCGGCCTGCTGGCGACGGTAGCCCATCTCCCAGCGGCGGTAGGTGCCCCAGCGCTCGGGGTGCCACTTGCGGCAGTCGAACCAGCCCTCTTCCTGGAACTTGGCGGCGTAGCGCGGCCAGTCGGGGCCCAGGTGCTCGTTCTTGAGCTTGACCTCGGGCAGGTCGGCCCACTTCTCCCAGTCGATGAGCCAGCCGGCCTCGCCCAGGTTCTTGATGTCGATGGCCGGGTCGCACTGCTCGTCGTTGATGGTCTTGTACTCGTCGATGACCCACCAGTCGGTGGCGTCCTCGAGCAGGCGGTACTCCTGCTCCTCGTAGTCGACGGTGCCGCCGTTCTGAACGAAGTCATGGTAGTCGAGGTTGAGCCACTCGTCGTACTCGGGGTCGCGGTTGTTGAACGGCTCGCCCATGGCCCTGTGCAGGCACACGACGAAGGTGGGGTCGAACACGACGTCGCCGATGGGACGCACGCAGCGCTGGCCCGCGCCGAAGATGCCGCCGGCGCCCTGGGACACGCGGCCGGTGTTGACCTCCAGCCAGTGCATGCAGGGGAACACGTAGTCGGCGCAGCCGTTGTTGGGGCACGACCACAGGTTGATGTCCACCCAGAAGTCCAGCTGGGTCAGGGCGTCCCACGCCTCCAGCAGGTTGGACTGGTTCATGAAGTCGCCGGACATGCAGATGCCGCCGTACAGCTTGTAGGGGGAGTCGATCTCGCGGATGGCGTCCCAGATGGAGCTGGCGTCGGTCCAGGAGTTCCAGAAGCGCAGCAGCGGGAAGCGCTCGGCCGAGATCTGGTCCTCGTTGGCCTCGAACGGGGTCTTGACGCCCGGGTAGCTGGTGGAGTGCTTGTAGTCGCCGCCCTTGCGCGCCGCGATGGTGCGGGCCTCGTCGTCGGTGGGCACGTGCCAGTCGTAGCGCTCGGCCAGCGGGGACTTCTCGTCGATGAGGTACTGCACGAAGTTCTGGATGAGCGGCACCTGGTCCTCGACGGTGAGGTCACGCGGGGTGTTGCCCAGCTCCATGGTGCCGATGCCCTCGCGGATGCCCCAGTCGACCGGGTCATGCGGGTTGGACAGCATGTTGGCGCGGCCGCAGCAGCCGTCCACCTGGGCCTTGGAGGAGCCGCGGTTGCCGGCGGGCTCGTCGGAGTTGCCGGTGAGGCAGGCGATGAGCTGCAGCGCGCGGGT
>JAAWAY010000035.1 GCA_022792415.1 Eggerthellaceae bacterium | reverse complement strand
GTCGCGAACCTCCGGGCCGTCAGGCCGCTCGCGTGGAAGTCCGCGAGCACCAGCTCCCTCTCCTCCTTGCTGTACACCTGCGCCTCCTCCCCGCGGAGGCACGTCCAACTGGGCTGCCGCAGTCCCAACCCCCGATTCCTGACATCTCGCGCTCGCTGGCGTGCTCGAAGCGCGTTCGCAGGGGGAGTCGGGCCCTGCCGCCGGGGCTTCTCGCGGAGGGCGCTTGATACGCGCACCTGCGGGTTCCGCGCCTTCGCGGACATCTTCGTGCCCGCGATTCGGCAGTGTCTCGCTGCCCGGCCCTCTCTCCGCAGGCGACTCCCGCGCCCGCGCCGTCCCCCCCCCGCATGCCCGCGCCGCCCCATGCGCCCGCGCCGCCCCCCGCCGCACGCCCACACGCCCGGGTCGTCCCTCTCATACCCCGCCCCGCCACCCGAAACCTCACAGCCCTGCCTTGTGGTTTTCTCTGCGCGGAGCTGCTATCTTGCGGTCGTGATACGGATGTTCTGCCAGTTGCGGTAGAATACGCCTCGTGCAACACGCGGCCCCGTACCGTCGGGTCGCCCAAGACGAGAACGTACTTATATAAGTAAGGAGCAATCCATGAAAGTGAGCATGAAGAAGCTCGGCGACAACCAGGTGCGCCTGGAGTGCGTCGCCACCGCCGAGGAGGTCAACAACGCGCTGCAGGCCTCCCAGATCGGGTTCGCCCAGTCCATGGGCCTGCGTCCCGAGGCCGGCAAGACCGTGGCCCAGGTGGCCGAGGAGAAGATGGGCATCAAGAACCTCGACTCCATCGTCGAGGCCAGCGCCGTGCAGGGCCTCGTGCCCTTCGCGCTGGACAAGAAGAACATCATCCCCGCGTTCCCGCCGCAGCCCGAGGCCAAGTCGGCCCTCAAGCGCGACCGCGAGTTCGCCTTCGACCTCACGGTGTCCCTGAAGCCCGACTACGAGCTGACCTCCTACGACCCGGTGGAGATCACGATGCCCGCCTTCGCCGTCAACCCCGATGCCGTTGACGACCAGCTCCGGCAGATGGCCGAGCGCTACACCACCTACGTCACCGCCGACGCCAAGCCGGTGGAGAAGGGTGACAGCTGCCTCATCGCGATGAAGTGCCTCAAGAACGGCGAGGAGGTCACGGGCCTCACCACCGACGGCCGCACCTACACCGCCGGCATGGGCTACATGCCCGAGGGCTTCGACGAGCAGATCATCGGCATGCAGCCGGGCGAGACGAAGGAGTTCACCTTCGAGGGCCCGGGCATCGACGAGGACTTCAACGAGATCACCGAGGTCATCGACTGCACCGTGACGGTGAAGGAGATCCAGGCCCCCGCCATCCCCGAGATCGACGACGAGTGGGTCAAGACGAACATGCCCATGTTCAAGGACGCCGAGGCCCTGCGCGCCGACATCGCCCGCGGCGTGGAGCACGGCGCCCGCGAGCAGTACGACAACTACAAGCGCCAGATGGCCGTGAGCGAGCTGGCCCGCCGCTTCCAGGGCAAGATCGCCGACGAGGTGTACGAGACCATGCGCTCCAACCTGATGGAGAACATGCGCGCCGAGCTGCAGCAGTCCGGCCAGAGCTGGGAGGACTTCGTGGCCCAGAACGGCGGCGAGCAGCAGTTCGGCATGATGCTCATGCTGCAGACCCGCGAGATGCTCGTGCAGGGCTACGCGCTGGACGCGGTGTTCCGCCACGAGAAGCTCTCGATCACCGACGACGACCTGGAGGCCGCGTGCCGCGCCATGAACCCCCAGGCCAACCCCAAGCAGATGCTCGAGCAGTTCAAGCAGTCCGGCCGCCTGTTCGCCCTGCGCGAGTCTGCCGAGCGCCTGAAGGCCAACAACTGGGTGGTCGAGCACGCCATCATCACCGAGGTGGACCCCAACGCGCCGGCGCCCGAGGTCGTGGAGCAGGCCGAGGCGTCCGAGGACGTGGCCGAGTAACCGCTCGGCAAGCGACGGACGGCGCGCCGCCAGGCGCCCGGCCGGTCGGTATATGATCTCACGGAAGCCGGCACGCCCGGCTTCCGCTGTTTCCAGCAAGAGGATGACGAAAGGAGGCCCCCCGTGGCCCACGAGTGGGGAAGGGTGCTGCTCATCGCCAACCCGGCGGCCCAGAACGGTCGCGGGGCGGACGCGGCGGCCGAGGCGAGCGTGCTTCTGCGCGAGGCGCTGCCGGCCTCCACGGTGGAGGTGCAGCCCACGGCCGGCCCGGGCCACGGCAGGGAGCTCGCCGCCGCGGCGGCCGACTTCGACACCGTCATCGCGCTCGGCGGCGACGGCATCATCCACGAGGTGGTCAACGGCCTCATGACCCTGCCTGCCAACGAGCGCCCCTACCTGGGCATTATCCCGGTCGGCTCGGGCAACGACTACGCCGCCACGCTGTCGATGGAGCGCGACGTGGTCCGCGCCGTCGCCCAGCTGGTCGACGCGCGCGCCGTCTCCGTCGACGTGGGGTGCTGCAACGGCGTCTACTTCGCCGAGACCGTGTCGTTCGGCCTGGACGCGGCCATCGCGCTCGACACCGTCGAGCGCCGCAAGCGCACGGGGCGCACCGGCACGATGCTCTACCTGGCGGCCGGCCTCGACCAGCTGATGAACCACCTCGACTGCCGCCGCTACCGGGTCGCCTTCGACGACGGCGGCTTCCACGAGGGCGAGATGTACCTGTTCGCGGTGCAGAACGGCCCCACCTACGGCGGCGGCTTCACCGTGGCGCCCAAGGCGTCCATCGCCGACGGCTGGCTCGACGTGGTCATCGCGCACCCGCCGCTGTCGCGCAAGAAGGCCACGCTCATCTTCATGCTGGCCAAGGACGGCCACCACACGCGCTTCAAGCAGCTGGAGTTCCGTCGCGCGCACCGCCTGCGCGTGGAGTTCGACGAGCCGCTGCCCGTGCAGGTTGACGGCGAGCGCCTGGAGGGCACGTCCTTCGAGCTGTCCGTGGCGCCCCGGGCCCTGCGCGTGCTCGTGCCGCCCCAGGCGCGCCCGTCGGTGGTGGAGGGCCCCGAGCCCCACGGCTACGTGCACGTCCCCGAGGATGGGGAAGGGAGGCGGTCCTAGGTGTCCCGCGCCAAGCGCCCGCGCGGCGGCGGAGCGCCCCGCGGCGCGGCGGCCGGCAACGCCTCGGGGGGCCGGTCCGGGAAGGGCGCGGCGTCAGGCGCCGCCCGATCCGCGCCGGGTTCGCACCGAGCCGCCCGGGATCCCCGCGCTGCCGGCACCGCCCGCGGCGGCCGCGCCGCCGAGGGCGGCCCCGCGGCCCCGCGCCTCGACGAGGCCCTCTTCCCCCCGCTTTCCGCCGAGGCCGCCCGGGCCCGCGGGTGGGACCAGGTGGACTTCGTGTACGTGTCGGGGGACGCCTACGTCGACCACCCCTCGTTCGGCGCGGCCATCATCGTGCGGCTGCTGGAGTCCAAGGGGTTCCGGGTGGGCGTCATCGCGCAGCCCGACTGGACCGACGACGCGTCGGTGGCCGTGTTCGGCGAGCCGCGGCTGGGGTTTCTGGTGTCGGCGGGCAACATGGACTCCATGGTCAACCACTACACGGTGGCCAAGAAGCGCCGCCACGACGACGCCTACACGCCCGGCGGCGCCGGCGGCCGGAGGCCCAACCATGCGGCCGTCGTGTACGCCAACCTCATCCGGCGCACGTTCAAGGACGCCCCCATCATCCTGGGCGGCATCGAGGCGTCGCTGCGCCGGCTGGCCCACTACGACTACTGGTCGGACGGCCTCAAGCGCTCGATCCTGCTGGATTCCGGCGCTGACCTGGTGTCCTACGGCATGGGGGAGCGCTCCATCGTGGCCATCGCCGAGGCGCTCGACGCGGGGCTGGCCGTGTCGGACCTCACGTTCATCCCAGGCACCGTCTACCGCGCGACGTCGCTCGACGCCGTGTACGACTACGAGCTGCTGCCGTCGTGGGACGACGTGCGCGCCGACAAGCGCGCCTTCGCGGAGAGCTTCGCCGTGCAGTACGCCAACTCCGACCCCTTTACGGGACGCCGCCTGGTGGAGCCGTACTCCGACCACCTGTATGTGGTGCAGAACCCGCCGGCCGAGCCGCTGTCCACCTCCGAGATGGACGCGGTGTACCGCCTGCCCTTCACGCGCGCGTGGCATCCCTCCTACGATGAGGCCGGGGGCGTGCCGGCCCTGGCCGAGGTGCGGTTCTCGCTGGTGAGCAACCGCGGGTGCTTCGGCGAGTGCGCCTTCTGCGCGCTCACGTTCCACCAGGGGCGCATCGTGCAGGCGCGCAGCCACGAGTCGCTTTTGGACGAGGCGCGCGCCATGACCGAGGACCCCGCGTTCAAGGGCTACATCCACGACGTGGGCGGCCCCACCGCCAACTTCCGCGGGCCGGCCTGCGCGGCCCAGCTGCGCCGCGGGGCGTGCCCGGGCCGGCGCTGCCTGGCCCCTGAGCCGTGCGCCAAGCTGGAGGTGGACCATGCCGACTACGTGGCGCTGCTGCGCGAGCTGCGCGCCCTGCCCGGCGTGAAGAAGGTGTTCGTGCGATCGGGCATCCGGTTCGACTACGTCATGGCCGACCCCGACCCGACGTTTCTGCGCGAGCTGGTGGATCACCACGTCAGCGGTCAGCTGAAGGTGGCGCCCGAGCATGTGTCGCGCCGCGTCCTGGATGTCATGGGCAAGCCGCCCCACCAGGTGTACGAGGACTTCTCGCGCGCCTTCGAGGCGGAGAACCGCCGCGCGGGCAAGAAGCAGTTCCTCGTGCCGTACCTCATGTCGTCGCACCCCGGGTGCACGCTGGCCGACGCGGTGGAGCTGGCCGAGTTCTGCCGCGACCTGGGCCATAACCCCGAGCAGGTGCAGGACTTCTACCCGACGCCCGGGTCCATGGCCACGGCCATGTACTACACCGGGCTCGACCCGCGTACCATGGAGCCCGTCTACGTGCCGCGCTCCCCGCACGAGAAGGCGCTGCAGCGCGCGCTCATCCAGTACCGCGACCCGAAGAACCGCGGCCTGGTGCGCGAGGCGCTGCGCCGCGCCGGGCGCACTGACCTCATCGGCTACGGGCCGGAGTGCCTGGTGAGGCCGGAGAAGGCCGATGGCGCGCGGGGCGGCGGGGGCGACCGGGGCGGCCGGGGCGCGGGCGGCTCTCGCGACGGCGCGCGGGGCGGGCGCGGCGCCCAGCGCGGCAAGGCGGCCCGCGGGCCCGAGCCCCGGGCGGCCAACCGCAAGGGACGCGGGCCCGCGCCCAAGGCCAACGGCCGCAAGGGCGGCATCCGCAAGCAGGGCAAGTAGGGACGCGGGCCGCGCCCTGCGCCGAGTCGACGCGCCGCCTCCACGGGATGCGCCCGCTTACGTGGTACCATCCCCGTGGTACCCGCCGGGGTGCCGTGACGCGACCACCCGAGGGCGGAGGCTCCATGAGCAAGCAGCACACCCAGCACGACGACCAGGCCCTGGACCAGGCGCCGGTCGGATCCCCCGAGCCGGCTGTCGCCGGCGGCCCGGATGAAGGGGCGCCCGCGGGGACGGCTCCCGTCTATGACGCGCGCGGCCTCGGCCTGCCCAAGATGGGGCTCTTCGGCCTGCAGCACATGTTCGCCATGTTCGGCGCCACCATCCTCGTCCCCACGCTGACGGGGCTGTCCGTGTCGGCGACGCTTCTGTTCGCGGGCATCGGCACGCTCCTGTTCCACCTGGTGTCGCGCGGGCAGGTGCCGGCGTTCCTCGGATCGTCGTTTGCCTTCATCGCCGGGTACGCGGCCATCGCGCCCAACGGCGAGCCGGAGCTTCTGCCCTACGCGTGCCTGGGCGTGGCCTGCGCGGGCCTGCTCTACCTGGTGCTCTCGGCGCTATTCCGCGTGTTCGGCCCGCTGCGCGTCATGCGCTTCTTCCCGCCGGTGGTGACGGGCCCCATCGTCATCTCCATCGGCCTCATCCTGGCCTCGTCGGCCATCGCCAACTGCGAGACCAACTGGCTGGTGGCGGTCATCGCCATCGCCATCATCGTCGTGTGCAACATCTGGGGCCGCGGCATGATTCGCATCATCCCCATCCTGCTGGGCGTCATCGGCGCCTACGTCGTGGCCGCGCTGCTGGGCGAGGCCGACTTCTCGGGCGTGGCCGCCGCCGACTGGATCGGCCTGCCCGTGCTGTGGGACAACACCGTGTTCTCGCTGTTCGGCCCCGGCTTCGACAGCGGCCTGGCGCTCACGGCCGTCATCACCATCATGCCGCTCGCCTTCGCCACCATGATCGAGCACATCGGCGACATGTCGGCCATCAGCTCCACCTGCGG
The DNA here is from genome assembly GCA_022792415.1 of Eggerthellaceae bacterium. GTDB lineage: Bacteria > Actinomycetota > Coriobacteriia > Coriobacteriales > Eggerthellaceae > Enterorhabdus. Next base: position 1,421 of record JAAWAY010000035.1, on the reverse strand, counting down.
GCGCAACTACATCGCCGAGCCGGGGCTGCATCGCACGCTGCTCGGCGACGGCCTGGCCACCATCCTCGCGTCGCTGTTCGGCGCGCCGGCCAACACCACCTACGGCGAGAACACCGGCGTGCTGGCGCTCACCCGCGTCTTCGACCCGCGCGTGGTGCGCCTGGCGGCCGTGTTCGCCATCGTGTTCTCGTTCTGCCCCAAGTTCGCCGCCGTCATCGCGGCCATGCCCGCCTGCGTCATCGGCGGCGTGTCGCTCGTGCTGTACGGCATGATCTCGGCGGTGGGCATCCGCAACCTGGTGGAGAACCACGTGGACTTCACGCGCAGCCGCAACGTGCTCATCACGGCCATCGTGCTGGTGCTGTCGCTGGGCATCGCCTACAGCGCCACCGGGGCCATCACGCTGGTGGTAGGCGGCATCACCATCGGGCTATCGGGCCTGGCCGTGGGGTCGGTGGCCGGCATCCTGCTCAACGTCGTGCTGCCTGACGACGCCGCGCCGAGCGCCGACGCCGTCGACGAGCTGGCCGCGCGCCCCGCGAGCCGCCCGCTGCGCCGGGCGGGGGAGGGCGCCACGCCGGACTCCGATGCGGGTGCCGACGCGGCGACGGCCGCGGGCGATCGCACGCCGGGCGCCGACGTCCCGCGCGCCCTCGAGGACGAGCTGGAGAACGAGGTCATCCGCTAAGGCGCGCCACGCGGGCTGATCGGTGCCGCGTGGGCCGGTCGATCTCCGCCCGCCAGACGCTGGCGTGCGCCTTCGGCGTGGAAAAACGGAGTTTGGTACACAGCCGCACCCTTCTCGGCGCCTCACAAAAGGACTCATCGTACTGCGCCTTCCCATGACCAGGCAAAATGCACTTCGCCTCATGGCCCGGGGCAGCACGGGGGCGCTGCTTCCCGCCTTTTTGGCTGCAGCTGTGTACCAAACAGCGAATTTCCTCCCCGCGACGCCCCTTTGCCGTCCAGCACCCGTCGCCGGCACCCGCACACCATCGCATCCCGCACCCCGCACCCCGCACCCCGCACCCCGCACCCCGCACCCCGCACCCGCGCCCCGCGCCCCGCGCCCCGCATCCCGCATGTGCGCGTCATGTGTGCCCCGCGCCGCCCGCAAATCCATCCTTGAATCACGGCTCGCACGCGGTTATACTGTCTCTTTGCGTCTGCTCGTGTATAGATACACCCGGACGCGTGGTTAGGCGGAGTCGAGGTTCCGAGCCTCCCTCGGAGCCCGTTCGGCAATCGCCTGGCCACAGAAGACAGAGGAGGCCCCTGGTGTGCGGAGAGGCGCGCGAGCAGGAGTCTCGAAGCGAGGGCGAAACCGGCGAGGACCTGCCGTTACCAGGCACGACCCGGCACCACGCCCCAAAGGAAGGAAAGAAATGGGAGTAAAACAGTACAAGCCGACCAGCCCCGGC